>JANXRZ010000138.1 GCA_025352885.1 Pseudomonadota bacterium | reverse complement strand
ACCGCTGGGACGAGAACGGCAAGAAGTACAAGGCCACGGCCGATGACGCGGCGTATGCGACGTTCGAGCTCGATGGGGGCACGATCGCGCATTTCAACAGCTCGTGGGCGGTGCGCGTGCGCCGGGACGATTTGCTCACGCTGCAGGTCGACGGCACGCATGGCTCGGCCGTCGCAGGACTACGCCGCTGCTTCACGCAGTCCCGTGTCAACACGCCCAAGCCTGTTTGGAATCCCGACATCCCGCAGCCGATCGATTTCTTCGCCGGCTGGCAGGAAGTGCCCGACAACGCGCCGATCGAAAATGCCTTCAAGGCCCAGTGGGACCTCTTCCTCAAGCACGTGGCGGGGCAAGGCGACTTCCGCTGGGACCTCATGGAAGGGGCGCGCGGCGTGCAGCTCGCGGAGCTCGGGCTCAAGAGCTGGAAGCAGCGCAAGTGGCTGGACGTGCCCACGCTCAAAGGCTGAAGGAGGCCGCATGAAGATCAAGCTGCCCCAGGTCGGCGGCGGGCTCGCCGAGTATTCGCTGCGCGAGCCGGTTGTGTTTGCCAAACCCACGAAGCCCTTCACGCGCAAGGCGCTCGGCGCCGCGCACGTCGTGGCCGAGCCCTTCTCGGCCAGGGACCCGTGGCTTGAGGCCGCGATCGACTGGGACAAGACGATCGCTTATCGCCGCCACCTCTGGTCCTATGGCCTCGGCGTGGCCGAGGCGATGGACACCTCCCAGCGCGGCATGGGTCTCGACTGGCCAAATGCGCTCGAGCTGGTTCGCCGCTCCGTGGACGCGGCGCGCGATTTCCCGGGCGCAGTCGTTGCGAGCGGCGCCGGGACCGATCATCTCGAGCCGAGAGCGGATCTCAGCATCGCGGAGGTCATCGCCGCATATGAAGAGCAGTGCGCCGCAATCGAGAAACTCGGCGGCCGCGTCATCCTCATGGCCAGCCGCGGGTTGGCGGCCTGCGCGAAGTCGCCGGAGGACTACGGTACGGTCTACGACCGCATCCTCAAGCAGGTGAAGGAGCCGGTGATCATCCACTGGCTGGGCGAGATGTTCGATCCGGCGCTCGAAGGCTATTGGGGGAAGAAGGACCACTACGCCGCGATGGACGTGTGCCTCGAGGTGCTCAAGCGCAACGCCGCCAAGGTCGACGGCATCAAGATCTCGCTGCTCGACAAGGACAAGGAGATCGCGATGCGGCGGCGCCTGCCCAAGGGCGTCGTCATGTACACGGGCGACGACTTCAATTTCGCCGAACTCATCGAAGGCGATGCCCAGGGTCACTCCGAGGCGCTGCTGGGCATCTTCGATTCGATTGCGCCGGCCGCCTCCGCCGCGCTGGCTGCGCTAGCCGAAGGTGACAAGAAGAAGTACCACGCCATCCTCGCGCCGACGGTTCCGCTGTCGCGCCACATCTTTTGCGCCCCCACGCGCTTCTACAAGACAGGCGTCGTGTTCATGGCCTGGCTGAACGGCCACCAGGACCACTTCGTCATGGTCGGCGGTCAGCAGGGCGCGCGGTCCATCGTGCACTTGTCGGAGCTCTTCAGGCTCGCGGATGCGGCGGGCTTGCTCGCCGATCCGACCCTTGCATGCAAGCGCATGACGTCCCTTCTGGCGGTCCACGGGATCGTTTGATGCTGCGGCTGGCCAAGCTCGGGGAGGGCTACCGCCTCGACGCCGTGAAAGAGTCCGTACAATGAACGCACAAAAACAAGAACGACTGCAGCATCCACCAAAGGAGACAAAATGAAACGCCATCCGATTCTCTCGGCCCTCGCCGTCGCCGCCACGCTGGCCGTCTGCGCTTCCCCCGCTGCGGCGCAAACCATCACCCTGCACGGCGCCTCGCAATTCACGGACGACCATGCCTTCACGAAGGCGCTGGTGAAATTCGGTGAGCTCACGCAGAAGTACTACGGCAAGCCGATCACTTTCGTGCTGCACAAGAACAGCGAGTTGGGGCTCGAGAAGGATTACTTTGCCTACATGAACCAGGGCAAGGCGGTCGACTACGCGATCGTCTCCCCGGCGCACATGTCCACCTTTTCGAAGGCCGCGCCGTTCATCGATGC
>JANXRZ010000122.1 GCA_025352885.1 Pseudomonadota bacterium | reverse complement strand
ATGCGCTTCGTTACCGCACATGGCCATGCGTCGTTCCTGGTCCTCGGGTCGGTGCTTCTCGCAATCACGGGGGCGGAAGCGCTCTATGCCGACATGGGGCACTTCGGCAAGCGTGCAGTGCGCATGGCCTGGTTCGCGTTGGTCGCGCCCGCGCTTGTATTGAACTATTTCGGGCAGGGCGCGCTCCTGCTTGCCGATCCGAAAGCCCTCGAAAATCCATTCTATCTCGCCTTCCCCCAGTGGGCGCTTTATCCAATGGTGGCGTTGGCGACCGCGGCAACCGTGATCGCCTCGCAGGCGACGATTTCCGGGGCGTACTCCATGACGCAGCAGGCCATCCAGCTGGGTTACCTGCCTCGCATGACAGTCCTGCACACTTCATCCAGAACCATTGGCCAGATCTACGTGCCTGCGGTGAACTGGATCCTCCTTGCCGCGGTCACCGCGGCGGTGGTCGGGTTCGGCTCATCCACCCGGCTCGCTTCGGCTTACGGCGTGGCGGTAATGGGCACGATGCTCGTGACGACGTTCCTCACCTTCTTCGTACTGCGCTACGGCTGGCGCTATCCGCTCTGGCTTTGCCTTCCCGCGACCGGATTCTTCATGGCGGTGGACGCCGTATTTTTCTCGGCCGCCATGCACAAGGTCCTCGAAGGCGGGTGGTTTCCGCTCCTCCTCGGCGCGGCGATCTTCTGCCTGATGATGACCTGGAAGCGCGGGCGCACGCTTCTGCTTGAGCGCCTGCGCAGCTCGTCGATCCCGCTCGGCGCTTTCACTGAGTCCCTCTTCATGTCGCCGCCGCAGCGTGTCGGCGGAACGGCGGTTTTCCTCACCTCGACGCCGGACTCGACGCCCCACGCCCTGCTGCACAGCCTCAAGCATTACAAGGTCCTGCACCAGCGCAACGTCTTCCTCACGGTCGAGTTCCGCGACGTGCCATGGGTACCGGCCGAGGCCAGCGTGACCTGCGAGGCGCTGGCCAACGATTGCTGGCGCGTGACGGTCCACTACGGTTTCATGAACCGTCCTGATGTGGTTGCCGCGCTCGAGCTGTGCGGTCCGCTCGGGCTGCAGGTCGAACCGTTGGAGGTTTCCTACTTCCTGTCGCGCGAGAAAGTCGTCCCGCTTGCCCGCACGAGGGGGATTCCGGGCATGCAGGACCGGATCTTCGCCGCCTTTTCGCGCAACGCGGGCAGCGTGACCGACTTTTTCAATATCCCGGCCAACCGGGTTGTGGAGCTCGGCGCGCGGGTCGAGATGTGAGCGCGGCGTATTTTCCTTTTATGGAAATCTAATTGGCGTGGAAGCTAACAGCAGAGCCAATCTACAAAAAATAAAGTATTACTTTCATGCCCCCGCGGCCCGCTCCACCGCGGCCGCAATCGCCTTTGCGCCCTCCTCGATCGCCGCGCGCGGCTCGCCTTCGACCATCACGCGCAGTACCGGCTCGGTGCCGGACGGACGCAGCAGCACGCGGCCATGCCCGTCGAGCGTGCGCTCTACCTCTTTTTGGGCCCCCGCGATCGATGCATGCCTCGTCCAGTCGAAACCGCGCGACACCTTCACGTTGATAAGCACCTGGGGATAGAGGGACACCTCCGATGTCAGCTCGGCCAGGCTGTCGCCGGATTCGCGGATCGAAGCCAGCACCTGGAGCGCCGACACGATGCCGTCCCCCGTGGTGTGCTTGTCCAGGCAGATGATGTGGCCCGAATTCTCGCCGCCGTAGAGCCAGCCCTTTTCGCGCAGCATCTCGAGCACGTACCGGTCGCCCACTTTGGCGCGCGCGAAAGGGATCCCCATGCGGGCGATGGCCTGCTCCATGCCGAGGTTGGTCATCAGCGTGCCCGCGACGCCGGCCACTTTTTCGCGCCGCGCGCGGTGCTTCACGACCGCATACAGGAGCTGGTCGCCGTCATAGGTCGTGCCGGACGCGTCGACCATGACGAGGCGGTCGGCATCGCCATCCAGCGCCACGCCATAGTCGGCCTTCTGGCGCCTGACTTCCGCCACCAGTTCGGCAGGCGCCGTCGCGCCGACCTTGTCGTTGATGTTCATCCCGTCCGGCGCCACGCCGATCGACACGACATCGGCGCCGAGCTCGTGGAACACGTGCGGACCGACGTGGTACGCCGCGCCGTGCGCGCAGTCGACCACGATCTTCATTCCCTTGAGGTCGAGCTCGAAAGGGAAAGTCGACTTGCAGAATTCCACGTACCGCCCCGCGGCGTCGTCGATGCGCCGCGCCCGGCCCAGCTGCGCCGCCGGATTG
>JANXRZ010000038.1 GCA_025352885.1 Pseudomonadota bacterium | reverse complement strand
AGTGGAAAATCATGTAGGCAACGACGAGGACAACGACTGGCACCCCGAGGAACCAGCCCAGAACATATTTACCCATGGCATCTCTCCGTTTGGTTGCGGCGACCCGTTAAGGGACGCGAAGGCATCCATGATGGTCCGGGCGGATCGAAATCGTTATAGTCCCGCTCCGTCGCGTCGCGTAGGAATATCCCTACACCCCCGGTCGGGAACGGGCGCGTAACCTGGCCCGAAAGAAACATCGCCCGGCTGCCATCCCGATCTGCTACGCACCGCCCCCCAAAAGCGCCGGAGCGCCGCGAGCTGCTGGCCAACGAGGCCCTGCGCGTTGTCCGCGTCCACCATCGGATCGCTGACGCCGGTCGGCCGCGCAGCTTCGCCATAGAGCCCGGTCCTGAATACGATGTCCCAGATGGGAAATGCCTGCGAAAAGTTGCAGTTGTGGAGGCCCGGTCGCGCCGCGTCCGCCCGCATGTGATGCAGGCGATGGAACACCGGGTCCACGATCACCTTGTCGAACACCGGGCCGAACCCGATGCGCGCATTGACATGCGAGAAATCCTGGACGAGCTCGCCCGCGAGCATGAGCAGAGCGAACTCGGCGGGCTCGACGCCGAGCACGATGCCGACCGAGGCGAGAATCGCGCTTTCGAGCACGCCATCGAGCAGGCTGTCGCGGTGATTCGTCCAGCACCCCACCTGGCGCTGGCTGTGATGCAGGCTGTGCAGCGCCCACCACCAGGGAATCGCGTGCTGCGCCCGGTGCATCCAGTAGTAGACGAAATCGAATACGAGGTAATACACGCCGAACAGCAAGTACGGATGCTGCGCGAGGTACGGGATCGAATGCAGCAGGCCTTCGCCGGTCTTTGGGCCGGTGAACACGCCGCGCAAGGGCGTCATCGCTAGAAAGAGCGTGAGCGGCAGGACCCCAAGCACCACCAGCAGCGTGTAGTTGCGATCGACGCGTGTAAGGCGCCGGTCCGTCCAGCGCTCCGCCGGCCGCCATGATTCGAGCGGGCGGAAAACGAATGCAATGAGCGCGACCTGCAGCAGCGCGATGACGAGGCTCTCTGCCAGTTCGTGCGCGCTGATCGCCTCCGCAGGCACCTGAAGCGCTGCGAGGAGTGGTTGCGCAACGCGGGCGCTTGCCACGTCCACGATGCTGCGCCAGGCGTCCCCCATCTAAGGTCAGGCGGCCAGGCGGTGCTCGAAGTAGGGACGCTCCCGCCGGTCGAGAAGGCCTGCAAGGACTTGACGGTCCGACGCGGCCGGGTCGAGCCAAGCGTCCACCGCAGCGGGCTCGAGCGGGATGATGCAGCGGTCATGCCCGGTCGCGGCGACTTCCTCGGGCGGCTCGTCGGTAATCGCGGCGAACGAGTACAGGTCGGGCTTGCCCGGCGACTGCCAGAGATCCCACACGCACGCAGCCAGCATGGGAGTCGACGCACGCGGATTGAAATGCAGGATCACGTTTTTGGGCTTTTCATCTTCGCGCAGGGCGCGCCGCTCGAAGTCATGAAGCGCGACGTTCTCGAAAAAGCTTTTCGCAATGAGCAAGCCGTGCCGCCGGCCAAACACGTTCTTCCAGAACCCTTCCAGGTTGTCCCGGCGCGCGTTGTAGAGGCCGTCGTACTGCCGGTCGTAGGCCTCGGGCTTGCCGTTCGGCCTGCAGTGGTAGCGCATGGGGCGGATCACGCGCCGGCCGTTCTCGAAGACGACGAGCGGCGCATACCACATGGGGAAAATGCGATCGTCCGCTTCAGCCGGCACCGTGCGGCCGAGGTCCGCCAGCTTGGAGAGGTGCCACGCAATCTTGGTCGTTGCAATCCGCTGGTCTTCGAGCGCCTTCTTCGTCTGGCGGCTCGCCAGCACACGCTCTGAATCGGCCAGGCGCTTTTTCTGCTTGAAGAGCGCGCTCTCATGCTCGGCGCGGACCTGCGCGCGGTAGCGGTCGATCGCGGCCTTGATCCGCTCCTCGACCGGCGTGGAGGGCGAGTCGAAATTCGCCTCCAGCCCGCGTGCGATCTTGATCGACGAATCCTCGATCCGCCGATCGAACAACTGCTCGAGCGCCGAGAAATCCACCTCGGCGGCCACCATGCGCGCAGCCTTC
>JANXRZ010000030.1 GCA_025352885.1 Pseudomonadota bacterium | reverse complement strand
GCAAACGAAAGTCGACTCTGACCCCACTTACGGTTTTGGCTTTGTAACAGGCTAGCCGAGGGTGGGCATGTGGAAGCCCGGGGCGGGGGTATCTTGGTGCGGCCAGCGGGTGGTTACGACCTTGGTCCGCGTGTAGAACTTGACGCCTTCGGCGCCGTGCACGTGCAGGTCGCCGAAGAGCGAATTCTTCCAGCCGCCGAACGAGTAGAACGCAACCGGCACGGGGATCGGCACGTTGATGCCGACCATGCCGACCTGGATCTCGTTCTCGAAGCGCCTTGCCGCGCCGCCGGACTCGGTGAAAATCGCAGTGCCGTTCGCATACGGATTCGCATTGACGAGCGCAATCGCCTCCTCGAGCGTTTCCACGCGCAGCACGATGAGCACCGGCCCGAAGATCTCGTCCTTGTAGATGCTCATGCCGGCCTTCACGTTGTCGAACAGCGTCGTGCCGAGAAAAAAGCCGTTCTCATGGCCTTTCACGACGAGGCCACGCCCATCCGACACGAGCGTGGCCCCTTCCTTCACGCCCGCGTCCACATAACCCTTGACCTTAGCGCGATGCACGCCGGAGACCAGCGGCCCCATGTCTGCACCTTCCATCGTGCCCGGGCCGATCTTGATCGCCTCGGCTTTCTTCTTCAGCAGGGAAACGATCGGATCGGCGGCCGCCCCCACCGCGACGACGGCTGATACCGCCATGCAGCGCTCGCCCGCGGAGCCGTAGGCCGCGCCGATCAGCGCATCGGCCGTGAATTCCATGTCCGCATCGGGCAACACCACCGCGTGATTCTTCGCGCCGCCCAGTGCCTGCACGCGTTTACCGTGATGCGCGCAGGTTTCGTAGATGTACTTCGCGATCGGGGTGGAACCCACGAAAGACACGGCGCTGATTCCCGGGTGAGCGAGGATCGCATCGACGGCGGCCTTATCGCCGTGCACGACGTTGAAGACGCCGTCCGGCAACCCGGCTTCCTTGAGCAGCTCCGCCATCAGGATCGATGCCGAAGGCACCTTCTCGGAGGGCTTCAGCACGAACGTGTTGCCGCACGCGATCGCCACCGGGAACATCCAGAGCGGCACCATGACCGGGAAGTTGAACGGCGTGATGCCCGCGCACACGCCGACCGGCTGGCGCAGCGTGTGGCAGTCCACCCCCGTGCCGACGTTCTCCGAGAATTCCCCCTTGAGCATGTGCGGGATGCCGCACGCGAACTCGATCACCTCGATGCCGCGCTGCACGGAGCCCATGGCATCCGGCAGCGTCTTGCCGTGTTCGGCTGTGACCAGTTGAGCAAGGTCCTTCTGGTGCTCCTGCATGAGATGCAGGAACTTCTGCATCACCCGTGCACGGCGAAGTGGCGGCGCGTCGCGCCAGGCGGGCAGCGCAGCAGCCGCGGCCTTGACCGCGCTGTCGATCGTTGCCGCATCGGCATAGGGCACCTGCTTGGCGACCGAGCCGATGGCCGGGTTGAACACTTCTCCCATGCGCCCGGCGGGCACGACGGCCTTGCCGTTGATCCACATGGGGACAGTCGTGAGCTTCAGGTCGGCGGGCTTGTTCATTGCACTCTCCTTGGGGGAGCGGAATTTTACCCCTCGTCGCGGGCGAGGCGCGCTGGCTATACTCTGCGCCCCATGCCAGCGCCCCTCGTTCCCGCAACACCGGCTTTCGAGGCGGACGGCACGCCGTACTCGCCGCTTTTCGACGACATTTTCCATTCCCGCGAGGGTGGTCCGGCGCAAGCCCGCCATGTTTTCCTGGGCGGCAACGGCTTGCCCGGACGCTGGAAGAAAAAATCCCGGTTCACGATCCTCGAAACCGGATTCGGGATCGGCTTGAATTTTCTTGCTGCGTGGTCGGCTTGGAGAGACGACCCGGACGGTCCTGCGAAACTCCACTTCGTCTCCATCGAAAAGCATCCCTTCTCCGCGACGGACCTCGCCCGATTGCATGCGCGCCATCCGGAATTTGCAGCGCTTTCGTCCGAACTGTGCGCGGCCTGGCCCATGCTCGTGCCGGGATTTCACCGGCTCGAGTTCGAGCAAGGAAACGTGGTGCTCACGCTTTGCCTTGGCGATGTCGCAACCGTGCTCCCGCAGCTTCGCCTTTCGGCAGACGCGCTCTTCCTGGATGGATTTGCGCCGGCGCGCAATCCGGACATGTGGTCCTCGAGCGCGCTCAAGCTGGTCGGAAAACTTGCCGCGCAGAACGCAACGTTTGCCACTTACACGGCGGCCGCATCGGTGCGCGACGCGCTCGGTGCGGCGGGTTTCGAAGTCCGCAAAGTGCCGGGATATGCCTCGAAGCGCGACATGCTGTGCGGACGCTACATGCGTCCCGGCAGCGCGCCTGCCGCGCCAAGCCAGCGCCGCGCCTTGGTCATCGGCGCCGGGCTCGCGGGCGGTGCAGTGTGTGAACGCCTCGCGGCGCGGGGTTGGGAACTCGACCTGGTCGAACGTGCGCCCGGTCCGGCGCAGGAAGCGTCTGGAAACCATGCGGGCGCCTTTCATCCGCTGGTCACGATCGACGACAACGTCATGGCGCAACTGAGCCGGGCCGCCTTTTGCCACGCCCTGCGGCAGTGGCCGACGCTCGACGGGGTTTCGTGGTCGCGTTGCGGCGTGCTGCAGATGCCGCGAACCGAAGAGGAGTCGCGTGGGCAATCGAAGGCCCTCGCCGCTCTGGGTTACCCACCCAGCTATGCAAGTCTTGTGTCGCGTGACGAAGCGGCCGCAAAAGCAGGCATAGAGGTGACCGAAGGGGGTGTTTGGTTTCCCTCAGGCGGCTGGATGCAACCGGCGACGCTCGTGCGCGCATTTCTCGAAAAGGCGAAGCCGCGCTTGCACTTTGGCACCCACGTCGATCGTCTCGAGCGCAGTTCGCAAGGCTGGTTGGCGCGCGACGTCGCAGGCAATCCGATCGCCGAAGCACCGATCGTGGTTCTCGCGAATGCGGACGATGCGCTCCGGCTCGCGCCCTCGACTTTCGCCACGGTGCGCCGAGTGCGGGGCCAAGTGTCTTACCTGCCTGCCGCAAAAGTTCCGCCGATCAGGGCGGTGCTGCTGCGCGGGGGCATGGTGCTTCCGGCCACTCAGGGCGTTGCCGTAACCGGAGCGAGCTACGACGTTGAAGACAACGATCCGAATCCGCGGCTCGACAGCCACGTGGGAAACCTCGAGCGGCTTGCGCGGATTTTGCCTGAGTGCATCGGACAGCTTGATCCCCTAACGCTTGAAGGCCGCGTCGGCTTCCGGGCGGTGACCCGGGACAGGCTGCCGATGGTGGGCTCACTGTCGGACGATCCGCAATCGGCCGGTCTCCAGGGCGCCTTTGCTTACGGGTCTCGGGGAATCCTTTGGTGCGGACTCATGGCGGAGGTGCTTGCAAGCCGGCTCGAAGGCGACCCGCTGCCGATCGAGGCGCGGCTGGCTAAGGCCGTGGATGCAGGTCGCTTCGAGCGCCGCGCACGACCGGGATGAACTAAGCGGACCGCAGGATCGCGGGACTCGCGTCCTTGATGTCCTTGAGGCCGCAGAGCGCCATGGTGACGTCCAGTTCCTTGCGGATGATTTCCAGCGCAGTGGTCACGCCCTTCTCCCCCATCGCGCCCAATCCATAGAGGAATGACTTGCCGATCATGGTGCCGCGCGCGCCGAGGGCCACCGCCTTAAGCACGTCCTGGCCTGAGCGGATGCCCCCATCGAACCAGACCTCGCTTTTATCGCCCACCGCCTGGACAACCTCGGGAAGCGCGCGGATCGAGGACACCGTTCCGTCCAATTGCCGGCCGCCATGGTTCGAAACCACGATCGCATCGACGCCACATCCTGCTGCGATCTTGGCGTCATCTGCGTCTAAAATGCCTTTAAGTATCAGCTTCCCACCCCATTGCGATTTCACCCATTCCACGTCCGCCCACGACAGGGTCGGGTCGAACTGGCCGGCAATCCACTGCGAAAGCGTCGTAAGCGAATCTGCGCCCTTGATCCGCCCCTCGAGGTTGCCGAACGACTTTCTCCGGCTCGTCATGACGTTCAGCGCCCACGACGGCTTGGTCATGATGTCGAGGAAGGTGCCTGCCGTAAGTTTCGGCGGGACGGCGAGGCCATTCTTGAGGTCCTGGTGCCGCTGTCCCTGGATTTGCAAATCAAGCGTGAGCATGAGGGCGGAGCACTTCGCCGCCTTGGCCCGCTGGATCAGGGAAGCCGCGAAGCCACGGTCGCGCATCACATACAACTGGAACCAGAACGGCTTCGTTACGGCACTCGCCACGTCCTCGATCGAGCAGATCGACATCGTCGACAAGGTGAACGGAATGCCGAACTTCTCAGCGGCCCGAGCGCCAAGCATCTCTCCGTTGGCCCAGTTCAGGCCCGTAAGGCCGGTTGGAGCGATCGCGACCGGCATCGTCACGGCTTGATCGGCCATTTTAGACGACGTAGAGCGATTATCGACGTTTATAGCTACACGTTGACGAAATTTGAGGGCATCGAGGTCGGACGTATTCGCCGCGAGCGTCGATTCGTCATAGGAGCCGCGGTCGACGTAGTCGAAGATGGCCTTCGCGACGCGTTTCTGGGCCATTCGGCGAAGGTCTGCAATGTTAGTGACCACTGGCATCGTCGGTTCCCCAAGTAATCCGCCACTTATCTCGTGGATGTTAGCACGCAGCCCTTGCGAGGTATTTCACATCGTGAGATACGTGCGTTACAATACAATTTTGATGCTCTGCAGCAATCGCATGCCCACAGTCAAAGAAGACCAGAAAAATCCGATCCAGGTCATCGAGCGGATGATGAAGCTGCTCGACGTGCTGGCAGAGCATCCGGAGCCGCTCGGGCTGAAGCAGATCGCACAGATCACCAAGCTCCATCCGTCCACGGCCCATCGGATCCTGGCAGCGATGTCCGCCGACCGCATGGTCGATCGGATCGAGCCGAGCAGTTACCGGCTGGGCATGCGGTTGCTGGAACTGGGGACCCTTGTGCGCTCTCGCATCAGCGTGCGCGAGATTGCGCTTCCGATCATGCGCGAGCTGCACGCGCAAACCGGCGAGACAGTAAACCTCTCCGTGCGCCAGGACGACGAGATCGTCTATGTGGAGCGCACGAGCAGCGGACGCTCGGCGATGCGGATCGTCCACGTCATCGGCGCACGGGCGCCGCTCCACGTGACTGCGGCGGGCAAGCTTTTCCTCCTCGAAGACGGTTTTGCGCGGCTGCGCGACTATGCCAAGCGCACGGGGCTCGCCGCCCACAGCAAGAACTCGCTCACCAGCCTGACGGTGCTCGAGCGCGACCTCGAGCGCGCGCAGAAGCAGGGCTTCGCGACAGACAACGAGGAAGTGGAAATTGGCGTGCGCTGCGTCGCAGCGCCCATCCGCAGTGACGACGGCGCCATGATCGCCGCGCTCTCACTCTCCACGCCCGCTGACCGGATGAAGCCGCAGTGGGGCGCATTAGTGAAGGACACGGCCGAAAAAGTGTGCCGCGCCCTCGGGCACCAGTCCCGCCGCTAGCCTCGCGCTTTGTTCAGGCGGCGACGAGGCCGTGCAGGCTGAACAACCGGTCCTTGTCCGTCCAGACCTTCTCCCCGCGAAAGCCAGCCTGCGCCGCAAGCGCCTGGAACTCGTCGATCGAGTACTTGCAAGAATTCTCCGTGTGGACGGTCTCGCCGGCCGCAAACCAGAACCTATAAGCGCCCACGTTTACGGCCTGGCGCTCAAGGCTCGCCAGGTGCATCTCGATTCGGCCCATGGGTGCGTTGTAGAAGGCGTAATGCACGAAGCGGTCGACCGCGAAATCCGCCCCGAGTTCCGCGTTGATGCGGGCCAGAAGGTTGAGGTTGAATCTGGCGGTCACGCCGCCCGCGTCGTTGTAGGCCGCGTGCAGGACATTTGGATCCTTCTTCAGGTCGACACCCACAAGCATGCCGCCCCCCGGGCCGACCTGGCCCCGTGTCATATGCAGGAAGGCCAGTGCCTCTTCGCGTGTGAGGTTGCCGATCGTGGAGCCGGGAAAGTACACGACCTTGCGGCCGCTGCCCCCGAAAGCCGACAGCGCGAGCGGCCGGCCGAAGTCGCCCGTCACCGCGCGGATTTCGAGCCACGGGAATTCGGATGCGAGCTTCTCGGCCGCGCCTCGCAAGGCCGATTCCGAGATGTCCACGGGGATGTACGCCTCGGGTCGCAGCTTCGCAATCAGGATGCGCGTCTTGGTACTGGCGCCGCTGCCGTATTCGATGAGTTCACAGCCCGGACCAGCGAACTGCGCAATTGCATCGACGTGCTGGGAGGTCAGGGAGATTTCAGCGCGGGTGGGGTAATACTCCGGCAATGCGCAGATCGCCTCGAACAATTCGCTGCCTCGCGCGTCGTAGAAATATTTGGGCGGCACCGCCTTCTGCGCGAGCGCAAGGCCGGCAACGACGTCTTCAAGGAAGTTGGAGGGCGGGACAACCACACCGTGGAACGTTACGCGGCCGCTGCTGCTCATGTACGGGGGTCCGGGCTTGGGAGCCCTCTATGCTATCCCCGGTTGCGGGCTAACGCGGCCGTTTCCAGCCACTTCTTGATGCGCTGGGCGTCGCCGATACGCGAGTTCTTGCCCCACGAATCGAGCAGCACCACGACGATGTCCTTGCTGGCCAGCCGGACCCGCATGACCAGGCACCGCCCGGCTTCGTTGATGAACCCGGTCTTCGACAGCCCGATGTCCCAGGTGTGTCCCCGGACAAGGCCATTCGTGTTCTGGTACTGGAGCGCCTGGCCCAGGACATTTACCTCGGCGCGGTCGCGCGTCGAATACTGGCGGATCACCGGATATTCATGCGCGGCCTGGACGAGCCGCGCGAGGTCCGGTGCAGTCGAAACGTTGGCCGAAGTGAGACCGGTCGAATCCTCGAAGCGCGAATCCAGCATGCCGATGCTCCTGGCCTTGTCGTTCATTGCCGTGATGAACGCCTGGGTGCCGCCGGGATAGGTCCGCGCCAGGGCGGCCGCAGCCCGGTTTTCGGACGACATGAGCGCGAGCAGCAGGAGGTCGTTCCGCGACAGCGCTGCGCCCGGGCGCAAGCGCGAATGCGTGCCCTTGAGCTGGTCCATATCCTCTGAGCTGATGACTATGCGGTCTTCGAGCTCGAGCTTGCCATCGAGCACCACCATCGCCGTCATGAGCTTGGTGATCGAGGCGATCGGCAGCACCTTCTCGGCATTCTTCGAAAAGAGGGTCTCCCCGCTGGCGGCGTCCTGCACCAACACGCTGGAAGAACGCAGGAAAATCTGCCCGGGATGGGCGGCCTGGTGGCGGTCGAACTCGTCGGCGAAGCGAACCTTCTTGACGTGCTCGGCTGCGACCCGGACTTTCTTCTTTTTGTGTCCGGCGCCTTCGGCGAATCCGGCGGAGAGCGCAAACACGGCGATCAACGCCAAAAGCGCGACGATCTTTTCGAGCCGGTGCAGTTGCCGCGGCGTGGCCGCGGTCGCTTGGGCTTCCATCCCAATTCCCCTTGTCAGAATTTGTGCGGAGTTTAGTCAGCGCCCCCCGTAAAAGCAAGGAAAAATAAGGGTCTGGGAACGGTTTAGCGAAAATCCATGAACTAGGTCACGCTTGCCGCGTGCGAATTTACAGGGTCGTAGTTGCTTCTTCCTGTTGTTGGAGCGCCCACATCTGGGCGTACTGCCCGCCCGAATCGAGCAGCACCCGGTGGGTGCCCCGCTCGATGATGCGGCCCTGGTCCATCACGAGGATCTGGTCCGCATCCATGATCGTCGACAAGCGGTGCGCGATTACGAGCGTGGTCCTGCCTTGGGCGATCCTCGTGAGTTCGCCTTGGATCGACCGCTCCGTTTCGGAGTCGAGCGCCGAGGTCGCCTCGTCGAAAATAAGGATCCGCGGGTTCTTGAGGATCGCGCGGGCGATCGCGACGCGCTGCTTTTCACCGCCCGAGAGCTTGAGGCCCCGCTCGCCTACCGGCGATTCGTATTTAAGCGGCAAGGTTTCGATGAACTCGTGGATGTGGGCCGCACGCGCCGCTTCGATCACCTCTTCGTCGCCCGCATCCGTGCGGCCGTAGTGGATGTTGTAGCGGATCGTATCGTTGAAGAGCACGGTGTCCTGCGGAACGATTCCGATCGCGCCCCGCAGGCTCTTCTGCGTGATCTCCCGGATGTCGATGCCGTTTACGGTGATGGTCCCGCTGTTTACGTCGTAGAAGCGGTAAAGCAGGCGGGCAAGCGTGGATTTGCCGGATCCGGAATGACCGACGACGGCCACGCGCGAGCCGGCCGGGATTTCGAAAGACACGTCGAAAAGGATCTGCCTCTTCGGGTCATACCCGAAATTCACGTTTCGAAAAGCGACATGCGCCGGGACTGCAGGCAGGTCAGGCGCGCCCGGCTTGTCTTTCACCTCGAGGTTTTCCGACAGCAGGTGGAACATCTTGTCCATGTCGACCAGGGACTGCTTGATCTCGCGATATACCATGCCGAGGAAATTGAGCGGCACGTAAAGCTGGATGAGCAGGCCGTTGATCAGGACGAGATCCCCGATCGAAAGCTGCTTTGCAGCCACCCCTTGCGCCGCAAGCGCCATGAGCGCGGTCACTGCAGAGGCAATGATCAGGCTCTGGCCGATGTTCAGCAGGCCCAGGGACATTTCGTTGCGCACCGCGGCCGACTCATAGCGGCGCAGGCTCTCGTCGTAGCGGCCGGCTTCGAAATCCTCATTGCCGAAATACTTGACCGTCTCGTAGTTGAGGAGGCTGTCGATGGCGCGCGTATTGGCTTTCGAATCGAGTTCGTTCGCCTGCTTGCGAATGCCGATGCGCCATTCGGAGATGAAGAAGGTGTAGCTGATGTAGGCAGCCACCGCGCCGAAAGTGATCGCCGCAAACCGCCAATCGAACTTGGCGAGCAGCACGGCCGCGACCAGCGCGAATTCCAGGATTACGGGAATGATCGAGAAGATGAGGTACGACAGCAGCGTCGAAATGCCGCGCGTGCCGCGCTCGATGTCGCGCGTCATGCCGCCCGTCTGCCGGTCTAAATGAAAGCGCAGGGAGAGATCGTGCAGGTGGCGGAATACGCCGAGCGCAACCCGTCGGATCGCGCGTTGCGTGACGCGCACGAAGACCACGTCGCGAAGTTCGGCGAAGAGCGTCGTCGAGAAACGCAGCAATCCGTAAGCGGCGAGCAGCGCCGCCGGCACGATCAGGAGGGCAAGCGTAGGGTCGAGATCGTCGACGATCCCCTTCATGACCAGCGGGACCGCCACGTTCGCGAGCTTCGCTGCGACCAGCAGGACGAGCGCCAGCCCGACCCGCCACTTGTACTCCCACAAATAAGGAAGCAAGCCCGCAACCGTGCGCCACTCGCTGCGGGAGGGCTTGGTCAGGGGCGCTTGGACGGGCGGTGCGGAGTGGGGTGAAGCCGAAGGACCTGCCGACATGGCTCGATTATCGCCCATCCGGAAGCGCCACCCCCGGGAAATGGGCTCGATTGACCGCCGTTTCCGGTTTTTGTATGATTCAAACGTTCGTTTGAAATCTCCCATCGGACATGCCGACATGACCCTGCGCTCAGTAAAGCCCCAGCACGAAACCCGCCGCCGCATCCTCGATGCCGCCGAAGAACTTTTCATGCAGCACGGATTCGAGGGCGCCTCCATGCGCCAGCTCACCGGCAAGGCGGGCGTGAACCTCGCCGCGGTCAACTATCACTTCGGTTCCAAAGACGCGCTGATCGAGGCGGTGTTCCAACGGCGCCTCGACCCCATCAACGCTGCGCGCATCGCCACCTTGGAGCGCCTCGAAAAAGAGGCCGATGGCGAACCGCTGCCCCCGGAAGCGATCATCCGCGCGTTTATCGGTGAGTCGCTGGCGATGATCGAGGACGGGCGCAACGGCGGGCGCAATTTCGTGCGCCTGCTCGGGCGAACTTATACAGAGCCCGCCAAACCGATCCGCACGTTGATTGGCCGGATGTACGCGGCGACGATGGAACGCTTTAAGGCGGCCTTCGCGCGCTCGCTTCCCGACCTCCCGAGCGGTGAGCTGTTCTGGCGCATGCACTTCATGTTCGGAACGCTCTCCTACACGCTTGCGGCCACCGACACGGTGCAACTCATCGCGGGATTCAAGCCCGAAGACCGGCACGACTCACGCGCGCTCCAGGAGCGCCTCGTCCAATTCCTCAACGCGGGACTGCTCGCGCCGCTTCCCGGCGCGTCGTCGAGCTCCGTGCGCAAGGCGGCATAAGACACAACAAGATCAACGAAGGAGACCGTAATGTCCACCATCATCCTTGCAGTCTTAGTATTGCTTGCGGTTGTCGCGCTGATACCGCCGATCCGGCGTGCGGTATTCAGCAACCCGCTGCTTTCCGTCTATCGTCGCATCCTTCCCGACATGTCGCAGACGGAAAAGGAAGCGATCGACGCCGGCACCGTCTGGTGGGATGGCGACCTCTTTTCGGGAAAACCAGACTGGGACAAGCTCCTGCGGACGCCCGAAGCCAGGCTCACCGCCGAAGAACAGGCTTTCCTCGACGGCCCGTGTGAGGAACTCTGCACGATGACCGACGACTGGGAGGTCACCCACGAACGCTACGACCTGTCCCCCGAAGTCTGGCAGTACATAAAGGACAAGGGCTTCCTCGGGATGATCATCCCGAAAAAGTACGGCGGCCTGCAGTTCTCGGCTCTCGCGCACTCGGCCGTCGTCATGAAGCTTGCGACTCGCTCGAACGCGGCCTCGGTCAGCGTCATGGTCCCGAACTCGCTTGGACCCGCCGAGTTGCTGCTTCACTACGGTACCGAAGAACAAAAGGACTACTACCTGCCGCGCCTGGCGAAGGGACTGGAGGTCCCGTGTTTCGCGCTCACGAGCCCGGAAGCAGGGTCGGATGCGGCCTCGATTCCCGATTTTGGCGTGGTCTGCAAAGGCATGTGGCAGGGCAAGGAAACACTCGGCATGCGCGTCACGTGGGATAAGCGCTACATCACGCTGGGCCCAGTCGCCACACTGCTCGGCCTCGCGTTCCGCCTGTACGACCCGGAGAAGCTGCTGGGCGCGCAGTTCGACGGCCGTGAGGACCTCGGCATCACCTGCGCGCTCGTCCCGACCGATACGCCGGGGGTGAACATCGGCCGCCGGCACCTGCCACTGAATGCCGCATTCCAGAACGGCCCGAACTCGGGACACGAAGTCTTCATGCCCCTCGAGTGGATCATTGGCGGGCGCGACTACGCGGGCAAGGGCTGGATGATGCTCATGAACTGCCTTGCCGCCGGCCGCGCGATCTCCCTGCCCACTTCCTCCGTGGGCGGTGCGAAAGCCATGGCCCGCTACACTGGTGCGTATGCGCGCGTGCGCAGCCAGTTCAAGACCCCGATCGGCAAACTCGAAGGCGTCGAGGACGCGCTCGGCCGGATCGCCGCCAACGCCTACATGATGGATGCCGGCCGCATCATGACCGCCGGGGCAGTCGATGCGGGAGAGAAGCCCTCGGTGATCTCCGCGATCATGAAGCTCCACATGACCGAGCGGGTTCGCAAGGTCATCGATGACGCGATGGACATCCACGGGGGCAAGGGGATCTGCCTGGGACCGAACAACTGGGTCGGGCGCGGCTACCAGGTCGTGCCGGTCGGCATCACGGTGGAAGGTGCAAACATCCTCACGCGCACGCTCATCGTGTTCGGCCAGGGTGCGATCCGTTGCCATCCGTACGTGCTGCGCGAAATGCTCGCGGCCAAAAATGAAGACCGGGCCGCGGGTTCGATCGAGTTCGACCGCGCGCTGACGGGCCATATCGTGCACACGGCGGCCAACAAGCTTCGCGCCTTCTTTCATGCCATCACGGGCTCGGCGTTTGCCTCGGCGCCGGAACTGGCCGCGCCTGAAACGCGCGGCTACTACAAGGATCTCTCGCGGATCTCCGCGGCCTTTGCGTTCCTGGCCGACGTCTCGATGCTCGTGCTCGGCGGCTCGCTCAAGCGCAAGGAGAAGATCTCCGGGCGACTGGGCGATGCGCTCTCGATGCTGTACCTGGGCAGCGCCACGCTGAAGCGATTCGAGGACACCGGCCGTCCCACGGAAGACCTGCCGCTGGTGCATTACGCGATGCAGGACATCCTCTACCAGGCGCAGCAGGCGCTCGATGGGGTCATCGCCAATTTCCCGAGCCGGCTGGTTGCGGTCGGCCTGCGCATCGTCCTGTTTCCGCTCGGCAAGCGTTTCGCGCAACCTTCGGATGAACTCAACCACCAATGCGCGACGCTGCTCCTCTCGCCTTCCGCGGCGCGCGACCGGCTTACGCTGGGCATGTACCTGTCGAAATCCGAAGGTGATCCGACCGGCCAGCTCGAGGGCGCGTTCGTTGCCACGATTGCGTGCGAACCGATCGAAACCAAGCTGCGCAAGGCCCTCAAGAAAGGAACGATCGTGCGCCACATGCAGGAGGATGTGGCTGCGCTTGCACGCGATGCGGGTGTCATCACCGCCGAGGAATTCGCCCTGTGGCAGCGTAAAGAAACCCTCCGCAAGGGCGTGATCAAGGTCGACGACTTCCCGCAGGACTTCGGACGGGCGGAACTGCTCGCGCGGCAGGATGGCGCGAAAGCCGGTGACGCCAGGCCCGCGATTGCGCGTGCCGCCTAGCTTCCACGAGAACCCTCATGCCAAGCGCACTTTCAAGACCCGTTTATATCGTCGACGGCGCCCGCACGCCGTTCCTTAAAGCGAGGAACAAGCCCGGTCCGTTCTCGGCAGGCGACCTTGCGACCCAGGCCGGCCGTACGCTGCTGGTGCGGCAGGAATTTTCGCCGACCGAGTTGGATGAGGTCATCCTCGGCTGCGCATCGCCCTCCGCCGACGAAGTAAACATCGGCCGGGTCGCGGCGCTGCGCATGGGCTGTGGCGAGAAAGTGCCGGGCTGGACCGTGATGCGCAATTGCGCCTCCGGCATGCAGGCAATCGATTCAGGGATCAACAACATCCTCGCCGGCCGCTCGCACCTGGTCCTCGCCGGGGGGACGGATGCGCTCTCGCGCGCCCCGCTGCTCCTCTCCGATGCGATGGTCTTGTGGCTGGCCAACTGGTACGCGGCAAAGTCGCCGGGCCAGAAGGTCGCGCAGCTCGCCAAGCTGAAGCTCGGCTACCTCGCGCCGGTGATCGCCATCATGAAAGGCCTGACCGATCCCATGGTCGGACTCCTCATGGGCCAGACCGCGGAAAACCTCGCTTACCGCTTCGGGATTACGCGGGCACAGATGGATGAGTTTTCCGTCCGCTCGCACCTGCGCGTAGTCGCCGCACAGGACGCCGGGTTCCTTGCGCCGGGCGGCGGCGAAGTCGAAGCGGTTTACGACGCCGCGGGCAACGCTTATCCGCTGGACGATGGCGTCCGGCGCGACTCTTCGGTCGCCAACCTCGCCAAGCTCAAGCCCTTTTTCGATCGCAAGTACGGCAACGTCACGCCGGGAAATTCCTCGCAGATCACCGATGGCGCGGCCTGGCTGCTGCTGGCCGACGAAGCTGCGGTGAAGCGCCATGGCCTCACGCCGATCGGGCAGATCCTCGACACGGAATGGGCCGGCCTCGATCCTGCGCAAATGGGCCTGGGTCCCGTGCACGCCGCAACCCCCATCCTGAAGCGCAATAACCTCGGCCTGAACGACCTCGATTACATCGAGATCAACGAGGCGTTTGCCGCACAGGTGCTGGGCTGCATCGCCGCGTGGAAGGATGAGAAGTACTGCAAGGAGCAACTGGGGCTTGACGGGGCGCTTGGCGCGCTCGACGAGTCGAAGCTCAACGTGGATGGCGGCGCCATCGCGCTCGGCCACCCCGTCGGGTCTTCCGGCGCAAGGATCGTGCTCCACCTGCTCAAGGTGCTCAAGCGCAACAACGCAAAGCGCGGCATCGCGTCGATCTGCATAGGCGGCGGCCTGGGCGGCGCAATGCTCGTGGAGGCGCTCTGACCATGGACAGGCTCAACACCAACACGGCGTACAAGCACTGGCGCTTCGAGCAGGACACCCACGGCCTCGTGTGGCTGACGTTCGATAAGCAAGGCTCGTCGACGAACACATTTTCGCGCGATGCGATCGATGAACTCTCCGCGGCGCTGGACGCGATTTCGGCGTTGCGGCCGAAGGGACTCATCATCCGCTCGGCCAAGGCGGCGTTCATCGCGGGCGCGGATGTAGAGGCCTTTACGCGGTTCGCATCCCCCGAAGAGGCGCTCTCGTTCGTCCGAGCTGGCTGGGATGTCTTCCAGAAATTGCACGACCTGCCCTTCCCCACTACCGCGATGGTCAATGGCTACTGCATGGGCGGCGGCCTCGAACTCGCACTCGCCTGCCGGTACATCGTCGCGCTCGACGATCCGGCCACGCGGTTTGCCTTTCCGGAAGTGATGCTCGGCATCGTCCCGGCCTGGCACGGCATCCAGTGGCTGCCGAAGAAAATTGGCCCAGCCGCTGCGCTCGACCTCCTCCTCACCGGCAAGTCGCTCGATGCGGGCCGCGCCAGGCGGGCGGGTCTTGCAGACCAGGCCGTGCCGCTGCGCATTTTCGAGAACACGGCGCGCATGCTCACGCTGGAAGCGCCCGCGCGTAAGCCGCTGCCCTTCATGCAGCGCCTGATGCTCGGCCCATTGCGCGGGTTCGTTGTCGCGCAAGCAAGAAAGCAGGTCGCCAAGCGTGCCCGCCAGGAACACTATCCCGCTCCTTACGCCATCCTCGACCTGTGGCAGAAGCATGACGGCGACCCGTTCATCGAGCCCAACGCCCCGTACTCGATCAATGCGCTGTTTGCCCACCCCACGACGAAGAACCTGATCCGGATCTTCTTCCTCCAGGAAAGGATGAAGTCGCTCGGCAAGGACTCGGACTTCGTGGCAAAGCACGTGCACGTCGTGGGCGCAGGCGTCATGGGGGGCGACATCGCAGCGATCTGCGCGATGCGCGGCATCACCGTCACGCTGCAGGACACGGCGCCCGAGCGCATTGCCCCGGCGATCAAGCGTGCGGCCGCCCTATTTAAAAAGCGACTGCGCGATCCGCGCCGCATCCGCGACGCGCTGGACCGCCTGATTCCCGATACCACGGGCGTTGGCGCGGCTCGTGCCGACGTGATCATCGAAGCGATCTTCGAGAACGTCGAAGCCAAGCGCGCGCTATTTGCCAAGCTCGAGCCGATCGCCAAGCCGGGCGCAATCCTCGCGACGAATACTTCCAGCCTCAAGCTCGCGGACGTCGGCGCGCAGTTCAAGGATCCGGGCCGCCTGGTCGGCATCCATTTCTTCAATCCGGTTCCGCAGATGATGCTGGTCGAAATCGTCTCCGGCGCAAACACGCGGCCAGAAGACGCAAAGAAAGCCGCTGCTTTCGTGCGCCAGATCGACAAACTCCCGCTGCCGGTAAAGGATTCGCCCGGCTTTCTCGTCAATCGCGTGCTCGGGCCCTACATGCAGCAGGCCTTCCGCATGGTCGATGAAGGTGTGAAGCCTGAGACGCTGGATGCAGCCATGGTGCAGTTCGGCATGCCCATGGGACCGATCGAGCTCGCGGATACAGTGGGGCTCGACATCTGCCTTGCGGCCGGCAAGTCGCTCGGCAAGCGAGGCTCCGATGGCACCGAGCCGTCGGTCCCGAAGATCCTGCTCGAGAAGATCGCAGTCGGCCAGCTCGGCAAGAAGACTGGCCAAGGCATCTACAAGTACGAAGACGGCAAGCCGGTCAAAGGCGAGCCGGACGCCGTGACGCAGGACATAATCGATGCGCTGGTCGGGCCCTATTTACATGAGGCCAAGGCCGTCCACGCCGAAGGAATCGTGCCCGACGCCGACCTCATCGACGCCGGCCTGATCTTCGGCACGGGGTTCGCCCCTTTCCGGGGCGGTCCGCTAAACTACGCCGACCAAAAAACGTAGCGGAGACGAGCATG
>JANXRZ010000014.1 GCA_025352885.1 Pseudomonadota bacterium | reverse complement strand
TGCAGCGTGGCGTCGAAATCGTAGTCGGCATACACCTTCTTCAGCACGACGGGACGCTCGGCGCCTTCAAGCGTGACCTTGATGCCGGCGGCCTGCCAGAAGCGCTGGATGGCCTGCGCCCACGAGGTGTACTCGCCGCGGCCGGGGTCGAACGAAAGCCGCAGCGTGAAGCGCGTGCCGTCCGCGCCTTTCTTGAAGCCGGCTTCATCGAGCAGCCCTTCGGCCTTCGCGCGGTCGTACGGGTAGAGCTTTTCGTAGTTCGCCGCCGGGTTGTAAGCCCAGGGGATGCGCGAATCGAACGGGCCTGCGCCGGGCTGGCCGCTGGCAAGGAAGACGTTTTTCTGGATGTAGTTTCGATCGAGCGCGATCATCAGCGCCTGGCGCACCTTCACGTTGTTGAGCGGCGACTTTCTGGTGTTGAGGATGATGATGTCATCCGACGGATAGTTCACTTCCTTAAGCGAGAACTTCGGGTTCTTCTCGAACACCTTGAAGGCGCTGATCGGGAAGTAATACTGGTCGACGTAGTCCACTTCGCCTGCCTGCAGGGCGAGGATGCGCGCGCCCGGGTCCGGCATGATCTTGACCACGATGCGATCGAGATACGGCTCGCCCTTGGTCCAGTAGTTCGGGTTCTTCACGAAGGTGAGCTGGCTGCCGCGCACCCATTCCTGGAGCATGAAGGGGCCGCTGCCCACGGGCTTGGTCAGCGTCGCCGGATTCTTGAGGACGTCTGTCCCGCGGAAGACATGCGCCGGCAGGATCGCCGCGTTCTGCTCGCACGCGAGCGAGAACAGGAAAGGGCCGAAGGGCTTCGACAGCTTGATGATCACCGTCTGCGGATCGGGTGTCTGGATTTCCTTTATCGCATTGCCCGGTGCCGTGAACTTGGAGCCGAACTTGGAGCTCACCTCGAGCAGCGTGAACTTGACGTCCTCCGAGGTCAGCGGCTTGCCGTCATGCCAGTTCGCCTTGTTCAGCTGGAAGGTGTAGGTGAGCGCGTCCGGCGAGATCGTCCAGGATTTCGCAAGCGAGGGCACGATCTTGAACCCTTCTGCGAAGCGAACCAGCCCGTCATACAGGATGCAGCCTGCGAAGACATCGGGCACGCCAACCGTGATGTTCGGGTTGAGGCCGGCGGGATCCGAACCGAGCGCGGCGACGGCCGTGCCGCCATAGCGCGGTTGCTCAGCGGCGCCTTGTGCCCACAGCGATGGACTGGCCACAAGCGCGGCGCAGGCGGCGAGGTGCAGGGCAGTGCGAATCATCGGCCCAACTCCCGCGTCTTGAGGATGGCGAGCGTGCGCGCCATTTCGTTCGTCTGGATCATGAGCGCCTCGTCGGTGCCGAGCCCAGGCTTCGAGAGCATGAAGTCCGGCTGGCACGCCAAACCGATGTGCGTGCAGATGCGCGCGGACAAGTCCGTCTCGTTCGCCGTGCCGCCGAGGCACGCCCCCATGCCTTTCTTCTTGCAGTAAAGCACCGCTTCGATGGTGTTGTTGATGCCGCCCAGGTCGGGGGTCTTGATCTGCACGAAGTCGGCGGCCTGTGCATCGGCAAAGAGCCCGATGTCCTCCAGCGTATTGCACCACTCGTCGGCGATGATGCCCACGGCAATGCCTTTCTTCTTGAGCAGGCCGCGCAGCTCGCCGAATTTCGCGATCTGCTCGGCCTGCGTCTTCGCGATCATCGGCGATTCGACCAGCATCGAGTACGGCGCGGCGGCTTCCTGCAGCGT
Source organism: Pseudomonadota bacterium (assembly GCA_025352885.1). Taxonomy (GTDB): domain Bacteria; phylum Pseudomonadota; class Gammaproteobacteria; order Burkholderiales; family SG8-39; genus SZAS-79. The sequence goes on along the minus strand of JANXRZ010000014.1, from coordinate 9,251 downwards.
GCCGATGTAATTGGCGATGGCTACGACGTCCATCGAAAACAGTTCACCGAGCGTCCCGTACAGGTCTGCGTGGATGCGCGGGTGATAGTCCGCATCGCCAATCGTCTTGATGCGCGTGGCGACCATCTTGACCCACGCATGGAGGATCTCGCCCTTCAGGCCAACGTGCGTCTTCACGACCGTGAAGGAAGCATGCGGCAGCAGCTCGAAGCGCTTGAGGATGATGCGGTCGAGCTGCGTCGGGTCGTCCTTGTGACCCGAGGCGAGGATGCCGATCGGCTTCTTCGAGATCGTGCTGCCGTATTCGCGCGCGATCACTTCCGCCATCGTCTGCTTGAGGGAGAGTGCCGTCGCATTGAGCAGCGCCTGGGTGATGCCGTAGCGCAATGCCGTGTGCAGGCGCTTGCCCCCGACGGCCATCTTGTCGAGCTCGTCCGCATTGGCCTTGAACGTCGAGACGTCGCGGCCGGTGAGCGCAGCGGCAACCGGGCCTTGCATGACTTCCATGTAGTCGACGGCGTTGAAGACGGGGTCGCGTCCGGCGACGCCTGCGAGGATCACGTCGGCGCAGTCGCCAATGGCGATCTGCCCGTCTTCCAACACCAGCATGAGGGAGATGACCGTGGCCGGTTCCACGATCTTCTTGAAGCCCGGCGTCACCGTGGGGCCATGGAAGATCATGCCGTCCTGCCGCGCGCCGGCCTTGATCGCCATGAGATCGCGGTGCATGTAGCCGGAGCGCCCGGCCGTGCAGATCACCTGTTTTATTTTCATGGAACTCCCGGGTCGGACCGACGCTATGTGTGGCGGCAGGCCGTTCCCGACGGTAAGCTGGCGGAAGTCTGGCAATGCCAAGGATAAAAATGATGGTACGGGCGGCTGCGCAGTGGCGTCAATGCGATTGCGGCATGAGGAGCGAAACGAAGCGCCGGGCGTTTTCATGAGCGCCGCAGAGCCGGCGCTCAGGATAGAGGGCGCAACGAAGAAGGACCTGCCTGCGCTGGTCGACTTGCTTGGCGTGCTCTTCGCGCAGGAAGCCGACTTCGTGCCGGATGCGGCCAAGCAGGGTCGGGCGCTCGAATCGATCCTTGCCGACCCGCGCATCGGCCACATCTACGTGGCGCGTGAAGGCAAGCGCGTCGTCGGCATGGTCAGCACGCTCTACACAATCAGCACCGCCGAGGGCGGAAAGGCGGCGTGGCTCGAAGACATGGTCGTGCAACCGGACTGTCGCGGGCGCGGAGTAGGGGCCGCCTTGCTCGCGCATGCGGTCGTCGGCGCGCGCGAGCAAGGCTGCCTGCGTCTCACGCTGTTGTCGGACGAGGACAACGCGATGGCGCACGGCGTCTATGCGGCCGAAGGCTTCCAGTTCTCGGGCATGCGCCCGATGCGCCTCAAGCTTTAGTCGGGGCGGCGGGCCGGCGGTCGGCGAAGATCTTCGCCAGCGTCTGGCCGAAGCGCAGCACTTCCGCACTCTCGAGCACGCCGTGCTTCACCATCTCGCGATGTAACTCCGGCAGGTTGTAATGCGGCACCGAGGCGTAGAGATGGTGCTCGATGTGGTAATTCACGCGGTGCGGGAAGATGAGCCACTCGAGGATCGGTCCGCAGAGGTTCGTTCGCGCCGCGGTCAGGGGCGAGGAAAAGTCGGTCGTCGCGCCATGCTCTGAAATCGCGCGCAGCCGCAGGATCGCCTGCACGACGGTCAGGAGCGGAAGGATCCATAAGACGAGGTATTCGACGAGGTAGCCGGTCGCCGTGGCAAGGATCAGAGCGAGCGCATGAAAGCCGATCACGACCAGCCGATCGCTGCGCGCCTCGCGCCTCAGCCGCTCGGAGGTGTCGTTTAGCGGGCGCAATGCAACGTTCGTTTCGGTATTGATCGCCGGCGCGCCAAAAAAGTAGGCATACGTTTTCCACGCGGTGAATCCTGTGAGGTCCTTGAGCAGCTTCCGTGCGAGGTACGCCCGTCCGCGCGGATAGCCACCGTGCAGCGCGGTATCCGGGTCCGCGGGCCCGTACAAGTTGTTGTGATGCAGGCGGTGTACGACGCGGTAGGTCCGCATCGAAAGGCCTTGCACGGTCGCGCAGGCCCGGCCGGCGAGGTCGTTCAGCCAGCGTTGCTCGAACAGCCGATAGTGCGCGGCATCGTGGGCAAGGATGAAGAGGGCGTGCTGGCGCGTGCCGATCAGGATCACGCAGGGGACGACGACCAGCGGTGTCCACCAGTGCACGGCGACGGTCACGAGCGCGGCCAGCACGGCCGCATCCTGGACCACGGACCACACCGATCTGGCAAAGGAGATCTTCGCCAGGCGCTGCACCGTTTCCTTCGGCAGCGCCTTGCGGTAGTCGTCCCGGAACTCTTCGCCTTGAGCATGCATCGCATGAGAATTTTACCTGTTGCCCGGACGGGGTTATCTGGGAAAATCGGCGTTCTGCCCGTTCGCTGGAAGTCCGCCCATGACTGCAAGAAGAACTTTCTGGACGCTGGTGCTGTCCTCGGCCGCCATTCTCGCGGTGACCATGGGCGTGCGCCAGACGGCGGGCCTGTTCGTGTCGCCACTCAATTCCTCGACCGGGCTTGGCATCGTCACCGTCAGCTTCGCCCTCGCAGTCGGCCAGTTCGTGTGGGGCGCCGCGCAACCGCTCTTCGGGATGCTCGCCGACCGCGTCGGGTCGTTCCGCGTCATTGTGGCCGGGGCCTTCCTGCTCGCCATCGGCATGGGCATCACGCCGTGGATGGATTCGAGCTTCGGCCTGATCATGGCGATGGGCATCCTGACCGCAGCCGGTGCGGGCGCCGGCAGCTTTTCGATCCTGATCGGCGCGGCCGCGCAGCGCCTGCCGGCCGACAAGCGGTCGTTTGCCTCCGGCTTCATCAATGCGGGGGGCTCGTTCGGCCAGTTCATCTTCGCGCCGCTTGCGCAGGTGCTCATCACAGCGTTCGGCTGGGTGGTGGCGATGGTGACCCTCGCCGTGACGACGCTCTCCACGATCCTCCTGGCCCTGCCGCTTCGGCAAAGCAAGGCGGCCGCGGCAGCGACCTCTGCCCCGCCGCCCGACGGCATGACGCTAGGACAGCAGACGCGCCTCGCTTTCAAGGACCCGAGCTACTGGTGCCTGCACGCCGGGTTCTTCACGTGCGGCTTTCACATCGCGTTCCTCGTCACGCACCTGCCCGGTGAAGTGGCGCTTTGCGGCCTGCCCGCATCCGTGTCGGCTGCGTCGCTGGCCATCATCGGCCTGGCGAACATCGTCGGCAGCATCAGCGCCGGCTGGCTCGGGCAGACCAAGCGCATGAAGATGATCCTCTTCTGGATGTACGGCTCGCGCGCGGTGGCAATTCTCATCTACCTCGCCTCGCCCAAGACCGACGTAACGTTCTATCTGTTTGCGGCCATCCTGGGCTTCACGTGGCTATCCACCGTGCCGCCGACGGCGGGGCTGGTGGCCAAACTGTTCGGCCCGCGCTACCTCGCAACGCTCTTCGGGCTCACGTTGTTCAGTCACCAGATCGGCGGCTTCTTCGGCGCGTGGCTCGGCGGCATCGCGGTAGACCAGACCGGCAGCTACAACTGGATGTGGTACGCCGACATCGTGCTGGCGTCCCTCGCGGCGCTGATCAACCTGCCGATCCGGGAAGACAAGCCGCAGCTGGCGGCTGCACCGGCCTGAGCGCAGATGTGGTCAATTCGAGACATTGTCTTCGTTAGACCTAATATCCATGCGGGTATCAGGCCAGTTCGTATAACAAAACCGGGATAATCACTCTAGACCGGCTATGTAGAGGTACCGTAGCGCGCTGCGAGCCCGTCGAGAGACATGTTTTCGGTAACTCCGTCGTGCGGAATCAGCACATACCGCCACACGTTTCCTTTATGGCTTGCGGCATGCACGGATGCGTTCCTACACCAGTTGATTGCCGCTTCCTTCTTGGCCAGGACAATCGGATCTTCCATCTGGTTACTGGCCTTGGGCTCCAGCATATAAACCATGTTTTCGGTTTGAGCTACGAAGTCGGGCTGATATTCGAGATGATCCGCGCCCTGTCGGTAGAAAATCTGGAACTGACCTTTAGCTGGCTTGAACCACTTAATCGCATCGCGTTCGAGAATCACAGCAAGCTTGCGTTCTGCGTCCGAAGCGAACTTCTCTACTGAGTACAGGCAGCGGCTGAAGCCACCGAACAGATACTTCGCCATGTTGCTCTTATCGGGCGGTGAGACACGATAGTCGGCGGGCGGCTCCTGGATGGAATAGGTATAGGCACTCGGCTTCAACTCCGTAAATCCCTTGCTGATTTTTACTTCGTAGCCGGCCGCATCCTCCCAGTAGTGCGCTTGCATTTGGGCGTGGATAAAGCGCGCAATGTCGCGCTGGTAACAGCGCAATACCTTGCGCGTTTCGTCTTCGGTCAGATAACCCTGCAGATGCTTCACCGTCTGTGTCGCAAGGTCGTAGAGCAGATCGGCATGCACGTCGTAGGAAACATCGTTGAAGTCGACGAGGCCGCTGACCACGTAGTCCTCCAGTCGCGCTTCGTCGACCCCGCCGCGACTGAGCGCCAGGACCTCCGTTCCACCAGTCCGCAGATACTTGACCCACAGATCCTCTGAAACGGCCGGATAGTTCATCGCATCCAGCTTGAGCATGAAGGACTTGAATCCTGACTTCACCTCACCCTTGGGCACCACCAGGATGCGTGGAATGTCGATTGTTTGCTGCATGACCAGCGCGACTGTCTTAGCCACGACCGCCGCGATGTCCGGCTTTTCCGCGACCCCCTCGAGTTCGAGTTGCGCGGGCTGGCGCTGTTCTTCCACCGCCCTGACGATGGCCGCCTGGATCTCCGGCCTTTTTAGGTGCTCAACCGTCGGCAGCGTCTGGGGCTGGTTCTCCATCTTGCGGATCACCTCGTAGGCGATCTGCGCCACCTTCTGCTCTTCCGGTTCTGAGAATAAAGGCGATACGTCTTTTCCAGCCATCGTTGTGCTGCTTGTTACCTGCGCGGGCTGAAGCCCCAGCTGTGTCGCAAGCTGCGACTGCGAGACCACAGTGCCGGTCTTCTGCGCGAGTAACTCGGGGTCGAGCACCACTGTCTGCATACGGATCGGGGAATCCGGCTGGTTGGCCGCGTCGATGATCTCCTGGAATTTGTCGTGGGCAACGATGTTCAATCTGTCCACCGCCGTCACGCCGGTACGCCTTCCATATGGGAGGCGCAGGCCACGACCAATCGACTGTTCGATCAGGATGCGTGCGTTCGCCGCGCGCAGAGGGACGATGGTGTAGAGGTTGGTCACGTCCCAGCCTTCCTTCAGCATGTTGACGTGGATGACGATCTCGGTGGGCTCGTCGGTGTGTTCCACCTTGAGCAGGCGCTCGATCATCTCTTCCTCCTCGGCGCCGGACCGGCTCGAGTCCACCTGGATGACCTTGTCCTTGTAGCGGCCTTCGAAAAAGGCATCCGACTGGATCAACTGCAACAACTGGCCCGCGTGCGTCGTGTCGCGCGCTATCACCAACACGAAGGGCTTGACGATAGGGTTTTCGGTTTCGCGGGCGTAAGTTTCCAGGTCGACCTTTACGCTCTCGTGCAGGCGGACGCCGTCCTCCAGCTTCAGGCGCTCGATCTCCTCGGCCGACATGCCAGCTGGATTGAAGTTCTTGCGCGTGACGACAGCCGGTTCTTTTACGAAACCATCGGCCATCGCCCGGCCAAGGGGGTAGTCGAGGATCACGTTTTTGAATGCCACCGCTCCGCGCGGAGACTCCACCATCGGTGTTGCCGTCAACTCCAAGCCGAGGATCGGTTTAAGCTCGTTGATCGCTCGTACACCCGCACTGGCGCGATAGCGGTGCGACTCGTCCATCAGCAGCACCAGATCGGGCAATGCCGCCAGGTAATCGAAGTAACTCTCGCCGATGTATTCCGAGAGTCGTTTTATGCGCGGAGACCTTCCGCCTCGTACCTCGGAGGTGATCTTGGAGATATTGAAGATGTTGATGCGAGCGCTGCCGAACAGCGTCCCGCTTGCTGTCTGCTCGTAGTTGTCCCCGGTGATCACAATCGGGGCGTCGGTCGCAAATTCGGCGATGCCTTTGAACACGTACTTCGGCGTGTTGGGCGTGAAGTCGGCGATCAGTTTGTTGTAGATCGTAAGGTTGGGCGCCAGTACGAAGAAGTTGGTGATGCCGTGCGCCAGATACAGGTAGCTGATGAACGCGCCCATCAGCCGAGTTTTGCCAACGCCCGTGGCGAGCGCGAAGCACAGCGAAGGAAATTCGCGCTCGAAATCCGTGACCGACGGGAATTCGCTGCGGATCGCTTCAAGGGCTGTGCTTAGTGCGGCGGCGTCGGTGCCTTTTTTCGGCGGCGCGATCTGGGTGATGCGGTCCAGTATCTCCAGAGAACGGCGCTGCGGCGGACGCAGAGAGAGGCGACCAGCGATTGCGTTGACGTGGCGGTTCATCGCTCAGGCATTCAACTGGTCGTACGTCCATAAATGTTCATAGGCATCCATAGCAGAAGCGCACATCAGACCCGTCTCCTAGTATGGCCATCGTTTGACTCCCCCATTGACACAGTTTCACCGTTGGCAGGCCAGCGCCTTGTTCGACTTGCGCTGCTATACTTGCGTCATGAGTTCCAAACTTTCTACCGCGAATCCCTACCTGCGCGACCCGGTCGTGCGTCAGCGTAGCGTGTTTACCTCGGTATCCAGCTCCTCCGCCATAGAGGGTATCCATGCACCGTTCAAGCGGATCACGGTGACAGCCCCGTCGGGCAGCGCAACGAGTACCCAGGCAAGAACCAAGTCTCAAGGCCGCCTCACCCGCGCAAAACCGTAGCCTGCGACCGCAGGGTCCGGGCGATAACCGCGCGAAATATCCTCGCAATTGGCGTGTAGTCACGGCCCATTGCGGCTTGGATCGCGGCAATATAGCGCCGCTTCTCATCCCCGCGTATCCCGCGGAAATCCAGCGCCGGTAATTCCGCCTGCAATGCCATGAGCGTTGCCAGAAGGCGGGCACAACGCCCGTTCCCTTCGCGAAACGGATGAATCAGAATCAGCTCGGCGTGCACGACTCCCAATGCATGCGCTTGTTCGTCGGCATCGTCGAATCGGCATGGCGTGAATTTTCGCAACACCTCGCGTTCGAACTCCAGCATAAGCCGCGGCACCTGATTTGCCGCCGCAAAGGGGAATCCGTCCTTCTCCATGTTGACCTGCCGGTACGCCCCCGCCCAAGGGTAGATTTCCCCCAGCCATAGCCGGTGCATGCGGCAAACATCCGCTGCTGTGAATCGCTGCTCCACCGCGGTCTCGTCAATCGATCGCTCGGTGGCGGCGAGGAGTGCCTCGGATTCCCGGCGCGCCATCTCCCGCACCGAGCGGATGCCCGCCAGATTCTGCAACACACGCCCTCGGGAGCCCGGCTCGAACTCCGCCTCCACCCCCTGCGCTTTGTATCGCCCGCCGTCGCGCATGTGCTGGCCCCCGCTAATCCAAGTTCAAGTCCTGCTGCCCCGGCCGAAGCGACCGATTTCCGACGCACTGTCTCGGAATTCACCAACCGGCCGGATTAGCTACGCACCGCGTAGCCTATTGGCTCAGCTTTACGCAATTGCATTGGCCGGAAGTCGCCGCGCGCCATCAACGAGATAGTCGAGAATTTCGCCCTGCATGCGCTCGATCTCCAGTCGCGAAACGCGCTCACGCGTTACGGCCAGATCCTGAATGCTATATATCATCGCCCTGTCTTCCCGTCGCTCGCCCTAGCCTACGGTCTCGAGCGTCACCGTACCCGGCTCCTCCACGCGTCTGGATGCATCGAGCACTTCGATCGAGACAATATTGCCGGCAGCATCGTAATCAAGGATCACGCCCGGTTTGTCTTCGTCGCTCTCGGCAACTGGAACGTCGCGGAACATCACGGTGAGGATGTCAGTCCTGGCGTCGTAGTTCACTTTCATGGGCTGCTCCGGAATTTATCGATCTTGCTGGTTCGAGGCGGCGGGCGCAGGGAGAGGCGGCCGGCGATGGCGTTGACGTGGCGGTTGGTCACGTCGCATCCCCGTGGCTATCGTCCCGGTCGGCTTCGGCCAATACGCGAGTCGCAGCGCGACTCAGCGCAGGGATCTTCGTCTGCACAATGCTCCACACCACCGCAGGGTCAAGCGCAAAGTACCGATGTGCAACAACGTCCCGGAAGCGCGCTGCGCCAGCCCAGTCCACTTCCGGCATCCGGGTTTTTGCCTCGTCAGGGAGCCGCTTGGCGGCTTCCCCGACGATCTCAAGATTGCGAACCGTGGCATGGAACGCCAGAGCGTTGCCTGCGAACGACTCACCTGACATCCCTGCGGTGAACTCCTCGATCAGGCGGCAGGCGTCCGTGATGTCCTCGAGATACAGCGTCCAGTCACGCGACACGCAGCAGATCCTTTTCGATGTGCCGCCGCAGTCGCGGCTTGATCATCGCCTCGGTGGCAAGGTCCACCTTGGCACCGAAGAGTTCCTCGAGATAGTCCTTGAGAGCCACGTAGCCGTCGAAGGTCGCCGGACCGTCGAATTCCACCAGCACGTCGATGTCGCTGTCCTCACGCATTTCGTCGCGTGCGGCAGAACCGAACAGGGCAAGGCGGTGCGCGCCAAAGCGCTGGCGCAGTTCGTCGCGGCGTTCATCTATCAGCTTCAGCACTTCCGCTCTATTCATGATCAACCTCCTTTCGCGAAGCGTACCAACGAATCGGATTCGCTACGCACCGCGTGCCGATTCGAAGATGCTCCCGATGCGGCTAAACAGGCGGGGCGTCCCGGACAACGCCCTCCTTGGCTTGGTTGCCATGCTATGTCCCTTCCGCGTCGCCAAACAGCGCCTGTTGCCCCGGCTCAGGCGGTTTTTGCGGCAGGTTCTCGACCCGCAGGCTGTAGTCGTCGTGGCCCCATTCGCAGCGGGAGAGCACCTGTTTGGGGATCTTCTTTACCGTGAGGTTGGGGTACTCGCCCTTGCCGCGGAAAGCGGGGCACAGCACCAGTAGGGAGCGCTCTGTGCCGACCTCGTCCGAAAGCTGCTGAAGCTGCTCATGGTTCAGGGTCGCCGTGGTTACGTAGATGAAATCGCGCTCGGTGGAACGGCCCTGCTGCCAGTAGATCGCGTCGGAAGGGGCGTAGATGAAACCTTCCAGCTTGCACAGCGCTTCGGCCAGCATCGCGGCGTTGTAGTCGCGGTGGATGACCCATTGG
>JANXRZ010000013.1 GCA_025352885.1 Pseudomonadota bacterium | reverse complement strand
GAGGCCCGCATCGTCGAAGGAGGAATCGAGGTTCTGGCCGACGGCCGAGGAGATGGACACCAGCGTGTCGCTCTTGCGGCTGGCAAACCCGCGCAGGTTTTCGAGCGTCGGCAGGCCGCCGTTTGCCAGGATGCCAAGCATCCAACTGGGCTTCGTGAATGCTTCGAAGATCTGGCCCGCCCTCGGCCGATACGGTTGCACGAAACGATTGTAGGAATCGCGCTCGCGCTTGCCGCCCACCGGCAAATCCACGGTCACGACGAGCGCTTCATAACCGGCAGCGCGCGCGCGCTCCACGAGCTTGTCGGTGAAATCGCGGTCGTAGAGGATGTAGAGCTGGAACCATCGGCGCCCGTCGCCATTGGCCTCGGCCACGGCTTCGATGGTCGCAGTCGAAGTGGTCGAGAGCGTGTAAGGAATGCCGTAGCTCGCCGCCGCGCGAGCAATCGCGAGATCCGCGCCCGGCCAGCCGATGCCGATGCCGCCGGTCGGCGCGATGACCAGCGGCATCTTCGACGGCCCGCCCAGGATCTCGCACGACATGTCGATCTTCGAGACGTCGCGCAGCACGTGCGGCGCCAGGCGTACCCGCTCGTAAGCCGCCCGGTTGTCGCGCAAGGCGACCTCATCCTCGGCGCCGCCATCGAAGAAATCGAAGATCGCGCGCGGCAGGCGGGCCTTTGCGCACAGGCGCAGGTCGCCGATGTTTACCGCGCTGGCAAAGTGGGGCATGGGAGGCTTCCGGAGGACGACGCCGCGGAGTTTACCTTGCGGCCGCAGGCGTTTTCGCACGCGGATTTTGCCGGTGCCAGCCCCTCGCGCATAATTGGGGCTTCGTTCAAGGAGACAAAAAAACATGCTGAAACCCATTGCCATGGGCGCCGCCCTGCTCGGCGCCGCGCTGTGCGCGTCGACCGCGGCGCTCGGACAAGCCTTCCCGTCCAAGCCGCTTCGGCTGATCTGCCCGTTCCCGCCGGCAGGCGCCGTTGACATCGCCTCCCGCGCCACCGCGCACGAATTGCAACGGCTGCTCGGCCAGCCGGTCACAGTCGAGAACCGGCCCGGTGCCGGTGGCAACCTCGGCGGGGAGCAGGCCGCCAAAGCAGCGCCCGACGGCTACACGCTCTTCATGAACACGAGCGGCATCCACGCGATCAACCCGTTGCTGTATTCCAAGATGGGCTTCGATCCGGTGAAAGACCTTGCACCGGTCGTGCCACTGGTCGCGCTCAACAACGTGCTGGTCGCCAACCCCTCGTTCAAGCTCGCGTCGGTAAAAGATCTGATCGCGCAGGCCAAGGCGCAGCCCGGCAAGATCACCTACGCCTCGAGCGGCAGCGGGACGTCCATCCACATGTCCGGCGAACTGTTCAAGTACATGACGGGCGTCGACATCCTGCACATCCCTTACAAAGGCAGCGCGCCGGCGGTCACTGACCTCATCGGCGGGCAGGTGAACATCATGTTCGACAACATCCCGTCTTCGTTGCCGCATATCAAGTCGGGCAAGCTGCACGCGCTCGCAACGACCGGCGCGAAGCGCGATCCGGCCCTGCCTGACCTGCCGACGATTGCCGAGGCCGGCGTTCCGGGCTACGAGGCCGGCGTGTGGTTTGGGTTATCGGTCCCGGCCGGCACGCCGAAGGAGATCATCTCGAAGCTGAATGCCGAAGGCGTCAAGGCCACGCAATCGCCCGAATTCGTGAAACGCATGCGCGATCTCGGGTACCTCATCATTCCGGGTTCGGCCGAGCAGATGGGCGAGATGCTCAAGGCTGAGGTGGCCCGGTGGACCCCGGTGGTGAAAGCTTCCGGCGCAAAGGCGGACTGACCATGAGCGACCAAGTGACGAGTGACAAAGTGACGAGTGACAAAGTGCAGAAGGTGCAAACCAATGGCGTCGAGACGGCCTACCGCTTCGACGGTCCCGAAAAAGGCCATGTGGTGCTCATGAGCAACAGCCTCATGTCCAACCACCGCATGTGGGATTGGACGATTCCCGCGCTCACCGACAAGTACCGCGTGCTGCGCTACGACATGCGCGGCCACGGGGAAACCGGCACAACGCCGGCGCCCTACAACATGGCGCAACTCGCGGATGACGCGGTGGCATTGCTCGACGCGCTGAAACTCGACAAGGTGCATTTCGTCGGCCTGTCGATGGGCGGCATGATCGGCCAGCAGCTCGGCGCGCGCTATGCGAACCGCGTCCATTCGTTGACCCTGTGCAACACCGGAAGCGAAATGGCGCCGCGCAATCTCTGGGACGACCGCCTCGCAATGGCACGCGAAAAAGGCATGGCCGCAATGGTCGAGCCGACGCTGCAGCGCTGGTTCACGCCGGAGTTCCTCAAGCGCTCGCCGCAGGACATCGACAAGATCAAGGCGATGGTCCAGGGCACGGGGCTGGAAGGCTATACGGGCTGCGCGAGCGCAGTGCGCGACATGGCGCAGAGCGTGATGCTCCTCAAGATCAGGACGCCGACCCTCATCATTGCCGGCAAGCAGGATCCGGCGACGACCGTAGACCACGCGACGGTGTTGAACCGCCTGATCGACGGCTCGAAGCTCGTGGTGCTCGACCCGGCTGCGCACCTGTCGAACGTCGAGCAGCCGCAAGCCTTTAACCGGGCGGTGCGCGAGTTCATCGACTCCGTGGACAAGACGGTATGAACCGGCTGACCCGCCTCGCTGCGACGGCCATTTCGCTGGTGGCTTTTGCGGCACCGCTGCACGCGCAGGAATTCCCCTCCAAGCCGATTCGGTTCGTCGTGCCGCTCACGCCCGGTTCCGGGGCCGACATCGCCGGCCGCATCCTCGGCAAGCACATCGGCGACGCGGTGAAGCAGACGGTGGTGGTGGAGAATCGCCCGGGTGCCGGCGGGATCATCGGCACGCAGGCGGTCGTCAAGTCAGACCCTGACGGCTATACGGTGCTCGTCCAGTCGGCCTCGCACGCGGCGAACCCGGCGATCTACAAGAGCCTGCCCTACGACCCGCTCAAGGACCTAGTGGATGTAGCGCTCCTGGGCGTCACGCCCTATGTCATGGTCACGGCGCTCAACGGTCCTTATCGCAACCTGAAAGCGTTGATCGATGCAGCAAAGGCCAAGCCGGGCGACGTACCGTTCGCCTCCGCCGGCGTGGGCGCGTCCACGCACCTCGCAGCGGAGTACTTCGCCCAGGTGGCGGGTGTGAAAATGCTGCACATCCCGTTCAAGGGCTCGCCCGAAGCCATCCAGGACACCATTGCCGGACGCACGTCCTTTTACATGGCGCCGATCAATACGACGATCGGGCAGCTGAAGGAAGGCAAGCTCCTTGCGCTCGGTGTATCGACGCGGCGACGCGCCGACGTGCTCCCCGAGGTCCAGACGCTCGCCGAACAGGGCTTGCCCGACTTCAATGTCTCGCTTTGGTTTGGCATGTGGGCGCCGGCCGGCACCCCGCCCGCCGTCGTGCAGAAACTCAATGCGATGGTGAACGCCGCCCTCCAGCTGCCGGAGGTGAAGGAGCAATTCGCCAAGCTCGGCATTACCCCGAACCCGATGAGGCCCGAAGAGTTCGCGCGATTCGTGCGCGACGAGATCGGCACCTACCAAAAAATCGTCAAGCAAGCCAACATCCAGCCGCAGTAATTTCCGCGGCCCTACCGAAAGAGTCGAACCCATGCCCGCACCGCAACGCATCACCGGCGTCCTCTCGCCCGTCGTCACGCCCTTCAAGAAAGACCTGTCGCCCGACGTCGACCGGTTCGTCCGACACTGCAAGTGGCTCATGAGCCACGGCTGCTCGGGCCTCGCAGTCTTTGGCACCAACAGCGAAGCGAATTCATTGTCAGTGGAAGAGAAGCTGGAGCTGCTCGAGGCGCTCGTGAAAGGCGGTGTGCCGGCTTCGGCGCTCATGCCGGGCACCGGTGCCTGCGCCCTCACCGACTCAGTGCGCATGACCTCGGCGGCCGTGCGCCTGGGCTGCGCCGGCGTCCTCATGCTGCCCCCGTTCTATTACAAGGGCGTGTCCGACGAAGGGCTGTACCGTAACTTCGCGGAGATCATCGAGCGCGTGGGTGATGACCGCCTGCGCCTGTACCTGTATCACATCCCCCCGGTTTCGAATGTCCCGATCACTCTTGCCCTGATCGAGCGGCTCCTCTCGAAGTACCCCGGAATCGTCGCAGGGGTGAAGGACTCGTCCGGCGACTGGTCGAATACCAAGGCGATGCTCGATGCGTTCGCGAAGAATAATTTCGACGTGTTCGCGGGCAGCGAGGTCTTCCTGCTGGACAACATGCGAAACGGCGGCAAGGGCTGCATCACCGCGACCGGCAACGTGAACCCGGGCCCGATCGACAATGTGTTCCGCAAGTGGACCACCACCGAGGCCGACAAGCTGCAGGCCGGCATCACTGCGACGCGCACCATCGTCCAGAAGGTGCCGATGATCCCCGCGCTGAAGGCGATCATCGCGCACTTCGGCAACGACCCGCAGTGGAAGACCGTGCGTCCGCCGCTCACGGGGCTTTCAGCCGCGCACGAAGAGCAGGTCATCACTGAGCTCAAGACCGCCGGGTTCTCGATGCCGGGCCTCTAGGCCACCCGGCATGAAGACCGCGCTCGTCACAGGCGCCGGACGCGGCATTGGCCTCGCGACTACGCGAGCGTTCGTGACGGCCGGCTGGCGCGTGCTCGCGCTCGACAAGGATTTGAGCCGGTTCGATGCGACCGGGCCCATCGAACAGGTGCGCTACGACCTCACGGGCCTGGAAGGAATACCATCGCTCGTGAAGTCGCTCGGCGAGATCGATACGCTGGTGAATAACGCAGGTGTCCTTTACTGCGATCCTTACGACGCGATTCCTGAAGCGCACAAGCGCGAAATCCTGGCGGTGAATCTCGAGGCACCGGCGGCCCTGATCGCCGCCCTTGCGCCGGCAATGATCGCGCGGAAGGATGGGCGCATCGTCAATGTCGGCTCGGTAGCGGCGTTCACCGGCCATCCCGACCTCTGGTACGGCATCACCAAGGCCGGATTGCTCAACTTGACCAAGAGCTGGGCGAGCCAGCTCGGGCGGCACGGCGTACTTGTGAATGCGGTTGCACCCGGCCCAACCCGGACCGACATGTACGACCAGCTTCCGGAATCTCGAAAAGAAATGGTCAGCCGAAGTGTCTACTCCGGTCGGGCGGCCCAGCCTGCTGAAGTGGCCGCCGTAATCATATGGCTGGGAACCGTGTCGCCGGAGTACCTCAACGGCACCACGATCGACTGCAATAACGGCTCATATCCAAGATAATACAAGCGCTTACAAAATTCAGGGGCGCTTGACCGAGTTTTGCATTTTGTCCAGTCGCTTTGATGCAGAATACGCGTCTTCCACATCCTGTCGGCACAATGCTGATGACGCGCCTCTCCTCCCCAAGAACTACCTTGATTGCCTTGGCGTCGGTGTTGGGCATCCTTGGAAGCGCACCGGCCAGCGCCCAGCCAACCGGGCTGGAGACAGCCGCATTGGCCGGCGGCAGGATCATCGGCGCCGCCAAGGCCTGTGGCATCAACGCAGAGCGGATCCGCAGGGCGTCCGACCGCTTGCTCTTCGTCGTAGACAGCAAGGCTGCCTCGGCGTCGGAAAAGAAAAACTCGTTGGATTACTTCGTCTCGGGTCAAATCGCCGGTGCCGAACAGGCCCGCGCCGAGCGAGCGCTCTGCTCCTCCATCCACGTCGACTTCAGCGAGATCGAGGTCAAGCTCGGCCGCTCGGCCGACACCCAGGTCGCCGCAAAGCGCGGCGTGTCCGCCCTTGGCGCCCTCGGAACGCAGACGGGCACGGTCCGGCAATAAGGAAGAGGCCCGCGCGCCTCACCGCTACAATCCCCTCTTCGCCCGAGGAGGAGGACCACCCGATGGAACTTACGAGCAGCGTGCGCTGCGCACTGGGCGTGATCCTGTGGTGCATTACCGCGGCAGCCGCGGCCCAGTCCTGGCCCGCGAAGACCGTTCGCATCGTCGTGCCGTTTTCGCCGGGCGGGATCGCCGATAACAGCGCGCGCACGATCGCCGACCGGCTTGCCGCGAAGCTTGGCCAGCCTGTGGTCGTCGACAACCGCCCCGGTGCCGCCGGCAACATCGGCGCGGAGCTTGTCGCCAAGAGCGCGCCCGACGGGTACACGCTGCTCTTGGGCTACGACGGCACGATCGTCGTCAACCCGCACATTTACGCCAAGACGGGGTTCGATGTGCTGCGCGATTTCGCGCCGATCACCAAGCTGGGCGATGCAGGCGTGATCGTCGTTGCTCACCCATCGGTGCCCGCAAAAGACCTGAAGGAGCTGATTGCCCTTGCGCGCGCCAAGCCCGGTTCGTTCAGCTACGGCTCGGCCGGCACGGGCAGCAGCGCGCATTTGGCCTGCGAGATGCTGAGCCAGCGCACCGGGACGAACCTGGTGCATGTGCCATACAAAGGCGGCGGGCAGGCCATCGCGGACGTGGTCGGCGGCCAGATCCCGCTCGCGTGCTCGGCGGTGGCCGGCTCGCAGCAGTTCATGAAGACCGGGCGGCTCAAGGGCCTAGGCCTCTCCAGCGCCACGCGCGCCGCCGGTGCGCCCGACGTACCCACTTTCATCGAGAGCGGGCTGCCGGGCTTTGTTGTCGACTCGTGGGTCGGGCTTCTTGCGCCTGCGGGCACGCCGCGGCCCATAGTTGAACGCTTGCAGGCGGAGACTGCCGCCGTCCTCCAAATGCCAGAGGTGCGCGAGCGGTATTCGGTTCTCGGCATCGATCCGGTCGGCAACAAGCCCGAGGAATTCGCCGCGCAGATCCGCGCCGACCTCGCGCGCTGGGCGCCGGTGGTCAAGCAGGCCAACATCCGGATCGAATAGCCATGCCCACCCTGCGCGCCTTGCTCGCCTCCAGCGAATTCATCCTTGCGCCCGGCGTGTTCGAGATGATGTCCGCCCGCATCGCCGACCGCATGGGCTTCAAGGCGCTCTACATGACGGGCTACGGGGTGTCCCTCTCGCACCTGGGCCTCGCGGACGCAGGCTTGGTCACCTACCGCGACATGGTGGACCGGGCCAGAACGATCGCAAGCGGCATCTCGAAGCCATTGATCGCAGATGCGGACACCGGCTTCGGCGGGCTCATCAACATCCGCGAAACGGTTCGCGGTTACGAAGCGGCCGGCGTCCAGGCGATCCAGCTGGAAGACCAGGAGATGCCCAAGAAGTGCGGCCATACGCCGAACCGGCGGGTGGTGCCGCTCAAGGACATGCTCAGGCGCATCGAGGTCGCGCTCGACGCGAGGCGCAGCACGGAGTGCCTCATCATTGCGCGCACGGATGCACGTACGGCGCACGGGCTCGACGAGGCGATTGCGCGGGGCAAGGCTTTCGCCAAAGCTGGCGCGGACATCGTATTCGTCGAGTCCCCGGAATCGGAAGAGGAGTTCCGCAAGGTCGGGGCGGAGCTGGGCGGGGCAGCGTGGCTGCTGGCCAACATGGTGCCGACCGGCCGCTCGCCCGTCGTCTCGCAAAAGAAGCTGGCCGAATACGGCTTCTCGATTGCGATCTATCCCAGCGCTGGAATGTCGGCCGCCTGCGCAGCGCTCGAAGGTGCCTATTCGCACCTGCTCGCCCAGGGCAGCACGGAGCAGAGCCCGGTCCCTGCATGGGACATGAACCGGATGCACGAGCTCTCCGGATTCGCCGACGTGTGGGCATTCGAAAAGAAATACCCGGAGGTCTGAAGTGGCCGAAACCCTGTTCGAAAAAATCTGGAACGAGCACGTCGTCGCCGACCTCGGCGGCGGGGCGAACCTCCTGTACGTGGACCGTCACTACCTGCACGAACTGTGCATCAGCCGGGGATTCCCGACACTGCACGAGCGCGGCCTGCCGGTGCGCAACCCCGACCTCACTTTCGCCGCGCCCGACCACGTCATCTCCTCGGCGCCCGGCCGCACGGGCGGCGCGTTCCCATGGTCGATCAAGGTCATGGACACGATGCGCATCGAGACCGCGAAGGCCGGGATCCGGATGTTCGACATCGGCCAGGACGGCCAGGGCATCCTGCACGTGATCGGGCCGGAGCTCGGGCTCACGCTTCCGGGCACCACTGTGGTCTGCGGCGACAGCCACACCTGTACGAATGGCGCCCTCGGTTCGCTGGCCTTTGGCATCGGCATCAGCGAGGTCGTGCACATCCTCGCGACTCAGACGATTGTTCAGCGCAAGCCGAAAACCATGCGCGCGACTTTCGAAGGCACGCTGCCGCGCGGCGTGTACTCGAAGGACCTGATCCTCGCGCTGATCGGCAAAGTTGGCGCGGCCGGTGGCGCGGGGTATGCAATCGAATACGCAGGCAGCGCGGTGCGCGCGCTGGAGCTGGAAGCGCGCATGACGCTCTGCAATCTCTCGATCGAGCTCGGCGCCAAGATCGGCATGGTGGCGCCGGATGAAAAAACCTACGAATACATCTTGGGCCGCCGGTTCTCGCCGTCCGGGGCACAGTACGACGTCGCGGTCGCGCATTGGAAAACGCTGCCCACCGATGACGAAGCGAAGTTCGATCGCGAAGTCGGGTTGGACGCAACCAGCCTCGCACCGCAAATCACCTGGGGCACGAGCCCCGAAGACGTGATCGGCGTCGACGGGCGCATCCCGCAGCCGAGTCACGTCTCGAAGTCCGATGCGCTGGCCTACATGGGCCTCGCGGCCGGTGACGCCATCGCCGGTACGAAAGTCGACCGCGTCTTCATCGGGTCGTGCACCAACTCACGAGTCTCGGACCTGCGCATTGCGGCCGAAATTGCGCGCGGCCGGAAAGTCGCCAAGCACGTGGAAGCCTGGGTAGTGCCCGGCTCGGTGGGCGTGAAGAAGGAAGCCGAGGCCGAAGGGCTGCACGAAATCTTTCTTGAGGCCGGCTTCCAGTGGCGCGAGCCCGGATGCTCCATGTGCGTCGGCGTAAACGAGGAATGGGCCGCGCCGAAAGCGCGCTGCGTGTCGACTTCGAACCGCAACTTCGTCGGGCGCCAGGGCCCGGAGGTCCGCACGCACCTGGCCAGCCCGGCCATGGCCGCAGCGGCCGCAATCGCCGGCGAAATTGCCGACGTCCGCCAACTGATGAGGTAGCCATGGACAAGTTCACGACCCTCACTGCCACCGCCGCTTACTATCCCCGCGCCAACGTCGACACCGACCTCATCATCCGCGTGGAGCGTTGCGTCAAGGTCGAGAAGAACGCCCTCGGCCGGTACGCGTTCGAGATGGCGCGGTTTCTCCCTGATGGCAAAGACAACCCGGATTTTCCGCTGAACCAGCCGGCATTCAAAAAGGCGCAGATCCTGGTCGGCGGCATCAATTTCGGCTGCGGCAGCTCGCGCGAGATGGCCGTCTGGGCGATCGCCGGACTAGGCATCCGGTGCGTGATCGCCCCTTCGTTCGGCGAGATCTTCTTCGGCAACTGCTTCCAGAACGGGCTGCTGCCGATCATCCTTGCGCAGCAGACGGTCGAAAAGCTCGGCGCGGCGCTCGCCGCCGATCCCGCGCATGCGACCGTGACGGTAGACCTCGCGCGGCAGAAAGTCGTCGCGCCCTCGGGCGAGGAGATTGGGTTCGAGATCGAATCGCTGCGGAAGAAGGCGCTGCTCGAAGGCCTCGACGAGATCGGCCTCACGAAGCTCCGGGAACCGGAGATCGCCGCCTTCCAAGAGAAGGACCGCTCGCGCCGGCCGTGGGTTTACGTCTGAAAGTCGAACATCTAATTACGTAGAGCCAATAGCTGAGCGGATTTAATGGCAATCCGTATTACTTTTTTAGTATAAGCCACCAGCCCGGGACCTGGCCCGGCTGGCTCGCCCGGAACTGCCAAGCCTCACGGGCTCCTCTGTCGTCCCAGAGCGGGCTGTTACCCGAACGTCCCGACTCTCGGACGCATCCGGCCAGCGCCAGGATCACGCCGGCCAGCAGTTCGCGAGTGCTGCCGCCGCCGTTCTTCCAGAGTTGTGGCGGCGTGTTCGCCGCCTCGACCAGCCGTACGGCCAGCTAAGCCGCCTTGGCCTGGCGGTTCTTCGCCAGTTGCGCGTCTACGAGTTCAACGACCTCGTCGATCGCGGCGAGGTGCATTCCCTTCTGCTTTGCCACGGACTGGACCAGGCGGTCGACCCGCTCGATGTTCGGGAACCCGCCGTACAACGCGCGTGCGGCCGATGAAGGATTGAGCAGGCCTTGGGCGGCCGCCGCATATTTCTCGAACGGCACGAGGTCCTTCTCGTTCGCTCCGAGCGAAACGACGAGCTTGACGACCCAACTGTAGACCGCGCGCGAAGCTTCGAGATCGGAGTGCACGGCTTCCTTGATCGGACGCGCGCCGTTCTTTGTGATGCAGCGGTAGTTGCCCGCCATGAGCATCGCCCACTTGGCCAGCGGAACGAACACCGAGTCGTGCACCTTGAGCTTCACCGGCAGCTCGATCTTCTTGCCGCCGTCGTCGAACCGCACGGCTTCAACGTCCGCTTCCAGGTCGCGCAGCATCGCCGTGTCCTTGTCGGAAACGAAGCGTGCCGACTTGAAGTTGGTCGGCAGGCGCACCTGCAGCACATTGACCTTGTCCTCGGGCGGGCGGAACGCCTGCGGATCGGGACTGCACAGCGTCATCGTCGCCGGGTCGAAGCTGTCCCACACCTCTGGCCCCGCGTAGCAGTCGCGGCAGGCCTTGGCGTCGATGCCGGGAATGCGCGAGAGGTAAGGCAGCGGCGGCATGTTCATGATCGACATGCAGGGCACGCGGGACTTGGCCACTGCATCGAGGAGCTCCCTCACGCCCGGGGACTTGTACTGCGGCTCCTGCATCGCCAGGACGACCATGTCGAAGTCAGAAGGATTCGCCGACTGCGGTGCGCCGGCCGAAAGCTTGCCGGGGGCCTTCCGCGATTCGAGCTGCACGAGGCCTTCACGGCCCTTGACCGGCATGCGCACGATTGCGCCTTCCGAGTTGAACAGCTCGGCCTCGTTCGGCAGGCAGATCAGCTTGACGTTGTGCCCGGCCAGCACGAGCTTCATGGCAAGCAGCGAGCCGTACGACGCGCCCATGATGAGGATGTTGCGGGGTGTGCTCATTGAAGCTGTCTCCAGATAGTTATGCTCCCATGCTATGCAATGCAGTTTCACGATGCAATGTGCATTCCGCATGGAGACCGCGATTGCACTGTGCTGCGGCGCAACCTAAACGCGCCGTGAGAAATCCGGAACGGTGGCAGGACTCGCGACATCTAATGGACATACGCAAGAAAACCCAGGACCTATCCAAATCATGCAGCCTGCCCTTCACCGCTCTCCGCTCGACACCCTGAGTGACTTGGAGCTCGTACGCGAGATCACTGCAGGGGACGAAGCGGCCTTCACCTTTCTCATGCGCCGCCACAACCAGGGCCTCTATCGAACGGCGCGCAGCATCCTGAGGGACGACACGGAGGCCGAAGACGCGGTGCAGGAGGCGTATCTCCTGGCCTACAAGGCCCTGCCCGGCTTTCGTGGGGACGCGAAGCTCTCGACCTGGCTGGTGAGCATCACCGTCAATGAATGCCTTGGGCGTGTGCGCAGGCGCGCCCGCCGAGCCGAAGTGGTCCATCTCGACGGGACGACACACGACGACCTTCAAGCAGCGGAGGGGCACATGAACGAAGCAACACCGGAGGAGCCGGAGCGCGCTGCCCTGCAAGCCGAAACTCGCCGCCTGCTAGAGGCGAAGATCGACAAGCTGCCGGACGCTTTTCGTACGGTGTTCGTCCTGCGTGCGCTCGAGGAAATGACTGTCGAGGAGACCGCTGCGAGCCTCGGGATCAACGAAGCGACGGTCCGCAGCCGGTACTTTCGCGCGAGGTCGCTCCTGCGTGAATCGCTCTCGCGCGAAATCGATTTCGCGTTCGAAAGCGCCTTTTCTTTTGCTGGAGACAGGTGCGACCGCATCGTCGCCGGCGTGCTCGAGCGCCTGAGACAAGGCAGGGCCCGCGACACCTAGCCGTTCCGCAGTTCAACCCGCAGATTCCCTGCGGTTCCCGACCGACCCCACCACTGGAGCCCCACCATGTCCTTCCTGCTGCCCCCTGACGACCTCATCACGCCGAACTCCCGCCGCTCTTTCCTTGGACAGTCCGGTCTGCTGCTGTCCGGCGCCGCTGTTGCGCTGCTTGCAGGCCGGGACGCCCTCGCCGCAAAGGGCGGCGCTTCCACCGAGTCCGATGTGCGCGTCCTGAACAGCGCGCTCGGTGCAGAGCTAGAAGCGATTGCCGCCTACCAGCTAGGCGCCGAAAGCGGTCTGCTGCAAAAACCGGTGCTGGATCTCGCCGTCACCTTCCAGGGCCATCACAAGGAGCACGCCGACGTTCTCGCCAAGACCATTGCGAAGCTGGGCGGCAAGGCAGTTTCCGCCAAGGACAAGTACACCTTCCCCATCGACAAGCTGAAGACGCAGGCCGATGTGCTGCGGTTTGCGGCATCCCTGGAGAAAGGCGCGGTGAGCGCGTATCTCGGCGCAGTGCCGGTGTTCGGCAATCGCGAGCTGGCCAAGGCCGCGGCCAGCATCCTCGGGGACGAGGCGATGCACTGGGCGGTCCTGCGCAATGCGCTCGGCGAGGCGCCGGTTCCTTCGGCGTTCATGTCTTGAACCTGCGCGCGCTTCGCCTGGCGGCGGCCGCTGCCCTTGCGTTCTGCTCGGGCGCAGGCGCGGCCGGGCCTGCGCAAGGGGATGCAGCCGCGGGCGAAGCGGTTTATAGCCGCTGCCTTGCCTGCCATGCCCTCGCTTACGACCGGACGGGTCCGCGCCATTGCGGCCTGTTCGGCCGTCGTGCCGGGACTGTGCAGGGCTTTGCGTATTCGGAGGCGATGAAGCGGGCCGGTGTCGTCTGGAACGAGAAAACGCTGGACCGGTTCATCGCCGATCCGACCCGGGCCGTGCCGGGAACGGCCATGGGCTATGACGGCGTCAAGGACCCTGGAGAGCGCGCTGACCTGATCGCTTTCCTCAGGCGAGCAAACGCCTCAGGCGAATGCAAGGAGACACGATCCCAGCACTGAATTCACAACATTTATTTACGCAGAAGTAACAAGCTAGCGCCTGTCCTGTCAGTTCGAATACCAGAAACGCTATGCTGGCTCACTTCACGCGGTAGATCTCGTCCTCGAAATTGCCGCGCGAGACCGACAAGGATCCGCGCTTGCCGGTCGAGAGCGAGGACAGCAGCGCCTTGTCGCCGCCCTGCTCCCAGAGCACCTTGAACACCTCGCGCTCTTCCTTTCCTTTGCGCACGATCTTGTCCCGGCCCTCCGACACGGGCTTGCCGTAGCGCCGCTTCAGGTACTCGGAAACCGTGTTGACCTGGCCGGAATCGAAACGCACGTCGAACCCGCGCACCGAGTCGGTTTTAAGGTACAGGGTGACCCGGGCCTCGACCCCACCGAAGGAAATCTTCGCGTCGTCACAACGCCGGTCGGCAGCGTCGGACTTCCATTCCAGCGGCTTGCAATGGATGCCGGGAAACGCTTTCTTGACCGCGAGCTCGTTGTCGCCGAGCTTCACGCCGTTGGCGTCGAAATTCGCCATGGTTAGGCCGGGGACCAACAGGAGCAGGATCAAAACCGGGCGATTCATCTGGCGAGGTCCTTGTAGCGAAAGCAGTCGCGAACGTGGTCGTTGACCATGCCTGTGGCCTGCATGAAAGCGTACATGATGGTCGTCCCGACGAACTTGAAGCCGCGCTTCTTGAGGTCTTTCGACAATGCGTCCGACTCGTCGGTTCGCGCCGGCACCTCGCCGCGCGCCTTGCGCTTGCCCTGCAGCGGCTTGCCGCCGACGAAGCCCCACACGTACTTTGCAAAGCTGCCGAACTCTTCCTGAACGGCGAGGAAGGCCTTTGCGTTGACCACGGTCGATTCGATCTTGGCGCGGTTGCGAATGATGCCCTCGTCCAGCATCAGCTTTGCCTTCTTTTTTTCGTCCCACTTCGAGATCTTCATGGGATCGAACCCGTCGAACACCTTGCGGTAATGCTCGCGCTTTTTGAGGACCGTGTCCCAGGACAAGCCCGCCTGCGCGCCTTCCAGCACCAAGAACTCGAACAGCGTGCGGTCATCCTTGACCGGCACGCCCCACTCCCGGTCGTGATACTCGACGGCCAGCGGGTTCGAGGGCCACGAACAGCGTTTCTTCTCAGGCTGTGGGGACATCTCGCGCGAATCCTGAGTTGAGATCGAGGATGCGTTCGCACCAACTCGCAAGCGGATCGTCGGCCGCGAGGATCGCCTGGGGGCTCATCACGCGCGCCCACTGGAACTGGGAAAAGGCGATGTAGTCGGCGTAGGCCGGTGCGGTTCCGCAGACGAATGCCTGACGCTTGAGGGTGGCACGCAGCGGGTCGACCGTGCGGCTGAAGCGCTCGAGCGCCTTTGCCCGGCCCGCGACCGTGTCTTCGATCCTCATCTTGAGGAACCCTTCCATGAGCGTCCGGAAATAGTCGCGGTCGGCCGGATCGATGCGCTTATGAATGTCCGCCACCACTATGGGCAGGAGGGCCGGCAGCAGTGTGCGATCGACCCACGTGTTGAAGGTGTAGCAAAGCCCGTGGCCAATGGGACCGCCGAAGAGCGACGGGGAATCCGGATAGGCCGCCTCGAGGTGATCCGCGATCTTCCATGAATCCCGCACGACCGTCTCGCCGTCGCGGATGATCGGCACCGTCTTGCCGCCGGAGAACGCGATCGCAGCCTTGTCCGACATCAGCACGGGCCGCGACTCGAAGGGAAGTTGCTTATGCGCGAGCGCGAGGCGCGTGCGCCACGAGAAGAGGCTGTAAAAACGCCCGCCCTCGCCTTTCAGTTCATACAGTTCGATCATGGTTCCGATTCGCTTTGAGAAAAATTTAGGCCCACGCCGTCTTCTTCTTGCCGCCCATCTCGTCTTTTGGCTCGTGCGAAGGCGGACGCTGGGCAAGCTTGCCCGCGACCCAATCCGCGCGATCCTGCACGGCCAGCCGGTAAGCCTGGTCGCGCCCGGAGAGGTAGGGCTTGGGCCAGAACTGGTCCATGTGCTGGTACCAGGCCGAAGCATGCAACGTGAAGTAGGGATCCGAGAGGTGCGGACGCGCAAGTGCGACGAGGTCGGCGCGCCCCGAGACGACGATGGTGTTGACTTGATCGGCGTTCACGATGTTGCCCACCGCCATGGTGGCAATGCCGATTTCGTTGCGGATCTTGTCCGAGAACGGCGTCTGGAACATGCGCCCGTAAACCGGCTTCTGGTCCGGCACGACCTGCCCGGTGGACACATCGATGAGATCGGCCCCGGCCTCCTTGAACATCCGGGCAAGCGAAAGGAGGTCCTCTCCGGACAAGCCCCCGGGCGCCCAGTCGGTCGCCGACACGCGTACGGACATGGGCTTGTCGGCCGGCCACACCTTACGCATGGCATGGAAGACTTCCAGCGGGAAACGGGTGCGGTTCTCGATCGACCCGCCGTATTCGTCCGTGCGCAGGTTCGTCAGCGGCGAGATGAAGGACGAAAACAGGTAGCCGTGGGCCGCGTGCAGTTCGAGCATGTCGAAGCCCGCTTCATGCCCGTAACCGGCCGAGCGCACGAAGTCGGCCACGATCTTGTCCATGTCGGCTCGCGTAAGCGCGCGCGGCGTGCGCGAGTCGGGCGAATAAGGCAGCGGAGAAGGGGCCACGAGATCCCAGTTGCCGGATTCAAGCGGATGGTCCATGCGCTCCCAGCCGAGCTGGGTCGACCCCTTGCGGCCGGCGTGGCCGAGTTGCAGGCAGAGCTTCGCTTTGGACTGCGCATGGCAAAAGCCGACGATGCGCTTCCACGCGTCGCGCTGCGCCTCGTTCCAGAGACCCGTGCACCCCGGCGTGATGCGCGCCTCGGGCGAGGGACAGGTCATCTCCACGAACACCAAGCCAGCGCCGCCGATCGCGCGGCTGCCCAGGTGCACGAGATGCCAGTCGGTCGGCAGTCCGTCCTCGGCCATGTACTGGTCCATGGGCGACACGACGACGCGGTTCTCGAGCGTCATGCCGCGCAGCCTGAACGGCGCAAACATCGGCGGGGGCGGATTCTCCGGGTCCACGCGCCCTTCGACATCCATGCCCTGCGCCTTGACCTTGCGCGCGAACCAGTGAGTGACATCGGCGAGGAATTTCTCGTCGCGCAGGCGAACGTTCTCGTACGTGATCTGCTTGGAGCGCGACATCACGCCGAAGGCAAACTGCTGCGGGTCCATGTCCCAGTACCGGCGCATGTTCTCGAACCATGCGAGGGACACATCGGCCGCATGCTGGGTCTTCTCGACGTCTTCGCGGCGCTGCGCATCGTAGTAGGCAAGCGCGGGTTTCACGTCGATCTTGCGCCGGAACGCCTCGTAGAGGGCGATCGCATCTTCCATCGCAAGCTTGGTGCCCGAGCCGATCGAGAAATGCGCGGTCGCCTTGGCATCGCCGACCAGCACGACGTTGTCCTTCACCCACGTCGCATTGCGGATCGTGGGGAAATTGCGCCAGAGCGACCGGTTGGCGGTGAGCTTGTGGCCGGCCAATTCGTCGGCAAAGATGCCCTCGATCGTCTTCAGCATCTGCGCTTCGTCCATGTTGCCGAAGCCGAAGTTTTCCCACGTGTCCGCGTTGGTCTCGATGACCCAGGTCGAGGCGCCCTTTTCGTACTGGTAACAGTGGGCCAGCATGATCCCGTGGGGCGTGTCGCGAAAAAAATACTTGAACGAATCCATCGGGCGGGTGGAGCCGAGCCAGGTGAACTTGTTCGGGCGCAGGTCGACGCTCGGCTTGAAGTGGCCCTTGTGCGCCTCGCGCACCCTCGAATTGATGCCGTCGGCGGCGACGATGAGGTCGCTGTCGGCAAACTCTTCGACGCCGCCCACCTCGTGGTGGAATTCGAGCTTCACGCCCAGGCCCCGCGCGCGCTCCTGCAGCAGCTTGAGCAGCGTCATGCGCGAACAGCCGCAGAATCCGTTGCCCGCGCACCGGATCGTTTCGCCTTTGTAGACGACGTCGACGTCACCCCAGTAGGCGAAGGCGCGACGGATTGCTTCGTACGAAGGCACGTCGTAATCCCGGAACGCCCCGAGCGTCTCATCGGAAAACACTACGCCGAACCCAAAGGTGTCGTCCGGCCCATTGCGCTCGTAGACCGTGATGTCCCACGTGGGCCAGCGCTTTTTCGCGAGCAGCGCGAAATACAGCCCGCCCGGACCGCCGCCGATGATGGTCGCTTTCACGCGGGCACCACGGCCATCGCTTCAATCTCGACGCGCGCGGCATCCTCGACAAGCGCTCCCACCTGGACGACGGCCATGACGGGATAGTTGCGACCCATGAGCTCGCGATAGGCCGCACCCACTTCTGCGCCCGCCGCAAGGTACTCCTGCTTGTCGACGACATACCAGGTGAGCTTGACGATGTGCTCAGCTCGCCCCCCGGCCTCTTCGAGAACGGCAAGGATGTTCTCGAGCGTCTGGCGGAACTGCCCGCCGAACGAGTGCTCGGTGAAAACGCACTGCTCGTTCCAGCCGATCTGGCCGGCGATGAACACGAGCTTGCCGCCGTGTGTCGAGATGCCGTTGGAATACCCGCGAGGCCGGGCCCATCCGGGAGGTTGCAGTACCTGCATCATGATGACGTCCTCAGTTTGAAGCGTTGCAGCTTGCCGGTTTCGGTGCGGGGCAGCGCATCGACGAACTCGATCGCGCGCGGGTACTTGTATGGCGCAATCGCACTTTTCACATGGTCCTGCAGCATTTTCACCACGGCATCGGTCTTCTGGTACCCGAGCTTGAGGACCACGAACGCCTTGACGATCTGCCCCCTCTCTTCGTCCGCTACGCCGATCACTCCGGCCTCGGCAACCGCCTCATGTGCCAGCAGGGAGCCTTCCACTTCGGGGCCCGCGATGTTGTAGCCCGCCGAGACGATCATGTCATCGGTCCTCGCCTGGTAGAAGAAGTAGCCATCCTTGTCCATCGAATAGGCGTCGCCGGTCACGTTCCAGCCCTTCTGCACGTAGACCTTCTGGCGCTCGTCGGCGAGGTAGCGGCAACCGGTCGGCCCCTTGACCGCAAGTCGGCCGACGACGCCCGGCGCACACGGCTTGCCGGCGGGATTGAGCACCGTGGCCCTGTAGCCCGGAATCGCGTAACCCGTGGCGCCACGGCGAACGGTGTCCGGCGTGTGCGAGATGAAGATGTGGATCATCTCGGTAGCGCCAATGCCGTCGATGATCTCGATGCCCGTCGCGTTCCTGAAAAGCTGGCGAGTGGCATCGGGCAGCGCCTCGCCGGCGGAAACGCATTTCTTGAGCGTCTTGAGGCTGTGGCTGCGCGCCAGCGGCGCCATCTGGCGGTAAAACGTCGGAGCGGTGAAGCAAATCGTCGCCCGGAATTTATGCACCGCCTCGAGTAGTCCGTCGGGGGTCAGTCTTTCGAGCAACACGGTCGAGGCGCCGAATCGCAGGGGAAAGCACAGGAGCCCGCCCAGTCCAAACGTGAAAGCGAGGGGCGGCGTGCCGCAGAACACATCCTCCTTGGCCGGCTTCAGGCAGGAGCGCGGAAAGCAGTCGCACATCGCGATGACGTCCCGGTGAAAATGCACCGTGCCTTTCGGCTTGCCGGTCGTGCCCGAGGTAAACGCGATCAAGGCCGGATCGTCGGCCGAAGTCTCTACATTGCGGAAGCTGCCCGGCTTCTTCGCGCACAACGCATCCAGGGAACCCGCATCGTCGTCGTACCAATACTTGATGCTCTTCAGCGTCGGGCACGCGGGAGCGGCCAAATCCACTTCGGCCTGCAGGCGCTTATCGCACAGCACATGCGTCACCTGCGCCTTGCCGATGATTTCCGTCAGTTCCTTCGCGCGCAGCAGCGGCATCGTGCCCACCACGATGCCGCCGGCCTTGAAGACGCCGAACCAGCAGGCCGCCATCATCGGATTGTTCGGGCCGCGCAGCAGGACCCGGTTGCCGGGCTGCAGACCCATGTCCTCGACGAGCACGCGCGCAATCCGGTTCGCCTGCGCAAGCAACTGCCCGTAAGTGCAGTGCCCGTCGGCCGCACGGAGGGCGATGCGATCGCGCCACCCCTTCAGCAGCGCGCCGTCCAGCAATTCGACCGCGCAATTCATGCGTGCCGGATAGCGCAGGTCCGGCAGGTCGAACAGCATCTCGGGCCACTCGCGCCGCGGCGGCAGGTTGTCGCGGGCGAAGGTATCAATATGCGCCGTATAGCTCATGTCGCCACTATCCGCCTTTGAGCAGTTCGCGCGCGATGATCATCTTCTGCACCTCGGTCGCGCCCTCATAGATGCGCAGCGCCCGCACTTCGCGGTAGAGCCGCTCGACCGGATGGTCTTTCTTCACGCCGAGGCCCCCGAACAGCTGCACAGCCGAGTCGATGACCTGCTGGGCCGTTTCGGTGGCATGCATTTTTGCCATGGCGGCTTCGCGTGTCACGCGCCGCTTCTGGACGTCGCGCGCCCAGGCGGCGCGGTACGTGAGCAGGGCGCTCGACTCGATGCCAGTTGCCATGTCGGCGAGACTGGCCTGCGTGAGCTGGAAATCGGCGAGCGTGTGGCCGAACATCTTTCGCTCCTTGGTGCGCACGAGCGCTTCATCGAGGGCCCGCCGCGCGAAGCCGAGCGCAGCGCCTGCCACGGTCGTGCGGAAAACATCGAGATTGCGCATGGCGAGCTTGAATCCCTCGCCTTCCTTGCCAATAAGGTTCCCGACCGGAACCCGGCAGTTCTCGAACCGCAAGGTCGCCATGGGATGTGGCGCAATGATGTCGATCCGCTCGGAAGCGGAAAACCCCGGCGTGCCGGCGTCCACCACGATTGCCGAGATCGCCTTGGTACCGGGCAAGTCGCTCGTTCGCGCGAACACGACGTAGAAGTCGGCAATGCCGCCGTTCGAGATCCACGTCTTGGCGCCATCGAGGACCCACTGGGCGCCGTCACGACGCGCCCGTGTCGTGAGCGCCGCGACATCCGACCCGGCATCGGGCTCCGACAGGGCAAGGGCCGCAATCGCTACGCCCGCTGCCACGCGCGGGAGATACCTTTTCCTGAGGTCGTCACTTCCTTCGAGCGCGATCGGGCCGCTGCCCAGTCCTTGCATGACGAAGGCGAAATCGGCGAGGCCCGCGTGATAGGCAAAAACCTCACGCAAGAGGGCAATCGAGCGCACGTCGAAGTCGGCGCCCCCGGGGGCGCAGTGCTTCAGTAAGCCTGACTTGCCAAGCTCGGCCACCAGGCGACGGCACACCGCATCTGCGTCGGCTCCATGCGCATCGTGGAGCGAGCCGGCCCATGCGTCCGCTTCGCGCGCGAGCGCCAAGTGGCGCGGCACGAAGAACGGCCAATCGTAGTGGGCGAAGCGGTCCATGGCGCGTGCTCAGTCGCCTTCGAACACGGGCTTTTTCTTCGCGGCGAAAGCATTGTAGGCGCGATGAAAGTCCTTCGTCTGCATGCAGATGGCCTGCGCCTGCGCTTCCATTTCAATCGCTTCATCTATGCCCACGGCCCATTCCTGCTGGAGCATTTTCTTCGTCATGCCATGCGCGAAAGTCGGGCCATCGGCAAGGGAGCGCGCAGTGGCCATTGCCCTTTCAAAGACCTCTTCGGTCGACGCAAGCGCGTTGAAGAACCCCCAGGCCAGGCCTTCGTCGCCTGACATGGAGCGTCCTGAATACAGCAGTTCCGCTGCGCGGCCCTGCCCGATTACCCGCGGCAGCATCGCGCACGCACCCATGTCGCATCCCGCGAGCCCCACGCGAGTAAACAGGAACGCTACTTTGGCATTCGGCGTGCCGTAGCGCAGGTCCGAGAAGAGCGCGAGCATGGCCCCCGCGCCGGCGCACACGCCATCGATTGCGCTGATCACCGGCTGGGGACACGCCCGCATGGATTTGATGAGGTCGCCCGTCATGCGCGTGAAGTCCATGAGCTCGGGCATGGCCATCTTAGTGAGCGGCCCGATGATCTCGTGCACGTCCCCTCCCGAGCAGAAGTTGCCCCCGGCACCGGTCAGGACAATCGCCTTGATGTCGCTCGCGTACTGGAGCGCGCGGAAAAAATCCCGGAGCTCCGCATACGAGTCGAACGTGAGCGGATTTTTCTTGTCCGGGCGATCGATCGTGATGACGCCGACCTTTCCCTCGGCGCGCCAGCTGAAATGCCGCGGGGTGGATCCGGCCATGGTGGTGCGTGAAGTCTTCATGCGCTCGTCCTTTGTACCTTAAGACCATCGGTTGCCTGGAGCGCGTGGCGCTTGACCTTCGCAAGCAGCCCGAGCAGGTCCTGGTGCTCGCGCTTGCCCAGGCCCGATAGCAGCCCCACGATCCAGGCTTCGTGTTCCCGCGCCATTTCCGCGAAGGCTTTTATGCCGGCCCGTGTAAGCCTTACACGAAAGGCCCGGCGGTCCGCAGGCTGGGCCAGGCGCTCGACAAGGCCTTCCTTCACCAGCTGATCGGTGATCCCCGTGACGTTTCCGCCGGTCACCATCATGCGGCGCGAGAGCTCGTTCATCTTGAGGCCCTCGGGATGGCGTTCGAGCTGCGACATGAGATCGAAGCGCGGCAGCGTGGTG
This sequence comes from Pseudomonadota bacterium, assembly GCA_025352885.1. Classification (GTDB taxonomy): domain Bacteria; phylum Pseudomonadota; class Gammaproteobacteria; order Burkholderiales; family SG8-39; genus SZAS-79. The sequence goes on along the minus strand of JANXRZ010000013.1, from coordinate 25,401 downwards.
CCAAAGCGCACCCGGAGCTCGTTGCGGATATGCCGCTCGATCAGCTGGGTGCACGTGAGCATCCTGAGCCACAGGCGCAGCGCCCGGTGATCGTCCGGCCGGGCCGACGTTTCGCGGTCGGAAGTGCGGCTTGCGCGTTTGGGCGGCATGCGTGTCGCTTAAGTGTAAATAGAAGAGGCTTAAAGCATTCTCCCAGTCCCGGCGGCGGTTGTCACGCCGTGGCGCCGGGGCTGGGAGATGTTTCCAAATGTTGCCGGGGTGGCTCGGCGGTGATGCAGTGCGCTATAGTGCCGCCTATGAAGATTCGAACTGCAAGACGTTCCCTCGCCCTGGCCGTGTCGGTGTTGTTTTGCTGCGGCGCTGCGCACGCCCAATTCAAGCCGCCGACCAAGCTGCAGCCCAAGGATGGCCTCGGCAGCGGCATCGGGTCGCAGGTCGCCCCCGTCGCCCCAAAACCGCCTGCCTCGGCGTCCGAAGAAAAAGCCTCCGCTGAAAACGTCGTCCAGGACATCGCCAATTGCGTGCTTGCGGGGCTGCCGCCCGACTGGACGCTCGCCCAGATCGAGGTGACCGAGCTTGGCCGCACCGAAAAGCAGCGCGAATTCGAGGCGACCTACTCCTTCAAGGACAGCAAAGGCAAGTCCGGCCCGTTCACGCCCTGCGATGCGCGCGAGCCCGCATTGAACGTCTACAAGCTTAACGGCGCCCTGGATCCGGCGAAGCGCAACTGGATTCGCGCGACTCTCGTCCTGTCGAAAGAAGGTAAGTTCGAGCTGCAGTACGACTATCCCGACAAGGGCGAGGCAAGCCAGAAGCCCGCGGCCACCGACGCCGGGAAAGATGCCAAAAAAAGCGCCGTAAAGAAGTGACCGGCCGACGCGCCCTCAGGCGCGTCTCAGGAAATCGAAGTCGCAGCCGTCCTCGGCCTGCATGACGTGTTCCATGTAGAGCTTTGCATAGCCACGCTTGGGCATTTCTACAGGCGGCTTCCATTGCGCGCGCCGCCGGGCGAGTTCATCCTCGGCAACGAGGAGCTCGATGCGGCGCTCCTTTACTGAAATTCGGATGCGGTCGCCGTTCTTCACTAACGCGAGCGGACCGCCGATTGCCGCTTCCGGCGACACGTGCAGCACGATGGTGCCGAAAGCGGTTCCGCTCATGCGCGCATCCGAAATGCGCACCATGTCCTTCAGGCCGGCACGCGCAAGCTTTTGCGGGATCGGCAGGTAGCCCGATTCCGGCATGGCGTACCCGCTCTTGGGTCCGGCATTTTGCAGCACCATGAAATCGTCAGCCTTGATGTCGAGGTCCGGCGTGTCGACGCGAGCCGCAAGGTCGTCGAGCGATGTAAAGACCACGGCACGGCCTTCCCGCTCGAACAGGGTCGGGTCGGCCGCCGAGCGCTTGAGGATGGCGCCGTTGGGCGCAAGCGACCCGAAGAGCGCGACGAGGCCGCCTTCCTTCTGGTACGGATCGTCAAAGGTGCGCACCACAGAACGGTCCACCCAACCCGGCTCGTTGGCGAGCCGCTCGCCCATCGTCTCACCCGTGACGGTCATGCAATCGAGGTGAAGCAAGGGCTTCAGCTCGCGCAGCACGGCGCCGAGCCCTCCCGCAGCAAAGAGATCGGACATGTAGTGCTGGCCCGTGGGCTTCAGGTCGACCAGCACCGGTGTAGTGTCCGAGAGGGTGTTGAGGCGATTCAAGTCGATCTTGACGCCTACCCGGCCGGCAATGGCAGTGAGGTGAACGATCGCGTTGGTCGATCCGCCGATCGCGAGCAGTACGCGCATGGCGTTCTCGATCGACTTTTTGGTGATGATCTGTGAGGGCCGGATAGGGTTTTTAGCAAGCTCTACGGCGCGCCGGCCGCTCGCCTCGGCAGCGCGAAGGCGGTCGGCATGCACGGCAGGGATTGCAGCCGTGCCCGGCAGGGCCATGCCCAGTGCTTCGGCAATTGAGGCCATGGTTGACGCCGTGCCCATGACGGCGCACGAGCCGGCGGTCGCCGCCAGGTTGCCTTCGATCTCGTCGATCCCCGCCTGGTCGACCTTGCCGGCGCGATGCAATCCCCAGAACCTGCGGCAATCCGTGCAGGCCCCCAGCCGCTCGCCATGAAACATGTTGGGCATCATCGGGCCGACGATCTGCTGGATGGCCGGCACATCGGCTGAAGCGGCCCCCATGAGTTGCGCCGGGACCGTCTTGTCGCATCCGCCGACGAGGACGACCGCATCCATCGGCTGGGCACGGATCATTTCCTCGGTGTCCATCGCCATCATGTTACGGAACATCATCGAGGTGGGACTGAGGAACACCTCGCCAAGAGAGACAGTGGGAAACGACAGCGGCAATCCGCCCGCGGCCAGCACGCCGCGCTTGATCGCCTCGATCTGCTCCGGGACGTTTCGATGGCAGTTGTTGAAGCCGCTAGACGTATCGGCGATGCCGATGACGGGTCGCGCGAGCATTTCGCCCGAGTAGCCCATGCTCTTGGCGAAAGAGCGCCGAAGGTAGAGCGAGAAATCCGCATCACCGTAGTTGGTGAGTCCGCGGGCGAGGCCGTGCTTGGGTTTGTCGGTCATGGTGCGGGCATTTTAGCGTTGGCGGTGAAAAAAGCTCAGGCGCCCCAGATCCTTGAAGCAGCCTCGACGCACACCCGGAGTTTTGCCCGCTCGTCCTCCTCGGTCACCGGGTTACCGCCCATGGTGCTTGCGAATCCGCATTGCGGGCTGAGCGCCAGCATGGAGGCCGCAACAAATTTCGAGGCCTCGTCGACCCTGCGGTGAAGGAGGTCGAGGGACTCGAGCTGCGGGACTTTCGAACTGACCAGCCCGAGGACGACGCCCCTGTTGTTCGGCATCAAACGCAGCGGCGAAAAGTCGCCTGCACGCGGCGTGTCGAATTCGAGCAGGAAGTGATTGACGTTTGCCCGATTGAACAGCTTCTCTGCGACCGAGTCGTAACCGCCCTCCGACAGGTAACGACCCTTGTAGTTTCCCCGGCACATGTGGATGCCCACCACCATGTTTTCGGGCCGTCCCTTGACTGCCTCGTTGATGGCATCGACATATAAATCGACCAGCCGCTCCGGGTCATGCCCACCGGCCTTGACCTTTTCCCGCGCTGCGGGATCGCACAGCATCGCCAACGCCACTTCGTCGAGTTGAACGTAGCGGGCGCCGGCCTTTCCAAGGTCGGCGATTTCCTGCTGGTAGACCTGCCCGAGCTCGGCGAAGAATTCCTGAGGGTCCTCGTACAGGCCGGCCGCTGCATAGTCGCTGAACCGGTAGAGGTGCATCGTAGACGGCGCGGGCATGGTGATCTTGGGCACCGCACCGGTCAGTCCTTTTACGAAAGAAAACTCGTCCAAGGTGATCGGTGCGCGACGCGAGACGCGTCCGCGTGCGTAGGGCGCAGTGAAGTCGGCTTCGTGGCCATGGTCATCGTGGAACTTGAACACCGCATCCTTCACAACGAGGCCGTCGGTCAGGCGGACGAATTTTTCCCAGTACGAGATCCGCCGGAACTCACCGTCGGTCACCACTCCGAGGCCGCAGTCTTCCTGCAATTTAACGACCTCCCGGATCGCTTCATCCTGCACCGACCGGAAAGCGTCATCGGCGATCTCCCCGGCGGTGTGCTGGCGGAAAGCCTGCCGCAGCTTCTGCGGCCGCAACAGGCTGCCGATGTGGTCGGCGCGAAAAGGCGGTCGCCCGTCGGGCGACGGGCTGGTGTCGAGTGTCTGCGTTTTCATTCCGCCATGATATATGGACAAAAGCGCGCCCCGCACCTACCCTTGCCAGCGCACCCACGCAGCAGCCGATAACTAAAAGGGGAGACAATGATTCGACCGATTCTGAGAGTGGCCTTCGCAGCTTTGACCGCGGCAATCTCAACCGGTGTCGCCGCCCAGGAAACTACGTTAAGGGTGGTGAGCGCATTTGCGGAGAACACCGAGTACGTAAAGAAACTCGAGGTCCTCATCCGCAAACTGAATGCCGAAGGGAAAGGCGTCCTCCAGCTTAATTTCATCGGCGGCCCGAAAGCCATGCCGCCCTTCGAAGTCGGCAAGGCGGTGCAATCCGGCGTGGTCGACATCGGGATGGCGACCGGCGCCTTCTATACGAACATCATGCCGGAAGCCGATGCGCTCAAGCTCACGCAGGTCAGCATGCAGGAGCAACGCAAGAATGGCGCGGTCGACCTGATCAACAAGATCTGGAACGAAAAGGCCGGCATGCAGTACATCGGCCGGGTCATCGAGTACACGCCCTTTCACCTTTACCTCAACAAGAAGATCGACAAGCCCGACCTGACGGGCCTCAAAATCCGCGTGACGCCGGTGTATCGCGATTTTTTCGCAGCCCTCGGCGCCACAGTCATCACTACGCCCCCCGGCGAGGTGTACACAGCGCTCGAGCGCGGCGTCGTGGATGGCTATGGCTGGCCGATCCAGGGCATCTTCGATGCGAACTGGCAGGAAAAAACCAAGTACCGGGTCGATCCCGGGTTCTACAGCGCGGAGGTTTCTCTCGTCATGAACCTCGGCAAGTGGAAGTCGCTTTCCCAGCCGCAACGGGACCTGCTCATGCGCCAGATGATCGCTTCCGAAGCGGAGAACGACTCCTGGAAAGCGCTGAATGAGACAGATACGAAACGCCAGGCGCAAGCGGGCATCCAGGTGATTACCTTCGATGCGGCGACCTCGAAGCAGTACGTGGACAAGGCGTATAACGTGGCGTGGGACTCCATGTTCAAGGCCAGCCCCCAGTACGGTCCGCAAATGCGCAAGCTGTTCAGCAAATAGCGTCATGACATGATCGAGCGCGTCTCGGCCGCTTGGGGCCGGCTGCTGAACGGGTTTGCCCTCCTCGCCTGCGCAGTGGTGCTGCTGATGACGCTGATGATCTGCGGGGACGTGATGTTGAGAAACGTCCGCATCATTCCCGGGGTGCAGGGCATTGCTTGGGCAAACGAGGTCTCCGAATGGATGCTTTACCTCATCACCATGCTCGCAGCGCCGTGGCTGCTTAGGCGCGGCCAGCATATCCGTGTGGATATCCTCTTGCGGGCGCTTCCAAGGAAAGCGGGTTGGTTGTGCGAATGGGTTTCGGACGCGCTCGGGCTTGGATGCTGCATCGTGATCGCCTACTACGGCTTCCGGGCCGTCTTCGCAAGCTTCAGCGGGGGTTCGCTTTCGATCAAGACCCTTGTGCTTCCCGAGTGGTGGATCCTCGCGCCCCTGCCCGTTGCGTTTGTGTTGCTTTCAGTCGAGATGCTGTTCCGCATGCGGCGGCTGGCGCTGGGCGAGCACGCGCCACGCGACGACGCAGTGACCGCCGGTTGAGCGGCGTGCGACCCTGATGTCCTGGCAAGCAGCGGCATGGCTCATGCTCGGCGGCTCGACGGTGCTGCTGTTTCTCGGCTTGCCGGTCGCCTTCACTTTCCTCGCAATCAACCTCGCGGGCGCCGTGCTGTTCCTTGGCGGTGAGGCAGGCCTGACTCAGCTTGCCAGGAACAGCGTCCAATCCGTGGCGAGCTTTTCGCTCACGCCGATCCCGCTGTTCATCCTGATGGGCGAAGTGCTGTTTCACACCGGTCTCGCGGTCAAGGTCATCGACGGCGTCGAGCGCCTCATCCGCCAAGTGCCGGGACGGTTGGCCGTGGTCGCAGTGGTTGCAGGGACGGTGTTTTCGGCGATCTCAGGCTCCACCATTGCCACGACCGCCATGCTCGGCAGCCTGATGCTGCCGGTGATGCTCAAGCGCGGCTATCATCCGACGATGGCGACCGGGCCGATCATGGCGATCGGCGCCGTGGACATGCTGATACCGCCCTCGGCGCTGACAGTGCTGCTGGGCAGCCTCTCTGGCATTTCGATTTCCAAGCTGCTCATCGGCGGAGTCATCCCGGGCCTGATCCTCGCCGCCGCCTTCGTCGTCTACATCATCGTGCGGGTGAAGCTCGAGCCTTCGCTCGCGCCGCCCTCGGAACTTGCCGAGTACGAGGGGTGGGAAAAACTGCGTCCGTTCGTCCAGTACGTGCTGCCGCTCGTTTCGATCTTCGCAATCGTGGTGGCGTCGATGTCTGCGGGGTGGGCCACACCGACAGAATCGGCCGCGATCGGCGCGCTCGCGACGATGGTGCTTGCGCTGGCGTATCGCGCACTCACCGTCACGGCGATGGTGGCCGCGCTGCGCGGGACCGTGGGCATCTCCGGCATGATCCTGTTCATCATTGTCGGAGCGACGACTTTCTCGCAGATCCTGAGCTTTTCCGGCGCGAGCAGCGGTCTTGTTTCGCTCATTACAGGGCAGGGGTTGCCGCCCATGGCGGTCCTGGCGGGGATGATGCTGCTCCTGATCTTCCTGGGGATTTTCGTCGACCAGGTCAGCATGATGCTCATTACCCTGCCGATCTTCATGCCGGTGGTCCAGGCGCTCGGCGTGGATCTCGTGTGGTTCGGGGTCATGTTCCTGATCTGCATGCAGCTCGGGCTGCTTCTTCCGCCACATGGTCTGCTGCTCATGACGATGAAGGGCGTTTCACCGCCGGAAGTGCGCATGAGCCATATTTTCCAGGCCGTGATTCCCTATGTTGTGATGAGCATCCTCGTGCTTGCGCTTGTCTTCCTCGTGCCGGCTGTCGCGACCTGGCTGCCTAAGCTGCTGGCTTGAGCGACTCGTTAAACCCGTGTTTTGGTTAGCGAAATCGCCCTGATCGCAGGCTTAAACGCCCCCGTCTCGTAGGGGGCTTTGCTAGAATTGGACTCCAGCGCGCACGGAGAAGCGTCATGCAAGTCGCGAGCAAAGTCATGCCACAGGCCCCGAGCGGGGAAGGCGCGCGCGCGGAGTTCTATTCCCGGCTTGACCGTGAAAACCTGACCGCACTCTGGGAAGTGCTGCACGCCCTCGTGCCGCCGCTCCCCACACCGGGCTGTGTGCCGGCCCTCTGGAAGTACGCCGACATCCGGCCTTTCATCATGGAGTCGGGCAGCCTCATCACCGCGGCTGAAGCGGTCCGCAGGGTCCTGATCCTGGAGAACCCGGGGTTGCGCGGGCAGTCGTGCATCACGCGCAGCCTCTATTGCGGATTGCAACTCATCCTCCCGGGGGAAGTCGCCCCGAGCCACCGGCATACGCAGTCCGCGTTGCGCTTCATCGTAGAAGGATCCGGCGCATATACGGCCGTGGATGGGGAACGGACCACGATGCGGCCGGGCGACTTCATCATTACCCCTTCCTGGACGTGGCACGACCACGGCAATCCCGGCAACGAGCCGGTTGTCTGGATGGACGGCCTGGACATCCAGATCCTGCAGCTGTTCGGCGCGCAGTTCATGGAGACATTCGCCGAAGACGAGCAACCGGTTACGCGGAACGAAGGCGCGTCGTACTCAAGCTATGGCAACAATCTCGTCCCCATCGGGCCGTTGCCCACGTCGAAGACCTCGCCGATCTTCAACTACCCGTACGAACGCAGCCGCGAAACGCTCGCTGCACTGGCGCGCAACGAGCCCGTCGATACGTGTCACGGCTGGAAGATGCAGTTCATCAATCCGCTCACAGGCGGATTCGCAATGCCCACGATCGGCGCATTCATCCAGCTGCTACCCGCTGCTTTCCAATCCAGTCCCTATCGCTCCACCGATGGGACGATTTACTCGGTCGCGGAAGGCGAAGGCGTGGTGAAGATCGGCAAGGAGAAGTTCCGGTTCTCCCCCCGTGACACTTTTGTCGTGCCCTCCTGGCAACCGGTGCAATTTGAAAGCACCGGCGAAACGGTGCTGTTCTCGTATTCGGACCGCCCAGCCCAGGTAGCGCTCGGCCTCTTGCGTGAGCAGCGCGGCTGACTCGATTCTTGATTGTTGATGGACGAAACCATGGGTAACAACGAGTTCTACAGCCGCGAGTACAACAACCGTGTGCTCTTTCCCGACCATCCGGCCGTGATGTCGCGATGGGCGGAGAAGTCGGCCCGGACGCGCTCGTCCATGATCTGCTACCTGGACCGCCAATACGGCGAAAGCGCCGGCGAGACGCTCGACATCTTTCCGGCCCGCAAGGGGGACGGCACTTGCATGATGTTCATTCACGGCGGGTTTTGGCGCGCCATGGACAAGCATGACTTCTCTTTTCTCGCGCCGGCCTGGGTGGATGCGGGCGTATCGATTGTCGCGGTGAACTACGACCTTTGCCCCGCGGTGACGATCGAAGAGATCGTCAAGCAAATGCTGCGCGCCTCGGGGTGGCTTTGGAAGCACTGCGAAGACTATGGCATGGACCAGGACAGGCTGTACGTGGCCGGGCATTCGGCGGGAGGTCACCTGACGGCGATGATGATGGCGGCGCTCTGGCCTGTTTACGACAAGGATCTGCCACGCGACCTTTTCAAGGGTGGCCTTTCGGTGAGCGGGGTTTATGACTTGCGGCCGATCGTCGAGGTCGACTGGCTGAATCCCGACCTCAGGCTCGACGAGGCCGCCGCGCTCAAGCTCTCCCCGGCCTTCATGCCGCCTGCTACGCGTGCGCCGGTCGTCACGGCAGTGGGCGGGCGCGAAAGCTCCGAGTTCAAGCGGCAGAACGCGTTGCTCGGCTCGCGCTGGAAGTCGGCCGTCACGGCGGATATCGAAGTGCCGGGGGCGGACCATTTCACCGTGCTCGACGAATTGTGCAACCAGTCCAGCCCGTTGTTCACGGGAACCCGGAAAATGATGAAGCTCGACAAGTGAACGCATCCGAACCTTATCTGGCCAGCGCGGAATACATCGACAGTGGCCATCCGTCGGTGGTGGCGTTTGCCGAAGAACATGCCCGAGGATCGACTCATTTGGAACGGGCGGTGACGCTTTATTACGCGATTCGCGACCGCATCAAGTACAACCCCTTCCTCGATTTCACGGTCGCCTCCGCTTTCAGGGCGAGCGACTGCATTGCCGCGGGCGAGGGCTTTTGCATCGGCAAAGCTTCGTTGCTGGCGGCCACGGCCCGCGCGGCTGGCATCCCCGCCCGCATCGGATTTGCGGACGTGAAGAATCACCTTACGACCCCGCGCCTGCTTGAATTCATGGGCCGGGACGAATTCATTTATCACGGGTTCGCGGAGCTCCTGATCGAGGGCAAATGGGTGAAGGCAACTCCCGCCTTCAACCTCGCCCTCTGCGAGAAATTTCGCGTAAAGCCGCTCGAATTCGATGGCCGGAATGATTCGATCTTTCATCCGTTCGATGCCGACGATCGACGTCACATGGAGTACTTGCGCAGCCGCGGTTCCTACGCGGACGTGCCGGTCGAGGAAATTCGCGAAGCGTTTCGGGAGTACTACCCGCGCCTTTATGCCCTGCGCGGATCGGCGGCCCGGGAAACGTTTGGCTAGCGTCAGCGGGACGCAGCTCCGGGAGCTGCTGCTCGAAAGCTACCGCGCAGCGGTTGCCGCAGCCGATCCGCTGAAAATCGTTCCACCGCACCTCCCTCTGCCCCCGGTGGGCAGGACGCTCGTGATCGGCGCCGGCAAAGCGGCTGCTTCGATGGCGGCGGCTGTGGAAAGAAACTGGCCAGCTGATTCACGCCTGTCCGGGCTCGTGATTACCCGTTATGGACACGCACTACCCACCCGCCGGATCCGCGTGGTCGAAGCCGGGCATCCGGTTCCCGACGAAAGCGGCGAGGCGGCAGCGCGGGAAATCCTTTCGAGCGTCCGCGCCCTCGGGCCCGATGACCTGCTCCTGGCCCTGGTATCCGGGGGGGGCTCGAGCCTGCTTTCCATCCCCGTCGATGGCATTTCGATGGGCGATTTGAAGGAAGTCACTCGCAAGCTGCTCGCCTGCGGCGCGGCGATCCAGGAGATCAACACGGTCAGGAAGCATCTCTCCGTAATCCAAGGTGGGCGGCTGGCCGCGGCCTGCAGCGCGAAGATCCTCGCGCTCGTGATTTCAGACGTCACGGGTGATGACCCGACGCACATTGCTTCCGGCCCGTGCGCACCCGACCCGTCGACCTACGAAGATGCGCTCGAGATCCTTTCACGCTATGCGGTAGAACCGCCTGCGTCGATAGGCCGCCACTTGGGCGCCGGAAAGCGCGGTGAAATCGCCGAAACGCCGAAGCCCGGTGACCCGGTATTTTCAAAGGCCGAAAACCGCGTCATCGCGACGGCGCATCGTTCGCTCGAGGCCGCCGCGGAGGTCTTCCGCGCGGGCGGGATTTCGGCGGCCATCCTCAGCGACTCCATTACCGGGGAAGCAAGCGAAGTGGGCAAGGTGATGGCCGCCATCGCGCGTGAAGTGCGTTCCACGGGCGCGCCGTTCACGCCGCCTGTCGCACTGATTTCAGGCGGGGAATGCACGGTGACCGTCAAAGGCAGTGGACGAGGCGGACGCTGCAGCGAGTTCCTGCTGTCCCTGGGGGTAGAGCTTGGCGGGCTCGAAGGCGTTCACGCCCTTGCCGCGGATACGGATGGCATCGACGGATCCGAGAGCAACGCTGGCGCATTCCTCGCTCCGGATTCGCTCGCCCGCGCTTCACAAGCAGGACTGAACGCCAAGGCCCTGTTGGCGAATCACGACTCGTGGGCCTTTTTCTCCGGCATCGACGATCTCGTCGTGACCGGGCCGACCCTCACGAACGTGAACGACTACCGCGTGATACTCGTCGCCTGAAAGCGCAAAATAAAAAAGCCGGGCAGCGCCCGGCTTTTTTGCGTCCCGCGACCAGGCAGCTGCGTTAAGCGGCCGCCTTGGCGTCTGACTTCGGCTCGGCGGGCTTTTCCGGCTGATCCATCAACATGACGACTGCCATGGGGGCGTTGTCGCCCTTGCGAAAGCCGTTCTTAAGGATGCTGAGGTACCCGCCATTGCGCTTCGCGTAGCGCGGGCCGAGCTCGTCGAAAAGCTTGCCGACGATCTCCCGGTCACGCAGGCGATTGAACGCCAGGCGCCGGTTCGCAAGCGTCGGCGCCTTGCCGAGCGTGATCAACGGCTCGACGATCCGGCGCAGTTCCTTGGCTTTGGGCAGCGTGGTGTTGATGGTTTCGTGGCGCAGCATCGAGACTGCCATGTTGCGGAACATGGCAAGCCGGTGGCTCGATGTGCGATTGAGTTTCCTGAGTCCGTGGCCGTGGCGCATGGCTTATTCCTTGGTGTCCTAGTTCCTGCCGTGCTCGAGACCGGCCGGCGGCCAGTTCTCCAGCTTCATGCCGAGCGTGAGTCCGCGCGAGGCCAGCACTTCCTTGATCTCGTTCAGCGACTTGCGACCCAGGTTCGGGGTCTTCAACAGCTCCGTTTCCGTGCGCTGGATGAGGTCCCCGATGTAATAGATGTTTTCAGCCTTGAGGCAGTTGGCCGAACGCACCGTGAGTTCGAGGTCATCCACCGGACGCAGGAGGATGGGATCGACTTGCGGCGACTTGGGCGACTCCGTCGGCATTGCGGTGCCTTCGAGCTGCGCGAAAACAGATAGCTGGTCCACGAGGATCCGCGCGGCGTATCGGATCGACTCTTCGGGCTCGATCGCGCCGTTCGTTTCGATGTCGATGACGAGCTTGTCGAGGTCCGTGCGCTGTTCGACGCGCGCCGATTCGACCAGGTACGACACGCGGCGAACCGGGCTGAAGGAGGCGTCGAGGATAACGCGGCCTATGCCCTTGGTCTCCTCGGGCAGGTAGCGCATGTTGCCCGGCACGTAACCGCGGCCCATCTCCACCTTGATCTGCATCTCGAGCTTGCCGCCGGCCGTGAGGTGGGCGACAACGTGCTCGGGGTTGATGATTTCGACATCGTGCTGCTCTTCGATATCGGCCGCCGTTACGGTGCCTTCGCCGTTCTTCTTGAGCGTGAGGATCGCTTCCTGGCGGTTATGCAGCCGCAGGACGACGCCTTTCAGGTTGAGCAGGATGTCGACCACGTCCTCGCGGACGCCATCGAGCGTCGAGTACTCATGCACGACGCCGACAATCTGCACCTCGGTCGGGGCGTAGCCCGGCATGGAGGACAACAGGACCCTGCGAAGCGCGTTGCCCAGCGTGTGGCCATAGCCGCGCTCGAAGGGCTCCATCGTGACCTTGGCGTGGTAGGGCGAGAGATTCTGCACATCGACGATGCGCGGTTTCAGAAATCCGGTCTGCGGCATGTTTGCGTTCCTGACAGGTAAAACGCGCGACCCGAAATCCGGGCCGCTGCTGAGTGTGAATACTTAGGCTACTTCGCTTACTTGGAATACAGCTCGACGACCAGGCTTTCGTTGATCGACGCCGGCAATTCAGAGCGCGCGGGCAGGTTCTTGAACGTGCCTTTGAGCGCCTTGGCATCGACCTCAAGCCATTCGGGAACGCCCCGGCTCTCGGTCGCTTCGGCCGCAGCCTTGATGCGCAGCTGCTCCTTGGCCGGCCCGGCGACTTCTACCACGTCGCCCGGCTTGACGAAGTACGAAGGGATGTTCACGCGCTTTGCGTTCACAAGGATCCCGTTGTGGCGCACGATCTGGCGCGACTCCGAGCGCGATGCCCCGAAGCCCATCCGGAACACGACCGTGTCCAGCCGCGACTCGAGCAACTGCAGAAGGTTCTCGCCGGTGATGCCTTTCTTCCGGTCGGCCTCGGCGTAGATCTTGCGGAATTGCCGCTCGAGGATGCCGTAGATGCGGCGCATCTTCTGCTTTTCGCGGAGCTGCTTGCCGTAATCCGACAGGCGCATACCGCTCTTCTGGCCATGCTGGCCAGGCGCGTACGCCCGGCGCTCGATGGCGCACTTGTCTGTAAAGCACTTTTCGCCTTTGAGGAAGAGCTTCTCGCCTTCCCTGCGGCACTGACGGCACTTGGCGTCCAGGTTCCTTGCCATGTTTTCTCCTTGGCCTTAAACGCGGCGCTTTTTGGGCGCGCGGCAGCCGTTGTGCGGCACCGGTGTTACGTCGGCGATGCTGCTGATCTTCATACCGATCGCGTTCAGCGCGCGAACCGCCGATTCGCGTCCCGGACCCGGGCCCTTGATGCGCACTTCAATGTTCTTCACGCCGCATTCCTGCGCGGCACGACCAGCCCTCTCCGCTGCGATCTGCGCGGCAAACGGAGTCGACTTGCGCGAGCCCTTGAAGCCGGCGTTGCCCGAGGTCGCCCATGAAAGGGTGTTGCCCTGGCGGTCGGTGATCGTGATGATGGTGTTGTTGAAGGACGCGTGCACGTGAACGATGCCCTCAGCGACGTTCTTCTTCACCTTCTTGCGCGCCCGCGCTGCGGACTGCACCTGCTGCGGATTTTGGGTCTTGGCCATTAGGTTCCTAGTGATTCGTTATCGAGCGCTTAGCCCTTGCTCGGCGCTGCTTTGCCGGCGATTGCGGCCTTGCGGGGGCCCTTGCGCGTCCGTGCATTGGTGCGCGTGCGCTGGCCGCGAACCGGCAGGCCTTTGCGATGGCGCAGGCCGCGGTAGCAGCCGAGGTCCATGAGCCGCTTGATGCTCATCGAGACTTCGCGTCGCAGGTCGCCTTCGACTGTGAACTTGGCGACGGCTTCGCGCAAGCGGTCAACCTCGGCATCTGCCAGGTCTTTCATCTTGCGAGTGCCGATGACGCCAGCTGCCTTGCAAATGGCCTGCGCGCGTGCGTGACCTATGCCAAATATGGCCGTCAGCGCAACATCGGCATGCTGGTGGTTGGGAATGTTTATTCCGGCGATACGTGCCATGGATTACTCCGCAAATCTTTTAATAAAGGGGCCGGCAGACCCCGCGGTCGAAAACGGAAAACCGAAGATTATATTCGAAAAGACCTGCTTGTTCAATGCATTAACCCTGACGCTGCTTGTGGCGCGGATCGGTGCAGATCACCCTCACCACGCGCTTGCGCCGCACGATTTTGCATTTGCGACAGATCTTCTTGACCGAAGCCATTACTTTCATGGTGCTCTCCTGTTTCCTACTTCGCGCGGAACACGATGCGTGCCCGCGAGAGGTCGTACGGGGTCAGTTCGACCGTGACCTTGTCACCCGGCAGGATGCGGATGTAATGCATCCGCATCTTTCCGGAAATATGCCCGAGGACAACGTGGCCATTCTCGAGCTTGACCCTGAAGGTCGCGTTCGGCAGGTTCTCGACGATCTCACCCTGCATCTGGATCACGTCTTCCTTCGACATAGGCTGCTTTTCTTCTCCTTGCTAGCGCGCCGTCAGGCCGCCCTTGAAATTCGCTTTCTTGAGCAGGCTTTCGTACTGGTGCGTCATCACGTAGGCCTGCACCTGAGCCATAAAGTCCATCGTGACGACGACGATGATCAGCAACGAAGTCCCGCCGAAGTAGAAAGGCACGTTCCACTTGAGAATCAGGAACTCGGGCAGGAGACACACCACGGTCACGTAAATCGCGCCGGCTAGCGTCAACCGCACAAGGATCTTCTCAAGGTAGCGCGCTGTCTGGTCACCCGGCCGGATGCCGGGGACGAACGCGCCCGACTTCTTGAGGTTGTCTGCCGTTTCCTTCGGGTTGTACTGCAATGCGGTGTAGAAAAAGCAGAAGAACACGATCAGCGCTGCGTAAATCATCACGTAAATGGGCTGGCCCGGCGACAGCGTCGCGGCCACGTCCTTGAGCCAATTCATGCCCTCGGCCGAGCCGAACCACCCCAGCAGGGTGGCGGGGAACAGGATCAGCGACGAGGCGAAGATCGGCGGAATCACGCCGGCCATGTTCAGCTTGAAGGGCAGATGTGAGCTTTGGCCGCCATAGACCTTGTTCCCGACCTGCCGCTTGGCGTAGTTCACCAGGATTTTTCGCTGGCCGCGTTCGACAAAGCACACGAAGGCGGTCACTACGACGACGGCCGCCACGATGAACAGGGCAGTGACCGGATGCATCGCACCGGTACGCACCAGTTCGAGCGTGCCGGCGATCGCATTGGGCAGACCCGCGGCAATGCCGGCAAAAATGATTATCGAGATGCCATTGCCCAGGCCGCGTTCGGTAATCTGCTCGCCGAGCCACATGAGGAACATGGTGCCCGTCACAAGCGTGGTGACCGTAGTGATGCGGAACATGAGCCCGGGATCCAGGACAAGACCCGGCTGGGACTCAAGGGCAATTGAAATGCCCGTCGCCTGGAACAGCGCGAGGAACACAGTGCCGTAACGCGTGTACTGGGTGATCTTGCGCCGACCTGTTTCGCCTTCCTTGCGCAATTGCTCGAGCTGCGGGCTCACCGCGGTCATGAGCTGCATGATGATCGACGCTGAGATGTACGGCATGATTCCCAGCGCGAAAATCGTGAAGCGCGAAAGCGCCCCGCCCGAAAACATGTTGAACATGCCGAGGATCCCACCCTGCTGGCTCTTGAAGAGATCGGCCAGGACGTTCGGGTCGATGCCCGGGACCGGGATGTGCGCGCCCACCCGAAAGACGAGCAGCGCCCCGAGGAGGAAAAAAAGCCTCTTCTTGAGGTCGCCGTAGCGTCCTGAACGGGCTTGCGGGAGCGCAGCAGCCACTTTTGTAGATCAGACGGCGCGCTATTGCGCGGCCGGCTGAGCCTCCACTGTCTCGATTGTGCCGCCCGCGGCTTCGATCGCCGCACGCGCGCCTTTGGTGACCTTGATGCCCTTGAGGCTCACCTTGCGATCGAGCTTGCCGGAAAGGATGACCTTGGCGCCGAGCGCATCGCGACGGATGACGTGCGCTGCCTTAAGCGCAGCCAGGTCGATTTCTGTACCCGACATCTTCTGCAGGTCGTCCAGGCGCACTTCGTCCGTCAGGCCTTGCGTGGGCGAAGTGAAGCCCCGCTTCGGCAGGCGGCGATGCAGCGGCATTTGGCCGCCCTCGAAGCCGACCTTGTGAAAGCCGCCGGAACGCGACTTCTGGCCCTTGTGCCCGCGGCCGGCCGTCTTGCCCAGGCCCGAGCCGATTCCACGGCCGACGCGGCGACGGTTCCGCTTGGAGCCCTCGGCCGGTTTCAGATCGTTGAGGCGCATTCTCTTCTCCGATTCAGGCCACTACCTGGACGAGGTAGTAGACCTTGTTGATCATGCCGCGCACCGACGGCGTGTCTTCCAACTCCACCGTGTGGTGCATGCGCCGCAGACCTAATCCGCGTACGGTATCCCGATGGCTTTGCTTGCAGCCGGCGGTGCTCTTGATGAGCTTCACTTTGATTCTCTTGTCTGCCATGGCGTCCGTCCTCAGGCCAGGATCTCTTCGACCGTCTTGCCGCGCTTGGCGGCAATCTCGGCCGGAGTGTTCATCGCCAGCAGGCCATTCAGCGTGGCCCGGACAACGTTGTACGGATTGGTCGAGCCGAAGCACTTGGCGAGGATGTTGGTTACGCCCATTACTTCAAACACAGCGCGCATCGGACCGCCGGCGATGATCCCGGTACCGTCGGAAGCCGGCTGCATCAGGACGACCGCGGCGCCATGCCGGCCGATCACCGAGTGGTGCAGCGTGCCGTTCTTCAGACTGATCTTCACCTGCTTCCGGCGTGCTTCGTCCATCGCCTTTTGCACGGCCACCGGCACTTCGCGCGCCTTCCCCTTGCCCATGCCGACACCGCCGTCTCCGTCGCCGACCACGGTAAGGGCTGCGAAACCGAGAATCCGGCCGCCCTTGACCACCTTCGTGACGCGGTTGATCGCGATCATCTTCTCGCGCATGCCGTCGCCGCGGTCTTCGCTTTGCATCCTGGGTTGCATCTTCGCCATAACTTTGTTCCTCTGGCTTAGAACTTAAGGCCGCCGGCGCGGGCCGCGTCGGCAAGGGCTTTGACACGGCCGTGATAGCGGTAGCCGCCGCGGTCGAACGCGACCGTCTCGATGCCCGCGGCCTTGGCTTTCTCCGCGATGCGCTGTCCGACCATCTCGGCCGCTTTCACGTTGCCGCCATGCTTGAGCTGGGCGCGCACTTCCTTCTCGGCCGTGGACGCGCTCGCGAGCACTTTCGCCCCATCGCCCGCGGTGATCTGCGCGTAGATATGGCTGTTGGTGCGGGTGACCGTAAGGCGCGTTGCCTCAATCTGGCGGATTTTTGCGCGGGTCTTTTGCGCCCTGCGCAGCCGGGCTGAATTTTTGTCGAACATGATCGGCTCCGTTACTTCTTCTTCGTCTCTTTCAGGACGATGGTCTCGTCGGAATAGCGCACGCCCTTGCCTTTGTAAGGCTCAGGTGAGCGATAGGCGCGCACTTCGGCCGCAACCTGCCCGACCTGCTGCTTGTCGACGCCGGTAAGGAGAATCTCCGTCTGGGTCGGCGTTGCGACTTTCACGCCTTTGGGCATCTGGTGAACCACCGGGTGCGAAAAGCCAAGCGTAAGGTTGAGCTTGTCGCCCTGGGCCTGCGCACGGTATCCGACGCCGACCAACTGGAGCTTGCGCTCCCAGCCTTTGGTCACTCCGACCACCATGTTGGACACAAGCGCACGCACCGTGCCGAACATCGCCTTGGCATGCCTGGAGTTGCCGAGCACTTTGCACTGCAGGTTCTCGCCGTCCCTTTCGATGCCCACGTTCGGGTCCAGCGGCCTGGCAATCACGCCCAGCGGTCCCTTGACCGAAATCTGCCCCCCGGCGGTCGTCACTTCGACGCCCTTGGGAACCACGATTGGATTTTTACCGATTCGCGACATGGTCCTGTCCTTACGCCACGATGCAAAGCACTTCGCCACCGACGCCGGTTGCGCGTGCCTTGGTATCCGTCATCACGCCGCGGGAGGTCGAAAGAATCGCTATCCCCAGCCCGTTCATGACTTTCGGAAGATTGTCCCGGCCCTTGTAGACGCGAAGGCCCGGCTTTGAGATGCGCTCGATCTTTTCGATTACCGGGCGACCCGCGTAGTATTTGAGGCTCACGACGAGCTCGGACTTGCCATCCTGCTGGCGCTGGCCGAAGTCCTCGATGTAGCCCTCGTCTTTCAGGACTTTGGCGATCGACGATTTCAGCTTGGAAGCCGGCATCATCACTTCGCGGTGGCCGACCATCTGCGCATTACGGATGCGCGTCAGCATGTCGGCAATCGGATCACTCATGCTCATTCGGCTCTCCTTACCAGCTGGCCTTGATCACGCCCGGGACCTCGCCACGCATGATGAAATCGCGCAGCTTGCTCCTGCCCAGGCCGAATTTGCGGTACACGCCACGCGGGCGTCCCGTGATGGAACAGCGATTGCGCAGCCGAACCGGGGAAGCGTTTCGCGGGAGCATCTGGAACTTGGCGCGCGCAGCCTCGCGGTCCTCGTCGGACGCTTTCTGGTTGTTGATCGTCTCGAGCAGCGCAGCGCGCTTTCCCTTGAACTTCTTGACGACTTCGCGGCGCTTCTTGTCGCGGTTGATCAGAGCGAGTTTGGCCATGTCAGGGGTCCCTCAGGTCCGGAACGGGAAGCGGAACGCGGCCAGGAGGGCGCGTGCCTCTTCATCGGATTTTGCAGTGGTGGAAATGCTGATGTTCATGCCGCGCAACGTGTCGACCTTGTCGTAGTCGATCTCGGGGAAAATGATCTGCTCCTTGACGCCCAGGTTGTAATTCCCGCGGCCGTCGAATGCACGCCCTGAAATCCCGCGAAAGTCACGGATGCGTGGAATCGCAATAGTCACGAGGCGGTCGAGGAACTCGTACATGCGCGCGCCGCGCAACGTCACCATGCAGCCGATCGGCACGCCTGCGCGCAGTTTGAAAGCGGCGATGGACTTACGCGATTTCGTGACGACGGGCTTCTGGCCGGCAATCTTGACCATGTCGCTCACCGCGGAATCGAGGATCTTCTTGTCGCTCGTCGCGTCACCCACGCCCATATTGAGCGTGATTTTCTGGACCCGCGGGACCTGCATGACCGACTTGTAGTCGAACTTCTTCATGAGTTCGGGGACGATTTTTTCCCGGTAGATGCCCTGCAGGCGTGCCTGTTGCGCGCCGATTGCGGACTGCTTGCCGGCTGCCGACGCCCCCGGGGCCGCCTTTGGCGCCCTTGGAGTCTTCGGTGTATTCGTAGCTTCTTTTGCCATCCTTCGCTCCTTACGCGTCGACCTGTTCGCCGTTCGACTTGAACACCCGCACCTTGCGGCCGTCCTCGAGGGTCTTGACGCCCACGCGGCCGGCTTTCTGGGTCGCCGGGTTGAACAGCGCCACGTTCGAGATGTGGATGGGGAGGTCCTTGTCGACGATCCCGCCGGTGACGCCTTTCATCGGGTTCGGGCGGGCATGCTTCTTCGCCCGGTTGACGCCTTCGACAACCAGGTACTGATCGTCGACGCGCCGCAGCACCGCGCCGCGCTTGCCTTTGTCCCGCCCCGTGATGACGATAACCTCGTCGCCTTTCTTGATTCTGTTCATGATCGGTCCCTTACAAGCTCAAAGAACTTCCGGCGCGAGCGATACGATCTTCATGAAGCGCTCGGTTCGCAGTTCCCTGGTGACGGGCCCGAAGATGCGCGTGCCGATCGGCTCGAACTTCGCCGACAGGAGCACCGCGGCATTGCCGTCGAACTTGATGAGGGAACCGTCCCCGCGGCGAACTCCCTTTGCCGTGCGCACGACTACGGCATGGTAGATCTCGCCTTTTTTCACGCGACCGCGAGGTGCCGCATCCTTTATGCTCACCTTGATGATGTCGCCGATCCCGGCGTAGCGGCGCTTCGAGCCGCCCAGCACCTTGATGCACATGACCGCGCGCGCGCCGGTATTGTCAGCAACGTCCAAAATGGACTGCATTTGAATCATTGGTAGTTCTCCATCCAACTTGTCCGTGCTGCCTTGAGGCAGTGCGGCCAGTTTTGGATCCCGTCCGGGTTCGAAATCCGCTGCCGGAAGAGTTTCCGGGAGCGGGATAAGCCAAGCCGAAGATTATATCCTTAATTACAGACCAGTTACAACTAAATCCGTTATACGGCCTTCGATTTCTCGATCAGCTTGGTGACTTTCCACGCCTTGGTCTTCGAGATGGGGCTGCACTCGGAGATCTCGACCAGGTCGCCTTCCTTGAACTCATTCGCTTCGGAATGAGCGTGGTACTTGCTCGAGCGCGTGATGATCTTCCCGATGCGGGGATGCTTCACCTTGCGCTCGACCAGGACCGTCACGGTTTTCTGCATCTTGTCGCTGACCACGCGTCCGACTAGGGTGCGCTGGTTCTTGGCCGCTTTCGCAGGCGTCGCTTGTTCGGTCGTCATTTCGGCGCCTTTTCCTTGATCATGGTGCGCACGCGAGCGATGTCGCGGCGAACCTTTTTCATCTGGCTGGTATTGGTCAGCTGCTGGGTGGCGAGCTGCATGCGCAGCCCGAATTGTGCCTTGAGCAGGTCGTTCAGCTCCTTGGAGAGCTCGTCGTTGCTCTTAGCGCGCAGTTCGTTGGATTTCATGGCTTGTTACCCCAACATGCGATGGACGAAGGCGGTCTTGATCGGCAGCTTTGCGGCAGCGAGGGCAAATGCCTCGCGCGCAAGCGGCTCGTCGACGCCGTCCATCTCGTAAAGGACCTTGCCGGGCTGGATCTCGGCAACGAAGTATTCGGGATTGCCCTTGCCGTTGCCCATGCGGACTTCGGCCGGCTTGGTTGAAATTGGCTTGTCCGGGAAGATGCGGATCCAGATGCGGCCGCCACGCTTGATGTGGCGAGTCATTGCGCGACGGGCCGCTTCGATCTGGCGCGCCGTGAGGCGCCCGCGACCGATAGCCTTGAGGCCGTACTCGCCAAACGACACCTTGTTGCCTCGGGTCGCCTTGCCGGTATTGCGGCCTTTCTGCTGCTTGCGATACTTGGTGCGTGATGGTTGAAGCATTTGTTACTCCTTCTTCCCTTCGTCGCCGCCGGCCGCGGGGGCGGGCGTCGCAGCAGGTTTGCGGACGCGCTTCACCGTGGTCTTCGGCTTGTCGGCGGAAGCGGCGGCGTCGCCAGCCTCGCCTTCGGCTTTCTTGGCCGCTGGGCGACGCGTGGGGGGTTTCTTCGCTACGCCATCACCTTCAGGCCGGGCGGCAGCAGGTGCGCGCTTGGCGCCCGGGCGCGGCGCCGGCTTCTTGGCACGCCTGGCTGCAGCGGGATCGTCAGCGGCCGGTACGGCCGGAGCTGCAGCTTGGGATTGAGCATCGGCCTTGGCGACCATGTCGCCTTTGTAGACCCACACCTTGATGCCGATGATCCCGTAGGTCGTCAGCGCTTCGCCAAAGCCATAATCGATATCGGCGCGAAGCGTGTGCAGGGGCACCCGGCCCTCGCGGTACCACTCCGTGCGGGAGATTTCAACGCCGTTCAGTCGGCCTGCGCTCATGATCTTGATGCCCTGCGCGCCCAGGCGCATTGCGTTCTGCATGGCTCGCTTCATGGCTCGCCGGAACATGATCCGCTTTTCGAGCTGCTGCGCGATCGAATCGGCGATCAGCTGCGCGTCCGTCTCGGGTTTGCGGATCTCTTCGATGTTGACGTGCACCTGCTGCACGCCCATCAGCTTGCGCAGTTCGGCCTTGAGCGCCTCGATCTCCTCGCCCTTCTTGCCGATGACCACGCCGGGCCGCGCCGAGAAAATCGTAATGCGCGCGTCCTTGGCCGGGCGCTCGATCAGCACTCGGCCGACGGAGGCGTGCGCCAGCTTTTTCTTCAGGAAGGCGCGCACCTTGATGTCTTCGGCCAACATGCTCGTGTAGTTCGCCTTGTTGGCGTACCAGCGCGAGCTCCAGTTCTTGTTGACCGCAAGGCGGAAGCCGATCGGATGGATTTTTTGTCCCATAGAGTCTCTCAGTCCCCGACCGTGACGTAAATGTGGCAGGAATGCTTGAGCACGCGGTTGCCGCGGCCCTTTGCACGCGCCTGGAAGCGCTTAAGGAAGGCGCCCCGCTCGACGTAAATCGTTTTGACTTTCAGCGAGTCGATGTCCGCGCCGTCATTGTGCTCGGCGTTGGCAATTGCCGACTCGAGCACCTTCTTGATCAGGACGGCGCCTTTCTTCGGGCTGAACTGCAGCACGTTCAGCGCGCGATCAACCGGCAATCCGCGAATCTGGTCGGCGACCAGCCGGCCTTTCTGGGCCGAGAGGTGCGCGCCGCGCAGGGATGCTTTGGTCTCCATGTAGGCTCCTTACTTCTTCGGCGCCGCCGTAGGCGTGCCGGAAGTCTTCTTGTCTGCCGAATGGCCCTTGAAGGTTCGCGTCAGAGCGAACTCCCCGAGCTTGTGGCCGACCATGTTTTCCGTGACGAACACGGGGATGTGCTGCTTGCCGTTGTGCACGGCGATCGTTAGGCCGACGAAGTCGGGCACGATCGTCGAGCGGCGTGACCAGGTCTTGATCGGCCGCTTGTCGTTGGTGCCGCGGATTGCATCGACCTTGTCGAGCAGGTGGTGGTCCACGAAGGGACCTTTCTTTATGGAACGAGCCATTTTTTTCCTCGCGCCTCGTTATGAACGGCGGCGGTCGCGGACGATCATGCCCTGGGTCCGCTTGTTGCGCCGTGTCTTGAAGCCCTTGCTCTGGGTGCCCCACGGGGAAACTGGGGGGCGCCCGGAGGACGTACGGCCTTCGCCGCCGCCATGGGGGTGATCGATCGGGTTCATTGCCACGCCACGGACGGTCGGTCGGATGCCGCGCCAGCGCTTGGCGCCGGCTTTGCCGATCGAACGCAGGTTGTGTTCTTCATTGCCCACTTCGCCGATGGTCGCGCGGCAATCAACGTGGACCTTGCGGATTTCGCCCGAACGCAAGCGCAGCTGCGCGTAACTGCCTTCGCGCGCCAGCAGCTGCACGCTCGCACCGGCAGAACGTGCAATCTGCGCGCCCTTGCCCGGAAGCATCTCGATGCAGTGGATCGTCGTGCCGACAGGGATATTGCGCAGCGGCAGCGCGTTGCCTGACTTGATCGGCGCTTCCGGACCCGACACGAGCTGCATGTCGACGCTCACGCCCTTAGGCGCGATGATGTAACGGCGCTCGCCGTCTGCGTACAGGAGAAGCGCGAGGTTGGCGCTGCGGTTCGGGTCGTATTCCAGCCGCTCGACCTTGGCGACGATGGCATCCTTGCCTCGCTTGAAGTCGATGATCCGGTAATGCTGTTTGTGACCGCCACCCTGGTGGCGCATCGTGATGCGGCCATGGTTGTTGCGGCCCGCTTTCTTGCTCTGCGGGGAAAGCAGGGGCGCATAAGGCGCGCCTTTGTGCAGGTCGGGGCTGACTACCTTGACCAGCGACCTGCGTCCCGGGGATGTCGGTTTGACTTTGATGAGTGCCATGGCTTACTCCAGCGCTCCGAAGTTGATTTCCTGCCCGGGGGCAAGGCATACGTAGGCTTTCTTCCAGCTGCGGCGGCGGCCCTGCATGCGCCCGAATCGCTTCTGCTTGCCTTTGACGCTGAGGACCTGCACCGACTCGACCTTGACCTTGAACAGCAGCTCGACTGCCGCTTTGATCTCAGGCTTGGTCGCGGCATCCGCCACGCGGAAAACGACCTGATCGTGCTTGTCCGCCACGAGCGTGCTTTTCTCAGACACGATCGGGGCGAGCACCACGTTCATGAGTTGCTCGGCGTTGTATCTCTTGGGGGCGCTCATTTGAACATCTCCTCGAATTTGGCGACCGCCTTCTTCGTGAGCAGCACATTGGGGTAGCGCACGAGTGACACGGGGTCGGCGTGCCTGGCCTCCATCACCTCCACGTTGATGAGGTTGCGCGACGAGAGGAAAAGGTTTTCGTCGATTTCGTCGGTGATCACCAGGAGCCTGTCGAACCCGAGGGACTTTATTTTCTGCGCAAGCAGCTTCGTCTTGGGCGCGTCGAGCTTGAACTCCTCGACAACGCGGACCCGGTCCTCGCGAACCAGCTGCGAAATGAGCGATGCCATTCCGGCGCGGAACATCTTGCGGTTGACCTTATGCGAGAAATTCTCGTCCGGGCTCGAGGCGAAGATCTTTCCGCCGCCCCGCCAAAGCGGGCTGGAGGCCATGCCGGCGCGCGCTCGGCCGGTGCCTTTCTGGCGCCAGGGCTTGCGGGTCGACTTGGCGATCTCGCTGCGCTCTTTCTGCTTGCGTGTGCCCATGCGCGCGTTCGCCTGGTAGGCAATCACGACCTGGTGGACGAGATCCTGGTTGAATTCGCGGCCGAACACTGCATCGGGCGCATTGAAGGTCGCGTCCGCTGCGCCCTTGTCATTGATGAGTTTCAGTTCCATGGCGTCCTCTTAACCCTTTACCGCCGGACGCACGATCACGTCGCGTCCCTTGGAACCGGGCACTGCGCCCTTGATCATGAGCAGCCCGCGCGCCGAATCGACTCGCAGGATCTCCAAGTTCTGTGTTGTGCGCTTTACGTTGCCCAGTTGTCCGGGCATGCGCTTGCCCGGGAAAACGCGTCCCGGGTCCTGCGCCTGGCCGGTCGAACCGGGCTTGCGAGTCGAGCGGGAATTACCGTGAGTCTCCCTGTTCGAGGAGAAGTGATGGCGCTTAATGACCCCCGCGAATCCTTTGCCCTGAGTGACGCCGCTCACGTCTACCATCTGGCCGGGCTTGAACATGGCGATATCCATTTTGCCGCCGACTTTCAACGCGGCGAGTTCCTCGGGCTTCGCCCGGAACTCCTTGAGGATGTGCCCTGCCTCGACACCGGCCTTGGCCAGGTGCCCTGCGAGCGGCTTGCCGACACGGCTGGCCCTGCGCTTGCCGAAGGTGACCTGGACGGCGGCATAGCCATCCTTGTCCGGTGACTTGATTTGCGTGATCCGGTTGTCGGACACGTCGAGCACTGTCACCGGGAGCGTGTCGCCTTCATCCGTGAAAATGCGCGTCATGCCGACCTTTCGGCCGACGAGTCCAATTGTCATGACTAAACCTCTGTTTTGTTACCCGGATCGCTCCGGACGCCGGCTGCAATTGGCCGGCACATCACTTAGTACTGCGTCCTGAATACTGGCTTGCCTGCAGCCTTACTGAACCTTGATCTCCACATCCACACCCGCCGGCAGGTCGAGCTTCATGAGCGCATCGACCGTCTTGTCGGTCGGGTCGATGATGTCCATGAGCCGCAGGTGCGTACGGATCTCGAGCTGGTCGCGCGAGGTCTTGTTCACGTGCGGGCTGCGCAGGAGGTCAAAACGCTGCTTGCGGGTCGGCAACGGCACCGGCCCCCGTACGACTGCTCCGGTGCGCTTCGCCGTGTCGACGATTTCGAGCGCCGACTGGTCTATCAGGCGGTAGTCGAACGCCTTGAGGCGGATACGAATTCGTTGACTTTGCATATTGTAACTGCAGGGCTTTCACCCCGTCCTGTTTTTAAGCGGGCCTTGTGCCCGCTCTTCTGGTTTTTACTCGAGCACCTTTGCGACGACGCCTGCGCCGACGGTCTTGCCGCCTTCGCGGATCGCAAAGCGCAGGCCCTGCTCCATCGCGATCGGCGCGATCAGCGTCACGATCATCTTGATGTTGTCCCCGGGCATCACCATCTCGGTGCCCGCCGGCAGCACCACCGCGCCC
>JANXRZ010000008.1 GCA_025352885.1 Pseudomonadota bacterium | reverse complement strand
CCGTCCGATCGTGCACTGGACGATCCCGGCCTTGTCGGCGCGAAACTGCACCTGCCCGGCCTTGGCGTTCTTCACCGCGCCCGCGACATCCGGCGTGACCGTGCCGACCTTCGGGTTCGGCATCAGGCCCCGGGGTCCAAGAATCTGGCCAAGCTGGCCGACGACCCGCATGGTGTCCGGCGAAGCGATGACCACGTCGAAATCGAGCTTGCCGGCTTTGATCTGCTCGGCAAGGTCCTCGAACCCCACGAGATCCGCGCCGGCTGCCCTGGCTGCATCGGCCTTCTCACCTTGCGCGAATACGGCCACGCGGACCTTTTTGCCGGTGCCGGCCGGCAACACGACCGCGCCGCGAACCGTCTGGTCCGATTTCTTGGCATCGATGCCGAGGTTGACCGCAACGTCGACTGATTCGTCGAACTTGGCCGTGGACGTGTCCTTGATGAGTTTCATTGCATCGATTGCCGGATACATCTTTGCGCGATCGACTTTGTCCGCCAGTGCCTGGCGACGCTTGGAAATATGGGCCATGGCTACATTCCTTCCACAATGACGCCCATCGAGCGGGCGCTGCCGGCGACGGTTTTCATCGCGGCGTCGAGGCTGGCTGCATTGAGGTCGGGCATCTTCACCTTGGCGATGTCCTCGACCTGCTGCTTGGTGATCTTGCCGACCTTGTCGGTATGGGGACGCGGGCTGCCCTTGTCCAGGCCCGCCGCCTTCTTGATCAGCACCGTGACCGGCGGAGTCTTGATGATGAAGGTGAAGCTCTTGTCCGCGTACGCGGTGATCACTACGGGCAGCGGCAGGCCCGGCTCGACTTTCTGCGTCTGCGCGTTGAAAGCCTTGCAGAATTCCATGATGTTGAGGCCGCGCTGACCGAGCGCGGGACCGATAGGCGGCGAGGGGTTCGCCTTTCCTGCCGGCACTTGCAGCTTCACGAAGCCGACGATCTTCTTTGCCATATGGCTCTCCTTGTGGGTTCAAGCGAGCACCGGACTGCGGCGCTCTCCCCGGTTATGAAACCGAAACCAAACAAATAACTGCGGTCAGGCCTTTTCTACCTGACCGAATTCGAGCTCGACCGGCGTCGAGCGTCCAAAAATCGTAACCGCCACGCGCAGGCGGCTCTTCTCGTAGTTGACGTCCTCGACGGATCCCTGGAAGTCGGTGAACGGGCCATCCTTGACCCGGACCAGCTCGCCCACTTCGAACAGCACCTTGGGCTTGGGCTTCTCCACGCCTTCCTTGACCTGCTGCATGATCGCGTCGACTTCGCGCTGCGGGATCGGCGAAGGTTTGGTGGCCGTGCCGCCGACGAATCCCGTCACCTTGTTGGTGTTTTTCACAAGGTGCCAGGTGTCGTCGTTCATTTCCATCTCGACCAGGACATAGCCCGGGAAGAACTTGCGCTCGGACATGTGCTTCTGCCCGCTCTTCATCTCGACCACTTCCTCGACCGGGACGAGGATCTTGCCGAACATGTCCTGCATGCCGGCGCGCGAGATGCGGTCCTCGAGCGCGCGCTGTACGGACTTTTCGAACCCCGAATAGGCATGCACCACGTACCAGCGCTTGTTGCCCGAAGTGCTGCCAGAGTTTGCCGTCATGTCTTTTTCCACCCCAGGACGATGTCGTACAGGACCCATTCGAGGGTCTTGTCGCTCACCCAGAGAAACACTGCCATTACGAAAACGAACGCGAACACCGCCGCGGTCGTCTGGATCGTTTCCTTGCGCGTGGGCCAGACAACCTTCTTCGCCTCGACGATCGAATCGGCTGCGAACTGCGCGAACTGCCTTCCGGGTGCCGTGAACCACGCAACTGCGCATCCGGCGGCTATTCCCGCCAGCACGGCGAGGATCTTGAGGATCTGCGCAGCTTCGCCCAGCAAGTAATAGCCCGCGATGCCCGCGGCCACCAGTAACGCCGCAATCACCAGCTTGATCGTATCCACCATCGTCTTTCAGCAGCCCTTTGATAGTGCCGCGCCGCGCTCTTCGCGCATCGCTTCATGCGTAATTAAGTGGCAGGCCAGGAGGGAATCGAACCCCCAACCTTCGGTTTTGGAGACCGACGCTCTGCCAATTGAGCTACTGGCCTGCGGGGCAATCCTTCCTACTCGCGTTACTCGAGCACCTTTGCAACGACGCCCGCGCCGACGGTCTTGCCGCCTTCGCGGATCGCAAAGCGCAGGCCCTGCTCCATCGCGATCGGCGCGATCAGCGTCACGATCATCTTGATGTTGTCCCCGGGCATCACCATCTCGGTGCCCGCCGGCAGCACCACCGCGCCC
>JANXRZ010000005.1 GCA_025352885.1 Pseudomonadota bacterium | reverse complement strand
CGCCAGGCCGACGACGCCCTTCGCCGCTTCGTTCTCCAACTGCACGTTGGCGATCTGATCGTAGGCCACGCCCGCTCCACTCGTCTTGACGCGGCCGGTCGCCTCGAACACGCTCATCAGATCGCCGAATGTCTTCCATTGTTTTCCGTCCATCGCCGCCTTGAGAATGTCGGCCTGGCTGGTTCGTCCCATCATGTTCGATCGGAAGATGGCAGCCTGCATCGGGCGCTCCGCAGAATTGGCGGTCGATTTTCCGGCTTCTTCAAAGGCATTCTGCAAGTACGTCCGCAGGGCGCCGTTCCACGCTTCCGGGTCTTGCGCGGCGATCTGCCGCTTGGCGATCGACACCGCGATAGGGCCGGAATTGCCGGGATGGAACAGAACATCAAGCGCCCGTTGCGCGTGCGTGTTGCTGACATCGGCGACCTCGCTGGTCAGATTGGACATGACATCGTCCACACTGCCCGACATTGCTGCATGCGCCTCGCGCGCGTTTGCGTACATGGATTTCCCGGCATCATCCTTCGCGCTGATATCGTCCATGAACGACACGAGATCGTTTTTCAGACCCTTAAGGGAACGTCGTTCAGTAGCCGCCATCCCTTGCGCGTAGCCCCCGCTGATCTTGTCTCCGATCGCCATGTTCAGGTAGTGAAGGCCCTTAAGTGTGTTGCCGGGTTTCGCCAGATTCACGCCCTCCATCTTGGCGAGTTCCGCGGCTTTCGCTTCGACGCCGCCCGGCAGACGCGACCGAAGCCGCGTAGCGCGGCGCATTTCTTCTTCAGGAATGCCCTTGGTCAGCGCGAACGCGGCCGTATACAGCGGGCTGCTGATCGCAGAGCGGCGCTTGTGTTCAGCGTCAATAGCTTCTACGGCCGCACCTTGCACGCGCTTGCCGGCGACCTCGCCCGAATCCTGGGGCGAGATATCATCCAGTACGCGCCCCATCGCCTGCTGCGCCTTGGCGGTGCGACCGGAGATAAAATCGGTCATGGTGTCGGTAGAATCAGGACGGTTCATCAGCGACTTCTGCTGCGACTTCAGGCTCCCCAGATTGGTCAACTCAGCCGCCGTCAGCGGAACGTCAAACTGCTCTGATTTGTTGCGCAAGGCGTCTACCGCCGCCCTGTTCAGATGGGCCAGATCTGACGCTTGCGCCCATCCCCGCGCCGCGCGGATCACTCCCTGCCCTGCTCCCATGATGGCGCCTGGCGCAACGCCTCCCATAAGGCCGGCCACCGTTTGCCCCATCGGCCCGAAGCCCTCATCACGCGCGATGCCAGCCATGCCCCCGGCCGATCCGCCAGAGGCAATCTGAAGGCCCGCGTTCTTGGAAAATATGTCCTTGAGGGTCAACCCGAGTTTCGATATCGGCGCTGCTGCTCGGGCAATTCCAACCCCCGTTGCCGCGCCCGCCATTCCGCTCGCAACGTCTTGTGACAGGCGCTCGGATGCAGTGGCGGGTTCCGGTAGCCCGATGCGGCTCAGATTCCGCTGCATGCTCTCAGACGGCATCGGCAGATCGGGATTCATGCCGACGGCGCGGCCGGCAGCGTTGATGCCACTGTAGGCGATATCGCCTAGCGTGTTGGGCAGCGCCGTGGCCCCCGACGCCAAGGCACGCAGTCCTAGTCCCGTGTCGTGAGCCATCAGGCCGATGAACGGCAGCTTGTCCTTAACGTTGTCCCACACCGCATCCCATCCAAGATTGCGTGGGCGTCCCGTGCCGCCAACATCCTGCTCTGGAGTGATCTGTTCCGGGTTGATCTGATCGGCAAGCGAGCGTTGTTCCGGCGGCGCGGATTTTCGAGAGGCATTGCCGGCGCCAAGCCGAGTCTCTGGTGTGGTGTCCGCCATGAATTCGCGCCGCGCGATCTCTACGTGATCGGGATTTACCCGCGGCGCAATCTCGGTGTCGAAGTATTCCTTCTGCGCCGATGTGCGCTGCTCGGGCGACAGTTTCCGGTACGCAGGCGTCGCGACGACTTCATCCCATGACAGGGCGCTTTTCATTTGCGCCAGAGGCCACGGTAACTCGGCGCATTCTGTTCTTGCGGCGCGGCTCCCTTGCCCGATAACGTGCCGTTTTTCATGGCATCGATTTCG
>JANXRZ010000003.1 GCA_025352885.1 Pseudomonadota bacterium | reverse complement strand
TGGTGGGCACCGGCACCCTTTCGGGCGATACACCAGAGAGCGTCGGTTCGATGCTCGAGCTCACCCAGAGAGGCGCCAATCCGGTGAAGCTGCCGACAGGCGAGATGCGGATGTTCGTCTCGGACGGGGATGAGGTCATCGAACGTGGGCGGTGTGTCCGCGAGGGCTACGCGACCATTGGATTCGGAGAGGCCGCGGCCGTCGTTCAGCCGGCCATGCTGTAGCCCCGCGCACGGCGGGAAGGTCTGCGATAATCCGCCGCATTTGCACCGCTCCTCCGCCCTAACAAGAAAAAGCGCATGAAATTCGCCACCCTTAAAGACGGTACCCGGGACGGGTGCCTAGCCGTCGTGTCGCGCGACCTGAAGCACGCTCTCAAGGCAGATCACATCGCGCCGACCCTCCAGGCCGCACTTGATGACTGGGAGTATTGCTCGCCCCAGCTGGAACAGCTGTACAACGAAGTCAACGCCGGACAGTCGAGCCGCCTGTTCGAATTGGATGTGAAGCAGTTGATGGCGCCCTTGCCACGAGCCCATCAGTTTGCCGATGGCTCGAGTTTCCTCATCCATGCCGAGCTCATCCGCAAGTCCCGCGGCCAGGACTTGCCCGACTGGTGGAAGAAGGAGCCGCTGATGTACCAAGGCTGCTCCGACCCGCTTCTAGGGCCCTGTGACGATGTCGTCGCCATCAGTGAGGAGCATGGGATCGATCTTGAAATGGAGATCGCTGTAATCACGGGCGATGTGCCCGTCGGCATCGAGCGGGACAAGGCAAGCCAGCATATCCGCCTCATCGTGCTCATGAATGACGTCAGCCTTAGGGAGTTGATCCCGGCTGAGCTTGGCAAAGGGTTCGGCTTCTTCCAGTCGAAGCCCCCTTCCTCGCTTTCTCCCGTAGCGATTACGCCGGATGAGCTCGGGGAAGCATGGGATGGCCGCCGGGTCCACCTCGCCTGCTCAGCGTGGGTTAACGGCGATCTTTTAGGTCAGCCGAATGCCGGCAAGGACATGCAGTTCGATTTCCCGCGCCTGATTGCGCATGCTGCGAAGACGCGGCCTTTAAGCGCCGGGACAATCATCGGCTCCGGCACGGTCTCGAATCGTGACCGTTCGACTGGGGCAGGCTGCCTCTTCGAGCGCAGGGCCGAAGAAATTATTCACTCGGGCGAGCCGAAGACGCCTTTCCTGAAATTCGGTGACCGCGTAAAGATCGAGATGGTGGACGGTGAGGGCCGCTCCATCTTCGGTGCGATCGACCAGACGATCGCCCAGCTTCCGTCGCTACAGAAGCAATAACGCGTCAGGCGTGCTTGGCAATGAACTCGCGCATGCGCGGGTAGACGATTTCGCGGTATCGGCGGCCCGAGAAAATCCCGTAGTGCCCAACGTCCGGCACCAGGAAATGTTCGCGCTTGGCCTCAGGTAGCCCGGTACACAGCCCGTGCGCTGCCTCAGTCTGCCCATTGCCTGAGATGTCGTCGTGCTCGCCCTCGATCGTAAACAGCGCGGTCTTGGTGATCTTGGCGGGCCGCACCCACTGTTCTTTGACGAACATGCGACCTTTAGGCAGCTCGAAGTCCTGGAACACGCGGCGGATCGTATCGAGGTAGTACTCGGCCGGCATGTCGAGGACCGCGTTGTACTCGTTGTAGAAGCGCCGGTGCGCGTCGGCCGAATCGCCGTCATTCTGGACGAGGTGGTTGTAGTAGTCCCAGTGCGCATTCATGTGCCTGTCCGGATTCATTGCCACGAAACCCAGGTGCTGCAGGAATCCGGGGTACACGCGCCGCATGAAACCCGGATACTTCATCGGTACGCGGTGGATGACGTTTTGCTCGAACCAG
This sequence comes from Pseudomonadota bacterium, assembly GCA_025352885.1. Classification (GTDB taxonomy): domain Bacteria; phylum Pseudomonadota; class Gammaproteobacteria; order Burkholderiales; family SG8-39; genus SZAS-79. The sequence goes on along the minus strand of JANXRZ010000003.1, from coordinate 5,204 downwards.
GAGTAAGGCCGCTTCGTCGCCAGGTTGTTGACGGAAGTCGGACTCTTTCTCGCGTCAATCGGCCCACCCATCATGATCATCGTCTTCGGCGGATTAGGCTCGCCATCCGCTGCCATCAACGAGATGGCGGCCAAAACCGGCACGGTCGGCTGGCAGACCGACACCACGTTCAAGTCCGGCGACAATTGGCGGACGAACATCCGGATGTAGTCGACGTAATCGTCGAAATGAAAGGGGCCTTCCTCGATCGGGACCATGCGCGCGTCCACCCAATCGGTCAAATAAACGTCATTTGCGGGAAGCATGGTTCGTACTGTGTCACGCAGCAGCGTCGCGTGATGACCCGAAAGGGGCGCGACTACGAGGATCTTAGGATCGGAGGCGTTTCCGCTCTCGCGCTTGAAGTGAATCAGCGTGCAGAAGGGTTTGTCGAGTACAACCTCGATTTCGATCGGCACCTCGCGTCCATCGACAACCGTCGAATCGATATCCCAGGCCGGCTTTTCGTAGCGGTTCGTCACCCGCAGAAACAAGTCGCTTCCGGCAGTAATTTCCTTGGCTAGCGGCGTCTGGGAGAGAGGGCTGAACGGGTGCCCGAACCAGCCGCGCGAAAGCTCGGCCATGAACCGCATTGGCGCCAGTGCAGCGTGCTGTGCTTCGAAAAGATTGTAGAGCAAGGACATCACCCCCGATGAACTTGGAACTTGAGTACTGTTATACCAGTTTTGACGCACTGCCGCATCGGCCGGCGCCGCGAGTAGATGTGGGACTTGGCCTACAGGCGGTATCCTCGACGGCATGCGTTTACTGGCACGCACGTTATGTGCGCTATTCCTCGTTTTCGTCCTGGTCATCGCAGCGCTATTCGTCTATCTCCGCCAGTCTTTGCCGACCACCAATGGTGAGTCGTCGGTCGCCGGTCTTGGCTCCAAGGTCGATGTATTGCGGGATGGATACGGCATCCCTCACATCTATGCCACGAACCTGAATGACGCTGCCTACGCAATGGGATTCGTCCATGCGCAAGACCGTCTTTGGCAGATGGAGATCAATCGCCGCATCGGGTCGGGCCGTCTGGCCGAAGTTCTTGGGCCCGCCGCACTCGACACGGACCGATTCCTTCGGACGATCGGTGTGCGCCGATCTGCAGAGTCAAACTTAGCGATCCTGGACGCTACAACCCAAGACCTGCTGACCGCCTACTCGGCCGGGGTGAACGCGTTTCTTGCGACGAATCCAGTGCTTCCAGTCGAGTTCATGCTGACCGGCGCGCGCCCTGAACCTTGGACACCGGTCGATTCCATCGTCTGGGTAAAGATGATGGCGTGGGATCTGGGGGGCAATTGGCGGAGCGAGCTGCTGCGCATGCGCCTTGCGCAGACGATGCCAATGGCGCGAATCAACGAGTTCCTGCCGCCCTATCCCGGCGATGCGCCCCTCCCTACAGCGGACCTCAAAGAAGTTTACGACGGCCTCGAGAAGGAAGCGATCCGGCTGGCCGCCGATGACATGAATCGGGTGATGGCGGCCGCACCGGCGGAATTGCCCGAGGGCGCAGGATCGAACAATTGGGTGGTTGCCGGGAGTCGCAGTGCGAGCGGCAAGCCTTTGCTGGCCAACGACCCGCACCTCTCCCTCACTGCGCCTGCAGTCTGGTACTTCGCGCATGTGCAGACGCCGGAAGGCAACCTGATCGGTGCCACGCTGCCCGGAGTCCCTTTCATAACGCTTGGACGCAATGACCGCATCGCCTGGGCTTACACGAACACCGGTCCGGATGTGCAGGATTTGTACCTGGAGCGACTCGATGCCACGGGCGGCTACATTACTCCTTCGGGACCCGCCCCGTTCACGATCATCACCGAAACCATCAAGGTCAAGGGGGCTGAAGACGTGAAGCTGGAAGTCCGCATCTCGCGCCACGGCCCGATCATCTCTGACGTCGCAAAATCTGCGCTGGACGTTACTCCGCGCGGCTATGCGATCGCATTCGCGTGGACGGCCTTGGCAGAGGACGACCTGACCGTTCAAGCGTCCGCGGAATTAAGCCGGGCAGGCAACTGGACGGACTTTCTCTCTGCCACCGGCAAGTTCGGGGCGCCCCAGCAGAACATGCTGTACGCCGACGTCGACGGCAACATTGGCTATGTCGCTCCCGGACGCATTCCGGTCCGCAAGGCGGAAAATGACCTCAAAGGACTGGCGCCGGCTCCCGGGTGGGACGCCAAATACGACTGGGCGGGGTTTATTGCGTTCGATCAATTACCGCAAAGCTTCAACCCGGCCAGCGGGCGGCTTTGGACGGCCAACGACAAGATCACCGCACCGGGCTATAGACCATTCATCACGAGCGAGTGGCAGCCACCGTATCGTTCGGACCGGATCGGGCAACTCCTTGAAGCCACACCGAAGCACGACATTACGAGTTTCGCCCGCATGCACGCCGACGTGGCCTCCACCGCGCTCAAGGAAGCGATGCCTTATCTGCTTGCAACCGACACAAAGACCGAAAACGGCCGTCGCGCCTTGTCCATGCTCAAAGCCTGGGATGGCGAGATGCGCAAAGACCTGCCCGAACCCTTGATCGCAGCCGCATGGTGGCGCGAGCTCACAAAGCGGATTTACGCCGACGAACTCGGGGACGCCTTCAGGCCGAACTGGTCGCAGCGCGCACCCTTCATGCTGAACGTACTGGCCGATCGCGGTGGCCAGTCGCGCTGGTGCGACGATGTCAAGACACCGGCAGTCGAAACATGTGCGGAGGCGCTCTCCCTGTCGCTGGAAGCCGCACTGAACGACTTGCAGAAGCGCTACGGATCCGATATGGGCAATTGGCGTTGGGGCGAGGCGCATGGGGCACGTCACGAGCACCGGCCCTTTGGCCGACAACCCTTTCTCGCGCGAATTTTCGACATCAGCATGCCTTCGTCCGGCGACTCTTACACGGTCAATGTCGGACAGCACTACCTCAACGACGAGACGGCCCCTTTCGCAAACCGTCATGCGCCCAGCCTCAGGGCGATATACGATCTGTCGGACCCCGAAAAATCCGTGTTCATCCACTCGGGCGGCCAATCTGGCAACCGGCTGTCGTCCCACTACAAGGATTTCACCGAGGCCTGGGCGAACGGCCAGTACATCCCGATGATTACGGACCGGAAGCGGATCGAATCCGCAAAGCACGATACCCTGCGGCTTGTGCCGGCGCGCTAGCTCGCGCGCCGCAAATAAAGGTTGTTCGCGATTAAGGCTCCGATCACAAGCGCGGCGCCCACGACCTCCACCGCCTCATAGCGACGGCCCAGGGCCGCTTCGATCGCGAAGACGCCCACCGGCACCAGGTTGATCATCAGCATCGCGTTCAGGGCGCCGAGGTGTTTCACCCCCGCATTGAATCCGAGCACGCCGAGGACAACGCTACCGGCGGCGAAGTAAAGAATCTGCCACCACACGGACGCGATTGCCTCGAAAGAAGGCACCTGCACGAAGCCAACCGCAACGGCAATTGAATTCACGAGCAGCAAGCCGATCCCGCCGGGAATGCAGGTCAGGGTAGTCATGCGCAAGGCCGACCATCCCGTGAAGCGCCCCCCGGCAAGCGTGTAGGTGACCCAGCAAATCGCACCGGATAGTACAAGGACGTCCCCGAGCAGCGAACCGCCTTCAAGGCCGCGCGCAGGATCGCCTTTGGTAACGACGAGGATGACGCCCCCAATTGCGACGGCGACGCATCCCAGCGTAAAGGCGGCGGGCCGCTGTCCCCGAACCAGCCAGAGCGCCAGGGCGGTCAGAGGCGTCTGAAGCGCCGTAAGGATCCCGGCGTGCTCCGGCCGTGTGAAATTGAGGCCGTACCAGACCAGCGTATTGAATCCGGTGATGCCGACGAGGCCGAAGCCGATTGCGGGCCAGAGCCGGGTCCCATATCGGAAGGCCTGGCGACCCTCGATGGCCCAAAGCAGGATGGCGAAGGCGGAGAGGCCGAGGGCATAGCGCAGTGTGCCGAGCGAGAACGAATCGATCATTGCCAGGCTGCGCTTGGCGATCGGAAACATCGGCGCCCAGCAGAGGATGCAGACCCCGCACCACGCGAGGCCCTTAAGCAGATTGCCGGGGAGGATGGTCAGGCTGCTTTCTTCTCGTCGCGCAAGGCCCTGCGCAGGATCTTCCCGACGTTCGTCTTCGGCAGGTCGGCGCGGAACTCCACGTATTTCGGCCGCTTATAGCCGGTGAGCTGTTCCTTGCAGAAAGCGAGCACCGCCTCTTCGGTCAGCGAGGGATCTCTCTTGACGATGAAGATCTTGGGCACTTCGCCTGAATGTTCGTCAGGGACACCGATCGCGGCTACCTCGAGAACGCCCGGATGCATGGCGACCACCTGCTCGATCTCGTTGGGGTAAACGTTGAATCCCGAAACCAGGATCATGTCCTTCTTGCGATCGACGATGCGCACGAATCCCTTCTCGTCCATCACGCCGACGTCTCCGGTGTAGAGGAACCCGTCCGATCCCAGCACCTTCGCGGTCTCGTCATCACGCTGCCAATACCCTTTCATCACCTGCGGGCCGCTGATGCAGATCTCGCCGGGCTGGCCTTGCGCGACCTCCTTGCGATCGTCGTCCCGGATGGAGACCAGCGTGGAAGGCAGCGGCAACCCGATGGATCCACTGTAATCGGTCAGCGTGAGCGGGTTCATCGTGGCCGACGGGCTCGTTTCCGTGAGCCCATAACCTTCGAGCAGGACCTTGCCCGTTACCTGCTTCCACTTGTCGGCAACGGCCTTCTGCACCGCCATCCCGCCGCCGACGCAAACCTTCACGTTCGAGAAATCGAGCTGGTTGAACTCGGCATTGTTGAGAAGCGCATTGAACAGCGTATTCACACCCGTGATCACGTTGTACTTGTGCTTGGCGAGCTCCTTCACAAACCCTGGGATGTCCCTGGGATTCGTGATCAACACGTTCAGACCGCCAACCTTCATCATCAACAGGCAATTCACCGTCAGTGAAAAGATGTGATACAGCGGCAGCGCCGTAATGATGACCGGCACGTCACCTTTCAGCCCGGGGATCAACCAGGCGGAGGACTGCGCGATGTTCGCGAGGATGTTCCGGTGAAGGAGCATCGCGCCTTTTGAGACGCCCGTCGTGCCGCCCGTGTATTGCAGGAACGCGATGTCTTCGTGGCCTGTCTCCACCGCCTTCAGG
>JANXRZ010000293.1 GCA_025352885.1 Pseudomonadota bacterium | reverse complement strand
CCCCAACTGGGCAGACGGTGACACCCTTGTGCCGATCGACCCGTCAGAGAGCGTCATGCGGAAGGCGTGGGGGTTGGAAGAAAAATTCGTCGTCGCTTATTCCGGCAACATGGGACGAGCGCATGAGTTCGACACCATCCTCGGTGCCGCGTCTGCAGTACGGGACGACGAACGCATTGCTTTCCTATTCATCGGCGACGGATTCCGTCGAGGCCACATCGAAAAGCAGGTCAACGCACGGTCGCTGGAGAACGTCTATTTCCAACCCTATCAGGCGCATTCCGGGCTTGCGCAAAGCCTCGGCGCAGCCGATGTGCACCTGACCGCATTGTTGCCGGCGCTCGAAGGACTGATCGTGCCGAGCAAAATCTACGGAATCCTCGCGGCCGGCCGGCCTACGTTGCATATAGGGGACGACGAGGGCGAAATCGGGACACTATTGAAGGCAGCGCATGCGGGCTTCACGGTCTCGATCGGCGACGCGACGGAGCTCGCAAGCAGAATCCAGGAACTCGCCGGGAAGCCCGAGCTTACTGCGCGAATGGGACGAAACGCCCGGACCGCCTTCAATACCCATTTCAGCCAAGGCATTGCGCTGGATCGATGGACGCAGCTTCTGCTCGAAGTGAGTCGAGGCGAGAGTTTCAGCCCGCCTGAGCCGGCGCGCGCAGTCCCTGCTTCCGGCAGATCGACTCCGTGACAACGCAATAGGCCCCGAGCAAGGCCAGGTACAAATAAAACATCAGGTAGGCGGGCCACCCCTGCTGTTCGGCGGAGAGCGCAATCGCGCCGGCTGCGACCGAAAGCAATGCGATCACCCCGACCGTTTGCGAGATTGTCAATCCGGCGGCCAGGAGCAAATGGTGCAAGTGCTCGCGATCGCCCGAAAAAGGGCTCTTGCCACGCACAGCACGACGGATCATCACGCACAAGGTATCGCCCAGGATCACCCCAAGGATCCAACCGGCTGTGACGGCATTGAAGGCCGGCGGCTCGGCGTTGTGCAATCGAATGGCGCACCAGGCAAGCAACAGGCCCAGAAAATGGCTGCCCGTGTCCCCCATGAATACTGCCGCGCTTGAACGGGCGGGCGTGCGCAGGTTGAAGCAGAGAAACCCTGAAGCGACTCCCGCGCCCAGGCAACAGACGACCACTACCGCCACCTCCCCCGCCAGAAGCGCAAGCAGGCCGAACGCGACAAACGCCAGCAGCGCAAGGGCCCCGGCCAAGCCGTCGATGCCGTCTGCCATGTTCAACGCGTTCATCACGCCAACCACGGCAAATACCGTCAGTGGGACGCTCCAGGCACCCAAGGTGAACGTTCGTTCGCTTAAAAGCTGTCCAAGATGCAGCAGCACCGTTCCGTCCACGTACACGAGCGCCAAGGCTGCCGCGATCTGGAACCCAAACTTGGCAAGCGATCGCAATTCGTGCAGGTCATCCAGCACGCCGCCGATGAGGACAATGGCGATTCCCATCCCCAAACCGAAGCGCACCTGGGTGGCTTCAGCGAGCGCTACCCCGAGATACATGCACAGGAACACCAGCCCCATGGCGATGCCCCCAATGAGCGGCACTTCCCCATCGTGTATTTTTCGGCCGGATGCCACGTCCACAAGGCCTAGGGTGGGCGCGAAGCGGACGAGTGCCGGAATGGCCAGGGCGGTGCCCAGGAATGCGCCTGCAAATCCCAATGTCTCGATCATGAAATCATTTGCAAAAGCGGTGACCTTTGACATTGACCCGGGAACGCCGCACCCGCTAGGATGCGCGCGTCATGAAGCGCCCCTTCCCGCCCATCTCGCCCCGTAACCTCTTGTTCTTCTTGGCATTCGTGTGCACGGGCGCATCTGCGGGCGAGTCTTTCGTCCACTTCGCGGGCGCCCCCGCACCGGTTGTCGTCCAAGGTGGCTCTGCGGAAGGCATGAATCCGCAGATCGAAAGACTTCTCGGCCAGCCCTCGGGTCTCTGGGAGCGCATTCGGCAGGGGTTTGCCGTTCCGGATCTCGACCAGAAAGTCGTTGCACGCCAGGCGGCATGGTTCGCGGCTCGGCCCGACCTGCTGCAGGCCATCGTCCTGCGTGCGCGGCCTTACCTGCATTTCATCGTCGACGAGGTCGAACGCCGCGGCTTGCCGACGGAACTTGCCTTGCTGCCGTTCATCGAGAGCGGCTTCAACCCGATGGCGCTTTCCTCGGCACAGGCTTCGGGTCTCTGGCAGTTCATTCCGGAAACCGGCGCGAAGTACAAGCTGGCCCAGAACACGCTGTATGACGGTCGGCGGGATGTCGTGGCCTCCACGGTCGCCGCCCTCGATTACCTGGAGTTCCTTCACAAGTTCAACCACGGCGACTGGCAGCGTGCCCTCGCCTCTTATAACTGGGGAGAATCGGCCGTTGCGCGCGCGGTTGAGCGTAACCGGGCAAAGGGGCTGCCCGAGTCTTATGACAGCCTCACGATGCCCGAAGAGACTCGCAACTATGTGCCCCGGCTTCTTGCGATCAAAAGCATCATTGCCGATCCGGCGGCCTTCGGATTGGATTTGCCGGAGATCGCGAACGAGCGCGTGTTCAACGTCGTCCCGATCCGCCACGACATCGACCTGAAAGTTGCCGCCCAGCTCGCAGGCATTCCGATGGAAGACTTCCTCAGGCTTAACCCTGCGTTCAACAGCAAGCTTGTTCCAGGGGCCACTGGCGCGGGCCTCGTCATTCCGCTCGACAAGGCCGAAAGCTTCAAAGTGAACCTGGAGCGCCATCGGGAATCCATTGGAACGTCCGCGGTTTCCCGGACGGCGGCGAAGAAGTCGGCAGGTTCCGCGACGCGCTTCTGACCGCGAAACGCCCGCCCGATCGAGAGGGCGGCCTGATTTGCACATCACGATTTAATTCGGGCTGGCGGTGCCGCCGCCACCTGCGCCGCCACCTGCGCCGCCGGACGGCGTGGAACTCGTACCTGACTGGCTCGTAGTACCGGCTGCCGCCGCAGGGAGGGAATTCACCTCCCCCCCAACCGTGCCAGCGGCGCCCGAGGTGGGACCGGGGGGCTTCGGTGCGGGAGGCGAAGGTTGCGAAGCACCATTTGAAATCGCTTGTGCGTAAGCTGTCTGCGCTGCGGTGACCGCAGCGCCAAGCGTTTGCTGGGCGCGGTCTTCGGCCGCCGTGGCGAACGAAGCGGCTTGCGTTGCAGCCGCCTGCGCCGCCGCGGCCTCTGCGGCCAATCCCGGCGCGTTAGGCTGCTGAGCCGCTGCCGCTGCCGCTTTCTCTGCGACGGCTTTGGCCTGTTCGGCCCGAGCGCCCGCAATCCGCGCCTGGATGGCCGCCACTGCAGCGGCTGCGGACGCCTGCAACACTACCGGCGTGTTGATTGGGACGTTCGCCTGCGCAAGCGACCGCTCCACAGCGTTCCGGATGGAAGCCGGCGCCTGTGCTGTAGGCGCCGGGACGCTTGGCGGATTCGCCCTGTTCGCCGTTACAAAGGTGTTTGCGGGAACGATCCGCTCCCCGGCCGGATGACGCACCACCAGGGCGCCCGCATTGACCGCCGAGGTAACCGCCTGGGCAACCGGGTCGAAGGTGACGTCGCCATCCGTTCCGCGAATGCCGATGGTCATCATGCCCGCAGAGAGGCTATAGGCGTTTTTGTTTGTCGCTCCAATAACGCCGGTGATGAACCGAAGGCCGCCCGCAATCAGGTTGAACACTGCGCGGCTTTGGGGGACTTGCTGCTTGTTGTAAGCGTAGTCCGTGACTGCGAACGTGGTGTTGTCGCGCAAGACCATGACCTGCCCGTCTTCGAACTTGAGCACCACGTTGCTGTTGCCCGCGGTCCGGACCGTGTTCCCCGAATCAATCAAGTCGCCGACTTTCAGCGGTCGTGGTGCGCTCTTTGGCGAATCGAGGACGACGACCTCACCGGTGATGTCGTGCACATAGGCAGCCGCACCGAAAGCGGCAATCGGCGCAAGCAGGAGGAGTCCTGAGACGATCCACTGCCGCATACTCCCCATCGTTTGTTTTCCCTGGCACGACTGTTGTGTGCACAGGATACGCAAACCCTGCGAATTATCAATGCAGCGTGGGCGGCCTCAGATGCAGCGAATCGCCTTCCTCGATCGAAAGATCCCGGGCGTGGCGCACAGGACGTCCAGGCGCCCATAGGTTGCTGCGAGGTCGAAGAGCTTGCCATCCTGGCGCTTGAGCGCCCGCTGCATCGCGGCCTGGATGGCGCTCCTCACTTCTGCGGGCATGCGGTTCCAATAGCGGAACCCGATGTCCGCAAGCACCAGCTGCACCTCCGGCTCCCACGGCCCGAGCTCCGCCGCGTTATGGACGGAACGAAAAAGTTCCTCATCGAGCTCGCCGAGCCTGGATTTGACCAACGCGAGATTTGCCCAGGTATAGGGAGAGGTCGGGCGAGCGTTCAGGCTGCGTCGCAGATAACGAAGCGACGAATCCAGATCCGTCCTGGGTTCGTTCTTCCAAAACGCCCGGCTACGCAGTTCGTGCAATCGCCCGAGATCTTCGGCCATCCCTGCATTGCTCGCTTGCAGGCCAATGGCGTGCTCAAGTTGCGTTTGCGCCACGTCCCAGTCTTCGCGCGGAAAAGAAGCGCGATCCTGGTCCGAGGCACGAAGGATCGTTCGCCCTTGGTAGGCAAGCAGGTCGGCGCGGCTTTGTAGAACGGCAACCCAGGCCAGGAGCGAAAAAACCGCAACGGCAATCGAGGCGACGACGAGTTTCAACCGAGGCTCATCCTGCGCTCAGCGCAACCCTTTGAAAGGATCATTCGCGATGTTCTCTAATACCGGCGCACCGACCATACGCTGAAGGACACGCGCTGCATCGGGTTGACCGAGCGTCGCCGCTCTCGAATAGTAGTCGCGGGCCCGGCTGAAGTTCGCGGGTGTCCCCAAACCCCTGTCGTAGAGATTGCCAAGCCGGTACAACGCTTCGGGATCGTTGGCGGCGGCCGCTTTCTCGTACCAGGGAATTGACCCCGCTGGGGAAGGCTGAGTGCCACGTCCCGTTTCGAGTGCGATGCCGAGCCGAAGAGCGGCCGGGAGATGGCCTTGTTCCGCGGCCTTTCGATACCACTCGAAGGCCTCCTTAAGATTTCCTTCCGCGCCGTCCCGGTGGTCGAGCAAGGCCGCCGCCTTGAACTGCGCCTCCGGCAGGCCCTTCTCGGCCGCGCGCCGAAACCACGGCAGCGGATCGTTTTCCGCGATCGACGAATTCGCGGATGACAAGTACTGCGCGTAGCGAAACGCGGATCCCGGATCGCCGAGTGCGGCCGCACGCCGAAAATATCCGGCAGCTTTAACCGGATCGAGTCCCGCCCCGTCGCCTTTGTCGTACACGTCGGCCAGCAAAATGAGCGCGTCGAGCTCGTCGCGGGCAGCTGCCTGATCCAGCCAGCGAATTCCTCGCTCGACGTTGCGACCCGGATTGGCAGACGCAATCAGCAGCCGACCGGCCGCCAAGTCCGCGCCGGGAACGCCGGCCTGCGCCGCGACACCGTACTGCCGGGCGGCCTCCGGGAGAATTCCGCGCTCCTCGAGCAGGCGCCCGAGCCGAAGCGCCGCCGGCATCACACCGCCGGCCACCGCCCTTTCATAGAGCGCGATCGCCACGACGGGATTTTTTGCGACCCCGGCGCCGGTCGCATACAAGTTGGCCAGGTTCGCATGAGCCGCGGCCAATCCCTGCTCCGCGGCGAGCTTGTACCAGTCCGCCGCAATCGCCGGGTCCTTGCCGATCGCGATTCCCTGTTCGTAAAACCACCCCAGATTCGTCCGCGCGCGCGCGCTTCCCGCCTCTGCGCCCCGCCGATACGCTTGGAGGGCACGAGGCAGGTCGATCGGCGTGCCGATCCCATGTTCGTGAAAGTAACCGAGCATGTTGGCTGCTTCGGGATGCGCCTTGGCCGACGCCAGCTGGACCAAGCCGAACGCCTGCTTGGTGTTGCGCTCGAGGCCCCGGCCTTCGTAGGCCATCAGCCCGAGGGCATACTCGGCCTCTGCGTCCTTGGTCTTGCGTGCGAGATCGACGAGCGCATTGAGCGCACCTTTGTCCCCTTTTGACGCGAGGTCGGAAAGGCGGTCGACTTCGGTAGATGCGAACGCAAAACTTCCAAGCACGCTCGCAAGCAGCGCGAGGCCCAAAACTCGCAGCACGAGAGTCTTCATTTGCATTGCGTCCGATTCTACGCAGAAAGCGCGGCTCGAATGCCTCGACGCGGTCAGCGCACTTGCAGTAAGGTTGCCGATCGGGAGGCGCTTTGGGGGAAATCGGGTGAGGTCAAAATTCGCCACGGGGTGGCTCCGCGTGCTGCTTTGCATTGCGATTGCGATGCTGCCGGTCACAGGCGAGGCAGCCAAGAAGAAAAAACTCAAGCCACCGGTCAAGGCGAAGGCGGTCACGGCACCCGCGCTCGCCGGCCCGCCTTTGACGGAGCCCCCTGCGCTCGATGACTTCAAGGCCCGGATCGACTGGGCCACTCGCGAAGCCGACGGCTTCAGGGTCGTTCTTTCGAACTCTCCGAAGGACGAGACCGCCCGCGTGTTGCTGGCCTCGCTCGCTGTCGTTGTCACGAGCGACCTCGAACGCGCACTCTCGATCGGCGACTCTGACGACGCAGCGCTCTTTCGCAAGCTGGTCGAGCGCAAACTGCCGGATACCCGCTGGCGGCTGGGCTGGATCGGGCGGCAAGGCGCCGGGGGCGGTTTCTATGCCCTTGGCGTGATGGCGCTGCATGGCATCCTCGGACCGAAGGATCCCGAGGTGGCGTGCTCTCTCTTTACCTCCGCCTGGGAAAAAGGGTTCCTCGACGCCGGCTACCGGCTTTCCGAATGCCTCTCCGAAACGGATCCGGGAAGGGCGGCGTCCCTCCTTCGCGCAGCTGCGGACTCGGGCCACGCGATGGCAACCGAACAACTTGGCCGCCGCTGCCTCGAGACACCGCCACAGGATGCCAAATGCGCCTTCACTTACGTGTCGAACGCCGCGCAGGCTGGCCGGGCCACGGCCAAAAGCCTGCTTGGCTGGATGTATGCACAGGGCACGGGCGTGAGCGCCGATCCCGCTCGGGCGCTTGCGCTATACCTCGAAGCGGCAGCGTCCGGCGACCTCTCTGCAAAAAATAATCTCGGCGAACTGTACGAAACGGGACGCGGCGTGCCGGTCGATACCTCCAAGGCGGCCGGGCTTTACGGCGAGGCGGCCGAGTTGGGTTTTGCGCCGGCCCAGTTCAATCTCGGCCGCTTGTATGCCGCCGGAACAGGCGTCCCGCGTGACGCGGACCAAGCGCGAGTGTGGTTGCGCTCGGCGCTCAAGGCCGGGGTCGCACCCGCGCAGAAGCTGCTCGACTGGCTGGATGCCCAGCCGAAAACCTAATTTGGCGGATGGGCCAGGAAATCGGCGTACGCCTTGCGCAAGCCCGCCTCCAGGGCGGTCGTCGCCCTCCAGCCAAGTGAAGCGGCCCGTGACACATCGAGCAGCTTTCTCGGCGTCCCGTCCGGCTTTGTCGTGTCGAAAGCCAGCTCTCCCTGGAACCCAACTGCTTCACGCACCCCTAGCGCAAGGTCGCGAATGCTGATTTCCACTCCGCTCCCGATGTTTACGAGCGGCGCATGGACGGCATCACCGCAGGCGCGCGCGAAGTCGGCCTCTTCCAGCGCCATCAAATGAATGAAGGCGCCGGCCGCGTCTTCCGAATACAGGAACTCGCGCAAAGGCGCGCCCGTCCCCCAGATTACGACTTCCGACGCTCCTGCGAGTTTCGCCTCGTGGCATTTTCGGATCAGCGCCGGAATCACGTGCGAGCCTTGGAGATCGTACCGGTCGCCGGGGCCGTATAGGTTCGTCGGCATCGCAGCCAGGTACCGTGTTCCATATTGCCGGTTGTAGCTCCAGCACATTTCCACGCCCGCGATCTTCGCCACTGCATAGGCGCGATTCGTTGCCTCGAGGGGCCCGGTCAGCATGGATTCTTCGCGGATGGGCTGCGGGCAATCGCGTGGATAGATACAGGACGAGCCCAGGTACAGCACCCGCCTCACCTTGTTGCGCCACGCCTCGTCGATTAGATGGGACGCAATAAGCATGTTCTCGTGGATGAATTCGGCCGGGTACGCATTGTTCGCGCCAATCCCGCCTACGCGCGCCGCGGCGATGAATACATATTCGGGCTTCGTCTCGGTAAACAACCTGCGTACGGCGGAAAGATCAAGCAGGTCAACCTCGGCTCGCGAGCGGAGAATGAGATTGTCGAAGCCACGTCCTGAAAGTCCGCGCACGATCGCCGACCCGACCAATCCGCGATGCCCCGCGACAAATATCCTTGCGCCCTTTTCCATTCTTCAGGTCCTGCTGTAGGTGATGTAAGGCGAGGACTCGACGCTCCAGGCGGGCGGCGTTTCCATGCGGAAAATCTGGCGCAGATGGACTTCGTCGGGACCGTCCCCGATCCTCATGAGCCTCGCATACGACAACGCATAGTGAATGGGCGCATCGTCGGTGCCCCCCATTGCGCCGAACACCTGGATCGCCCGATCGGCCACCCGTTGGAGCATGTTCGGGACCGCGACCTTGACCAGCGACACCTCCCGCCACGCGCCATGGTGACCATTGTTGTCGAGCAGCCACGCGCATTTCAGCGTCAGCAATTTGGCCTGCTCGAGTTCGACGCGCGACTCCGCGATCCAGCGCTGCAGCGTGTCGTATTCGATGATCGTGCGGCCAAAGGCCGTGCGTTCGGACGCTCGCGCCAGCATGAGGTCGATCATGAGACCGGCGAGGCCGATCTGCCGCATGCAATGGTGCACGCGGGCCGGGCCGAGCCGCACCTGCGCGATCTTGAATCCGTCGCCCTCTTCGCCCAGGCGGTTTTCGACAGGCACCCGCACCTCCTCGAATTCGATCTCGCCGATGGGCGCGACGTGATCGCGGCTACCCATCCAGCGCACTTCCCGGACGAGGCGCACACCGGGCGCATCCATCGGGACCATCACGAGGCTGTGGCGCCGAGTGCGATCGCCCACCTTGTCCTTCGCGGTCCCGGTGAGTCCCATCAGCATGATCTGCGTGCAATTCGGGTGCGCAGCGCCGGTCGAGAACCACTTGCGGCCGCTGATCACGTAGTCGCCGCCGGTGCGCTCGATCGTAGTCGCAATGTTCGTGGCATCGGAGGACGCCACGTCCGGCTCGGTCATCGCAAAACACGAGCGGGTTTTCGCTTCCAGCAACGGTATCAGCCATTGCTTCTTTTGTTCCGGGCTCGCACAGTTTTGCAGCGTAATCATGTTAGGCACATCCGGTGCCTGGCAATTGAACACTTCAGGCGCCCACGCGAGGCGCCCGAGGATCTCGCAGCAGCCCGCATACTCGAGGTTCGACAGGCGCGTGCCCGGTTCGCCCGCCGCCAGCTCGGGCAGGCCAAGGTTCCAGAGCCCCTGCGCACGGGC
>JANXRZ010000072.1 GCA_025352885.1 Pseudomonadota bacterium | reverse complement strand
GGTGGCCTTCGCCGCCGCGACGACCCTCGTCTTCGGGGCCGCCTATACGCTCTGGATGTACAAGCGGGTGGTCTTCGGCCCGATCGCCAACGAGCACGTCGCGGCGCTCAAGGACATCGACGGCCGTGAATTTACGGTGCTCGCCGCCCTTGCGATTGCTGTCCTCGCCATGGGAATCTACCCGCTGCCCTTCACCGAGGTCATGCACGCCTCGGTGAACGACCTGCTGCGCCACGTCGCGCTGCCCAAGCTATGACGCCCGTGAACACCACCTTGCCGGACTTCCTGCCGGCCGCGCCGGAGATCTTCCTCCTCGCAATGGCCTGCGTGGTGATGATTGCGGACCTCTTCGTGAAAAGTCCCCGGCGCACGGTGAGCTACGTGCTGTCCCACCTCACGCTCCTGGGCTGCGCCGGCCTGACCCTGATGGTCATGGCTGCAACCACCGGCGCGCCGGTCTATACGTTCAGCGGCTTGTTCGTCGCGGACATGATGTCCCACGTGCTGAAGCTTTCGGCTTATGTGGCTGCCTCCGCGACGCTGGTTTATTCGCGGCAATACCTGCTCGACCGCGGCTTGCTGTCTGGTGAATTCCTGTCGCTGCTGCTGTTTTCCATCCTGGGCGGCATGGTGCTGATGTCGGCGAACAGCTTCATCACGATCTACATGGGCCTGGAGCTGCTGTCGCTCTGCCTGTACGCGATGGTGGCACTCAACCGCGATTCGGCCGCCTCAACCGAGGCGGCGATGAAGTATTTTGTGCTGGGCGCGCTCGCCTCGGGCTTGCTCCTTTACGGGATGTCGATGATCTACGGTGCAACCGGCACGCTGTCCATCACCGAAGTGGCGAAGGCCATCGGCAGCGGGTCCTCCGACAAGACCATCCTGGTGTTCGGGCTGGTGTTCGCAGTTTGCGGCACGGCCTTCAAGCTTGGCGTCGCGCCCTTCCATATGTGGATCCCGGATGTGTACCACGGCGCGCCCACGGCCGTGACGATGGTGATAGGCACCGCGCCCAAGCTTGCGGCCTTCGCCATGGCCATGCGCCTGCTGGTGAACGGCATGCTCGACCTTGCGGGCGACTGGCAGCAGATGCTCGCGATCATGGCCGTGATCTCCATGGCGATCGGCAACGTGACGGCCATTGCGCAAACGAACACCAAGCGCATGCTCGCGTATTCGACCATCTCGCACATGGGCTTCCTGCTGCTCGGGATGGTCTCAGGCGTGGTCGGCGGCAACTGGTTCAATGCGGCCGATGCCTACAGCGCCTCGATGTTTTACGTGATCGTCTATGTGCTGATGACGCTCGGCGCGTTCGGCATGCTTCTCTTCCTGTCCCGCGCCGGGTTCGAGTGCGACCGGATCGAGGACTTCAAGGGCCTCAACCGGCGCAGCCCGTGGTTCGCCTTCATCATGCTGGTGCTCATGTTCTCGCTGGCGGGCTTGCCGCCGACGGGCGGGTTCTTCGCGAAATACGCGGTCATCTCCGCCGCGGTGGCCGCGGGGCAGGTGTGGCTTGCCGTCGTCGCGGTGTTGTTCTCCTTGATCGGCGCCTTTTTCTACCTGCGCATCGTGAAGCTGATGTACTTCGACGAGCCGGACGATTCCTCGGCGCGCGGCAGCGTCGTGGTCGGTCCGGGCGAAATGCGCGTGCTCCTTTCGGTCAACGGGCTGGCGCTCCTCGCGCTTGGCGTCCTGCCGCAGTACCTGATGGACCTGTGCTTGCTGGCCATCAAGTCCCTCTGATCGCAGGGACGGTGCACGGCGCATGGCGAAGGAAGACCTCAGCGAGCATTTCGTCAGCGGCGAGGAGGTGTTTCGCGGCCGGCTCCTGACCGTTCGGCGGGACACGGTGCGCATGCCCGACGGCGCGCACACGACCCGCGAGTACATTCGCCATCCGGGCGCGGTCGCCATCCTCCCATTTACGGCCGATGGGAAAGTCGTGCTCGAGCGCCAGTACCGCTACCCGAATGCGCGCGACTTCATCGAGATCCCCGCAGGCAAGCTCGAGCCCGGCGAGGACCTCCTGGAGTCGGCCAAGCGCGAGCTCCTGGAGGAGACGGGGTACGAAGCCGCAGAATGGAAACGCATCACCACGATCCACAACGCGATTTCGTACTCGGATGAGGCGATCGAGCTCTTCGCGGCCCACGGCCTCGAAAAGAAGAGGCAGAAGCTCGATGAGGAAGAGTTCCTCGAGGTGATCGAGGTGCCGTTCGACGAGGCCATCGCAATGGTTCGCGACGGGCGCATCACCGACGTCAAAACGCTGATCGCGCTCCTCTGGATGGAATCCTTCGCCGGCGCCCGCTAGCCGGAAGCACGGCTTCGCTAAACGGCCTGCTCGAGCGTCGGCGCAGTGTCGGAGAGGGTGACGCGCCGCATGTCGCGCCGGTATTGCTTGTCGTCGTACGGGCGGCCGCGATGCATGGTGCAGCGGTTGTCCCACACCACCAGGTCATGCAGGCTCCAGCGGTGCTGGTACACGAATTCGCGCTGGGTGGCGTGCTCGGTCAGGTCGCGCAGCAGCGCCATGGCCTCGGGCACCGGCCAGCCTTCGATGCGGCCGATGTGCGCCGAGAGGAAGAGGCTGCGGCGCCCCGAACCCGCATGCCGGCGCACCAGGCGCTGGCGGACCGGCGCGAACTGGCGGCGCTCCTCTTCGTTGAACCCGCTGAACCCGAGCAACGCGCGGCTGAAGAGCAGCGAATGCTCGCAGACCATGTCCCTCACCGTCTCCTGGAGCTTCGGAGTGAGCGTGTCCCAGGCGGCGCGCATGTCGGCGAACTCCGTCTCGCCTCCCTCGGGCGGGATCAAACGGGCATGCAGCATCGAATACTTCGAGGGCGTCGCCTTGAAGCTGCTGTCCGTATGCCACAGGCGGTTGCCGAGGTTGAACATCCTGCGCCGGTCCTCCGGCCCCAGGATCTCGCCGTTCTCGTCCAGGTTGGAGATGTCGTTCATGAGCGGGTGCGCGAGACGGTGCCTGTGCACGTCGACCGTCGCGCGGCTGCCCTCGATCGGTCCGAACGCAGTGCCGAAAGCCATCTGCTGGTCGTCGTTGAGGTCCTGGCCCGGGAACACGAGCACGGCATGGCGGTCCATGGCCGCTTCGATCTGGCGAGCCAGATCCGGAGTCAAAGCCTGCCGGAGGTCGACGCCCTCGGCGCGCGCGCCGATGTGCGGATGCAGGGGCGTGATTTTCAGTTCCATCTTCAAGCCGCGCTACTGAGCGCCCACCTTGCCGGCGCGAATCACGTCGCCCCAGCGCTTGCGGTCGGCCTCCAGCCGACGGGCGAATGCGGCCGGGCCCTCGTAGAACGGCGTGAATCCGGCGTCCTGGAGCCGGCGCTGGAAGGCCGGGTCGCTCATCGCCTGGCGGACCGCGTCGTCCCATTTGGCGACGACCTCCGCGGGCAGCGCTTTCGGGCCGCACACGCCGAACCAGCCGGTGATCTCGAAGCCGGGGACGGCGTCGGCGATGCGCGGCAGGTCGGGGAAGAGCGGGAAGCGCGAAGGGTCGCCTTGCGCGAGGAGCCGCAACTGGCCGGCCTGGACCTGCCGGCCCACATCGCCCAGGTTAGTGATCATGAAGTCGATGCGTCCCGCGATCAGGTCCACGGCCGCAGGCGCGGATCCTTTGTAGGCGATGTGCTGCATAGAGAGGTTCGAGAGGCGCATCAGCAACTCACCGGAAAGATGCTGGGCCGAGCCCGGCCCCGGACTGCCGAAGGTGATCTGCCCGGGCTTTGCGCGCGCCGCCGCGATGACATCGGCCATGCTCCGGTGGGGGCTCGCCGCCGGCACCACCAGCCCGTAAGAAGAAAGCGCCATGTTCGAGATCGGCATCAGTTCTATACCCGGGTCCAGCGGGACAGTGGCGCCGACCAGCTGGGGCGTGATCGAAAGGGTGCTCATCGGGCACTGGAACACCGAGTAACCGTCCGCTGCGCCGCGCGCGACTACCTCGGCACCGAGCACGCCGTTTACGCCGGGGCGGTTCTCCACCAGGATCCGCTGCCCGAGGAAGGGGGCGGCGGCCTCCGCAATGAAGCGCGCAATGAGGTCGCTCGCGCCGCCTGCCGCATACCCGCTGATGATCCGCGGAGGCTTGTCCGGAAAGGCGGCTATCGCCGGCTGCGTCGCGAGCAGGAGCGCCAATGCAGTCGCGCCGAGCGCAAGGACGGGCTTTTGCATGATGGCGGGCCTCGGGGGGTGGACGAAGCCTGAGGCTAGGCCGCGCGGTGCGCGTGTGTCAATGTTGCGCTGCCAAAACCGTGATCTATCCATAAACAATGTTCAACATTTAATTATGCAGAACCAATTTACGGGCGGCTCCCAGCCTGCTTCAGTTTCCAAATCTGGAAACTATGGCGCCGAGGCCACGAGGATCTTTCCGTCCGCCTCGACGACCACTTCGCCCGACTGGTTCCTGGACGAGCAGGTCATCACGACGATTCCGCCCTTGTGCTTTGGCTTGTCGAGCGTCGCGGTGACCGTCCAGTCGGTCGCAAGCGTGTCGCCCGGCTTGACCGGCGCCTTGAACCGGCAGGCGTGCTCCATGTAGGCGATCGCAGTGCCGGCGAAGTACATCCCGACCGGCGAAGAGATCAGCGCGCTCGTGAAAGGGCCATGCAGGATGCGCCCGCCAAAGCGCGATTGCCGCGCGAACACTTCGTCCACATGCAGTGGGTTGAAATCGCCGAAGAGGCCCGCTGCGAGAACAAGATGCGCTTCGGTCACCGTGAGCCGCGTGCCGAACGTGTCGCCGACCGAAACCTCGTCGTACCACTTCCCGTGAAAGACCATGTTCCCCTCCCTTGCGGGGGATTGTAGACTGCCGCCAACCCCAAGGAGCACAGCATGAACAGTGGCATGGACAAGGGCATCGAAAGGATCGGCCAGCGCGCGGACCAGCGTTCGCGCGCCGTGAGGGAAGCGATCGAGACCGTCCGCATGATAGAGGCCGAGTACGGCGTGACCCGCGAAGCGCTCGAGCTGGTGAAGCCGGTGCTAGTGGGCCTTGCTTCGCAGACCGAACTCTTCCCGCCGGAGTCTTTCGGCAACCTGCCGGGGCGTCCGGGGACCTTGTTTCACATAGCTGAAGATCCCGATGGGCGGTTCGCGCTCTACGGCTCGGCCGGCGCCCCCGGCAAGGCTCAGCCGCCGCACAACCATACGACCTGGGCCTGCATCGCTGGAGTCTATGGCGACGAGCACAACGTGTTCTACGACCGAGTGGACGACCGCAAGGTGGAAGGCGAGGGGCGCCTGGCGAAGACCGGTGAATTAACGGTCGTGAAGGGCAATGCCTGCTCCTTCCTGCCGGACGACTTCCACACCATCGAAGTCGTCAATGGCAAGGAGTCGCTCCACCTTCACCTGTACGGCAAGACGCTCGAGGATTTGCCGGATCGCGTGTTTTTCGGTGCGACTATCGGCGGCCCCTTCAAGCGCTTCATGTCGAAGCCCGAAGTGTTTGCGCCCCGCATGACGCCGACGGAGCTCAAGGCGCTGATCGCAGCGCGCGGTGAGCTCGCGATCCTGGATCCGCGGGAGGAGGGCACCTACTCGAAGAGCCACCTGTTCCTCGCGGCCTCGTGCCCGCTGTCCCACATCGAGACGCTGATCGGGAAAATGGTGCCCCGGATCGGGACGCGAATCGTCCTCACGGATGACGACGAGAAAATTGCGCAGCGCGCGGCCGCGGTGCTGCGGCGATTCGGATACCGCGACGTCCACGTGCTGGCCGGCGGCCTGGCAGCCTGGGGCGGCGCGGGATACGAGCTCTACTCGGGCGTGTTCGTGCCGAGCAAGGCGTTCGGCGAATATGTCGAGCATCGGGACGGCACGCCGAGGATCACTGCGGGCGAACTCAAGGCAAAGCTCGACGCCGGCGAAGATCTCATCGTGGTCGACTCGCGTCCGATGGCCGAATACGAAGTCATGAACATCCCCGGGGCGCTCGATTGCCCGGGCGCGGAACTGGTCTATCGCGTTCCGGAACTCGCCCCAAAGCCCGAGACACTGGTCGTCGTGAACTGCGCCGGACGCACTCGCTCGATCATCGGCGCGCAATCGCTGATCAACGCGAAGCTGCCGAACAAGGTCGTCGCGCTCAAAAATGGCACGATGGGCTGGCACCTTGCCGGATTCGCGCTCGAGAGAGGCAATCACAGGCATGCGCCTGCACCGGGACCGGAAGCGCTCGCGAAGGCGCGGGCGCTCGCGGCCGATGTGGCAAAGCGATTCGGGATCCGCAAGCTCGACCGCGCAGCCCTCTCCAAGCTCGTCGCGCAGCATGACCGCACGCTCTATGTGTTCGACGTCCGCTCGCCTGAGGAATATGCGCAAGGGCACCTGCATGGCGCGGTGAGCGCGCCCGGCGGGCAACTCGTGCAGGCGACCGACAGTTTCATGGCGACGCGCAATGCGCGCGTGGCGCTCGTCGACTCTGAAGGCGTGCGCGCGGTGATGACGGCATCCTGGCTGGTGCAGATGGGCTGGCCCGAGGTCTACGTGATCGAAGAAGCGCCGCAGGTGGAGGAGGTGACGCCCCAGGCGCTCAAGGCCTTGTCCGAAGTGCCCTCGTCCGAAGTGCAAGTGCTCGACTTCGGCACGAGCCTCGAGTATCGCAAGGGCCATGTGCCGGGTGCCGCCTTCGCCATCCGCGCACGCATGGCTGAGCGTCGCGAGAAGCTTGCAAAACACGGCGTGATCGTATGCACCTCGCCTGACGGGGTGTTCGCGCGGTATGCGGCGGCCGACCTCAAAGGCCTCACACAAATTCCAGTCAAGGTGCTGGCCGGCGGAACGTTAGCCTGGCAGGCCTCGGGATTTCCCTTGGAGACCGGGGACACCGCGCTGTGGGAGCCTAACGACGATGTGTATTACAAGCCTTACGACGGCAAGAGCCAGGTGGAACAGGCAATGCGCGACTACCTCGACTGGGAGGTGGCGCTCATGGAAAAGATCGGGCGCGACAGCGACGTGCCTTTCGTCGACTTTCCTGCCTGAGCGCGCCAACGGAGAACAGCAATGGACCTGAATGAATCGTTGATCGCCCAGCGGCCCGACGGGATGGCCTCGGAAGAGTGGCGGCTGCGCCTGGAGCTGGCGGCGTGCTACCGCATCTTCGACCACATGGGCTGGACCGAACTCATCTACAACCACATCACGATGCGGCTGCCGGGCCCCGACCGGCACTACCTCATCAATCCGTTCGGGCTCAATTACAACGAGGTCACAGCCAGCAACCTGATCAAGGTGGGGCTGGACGGCACGCCGATCGATCCGACGCCCCATCACGTCAACAAGGCCGGCTTCATCATCCACGGCGCGATCCATGCCGTGCGCGACGACGCGCATTGCATCATGCACACGCATACGACGGCGGGGATCGCAGTGGCCATGAAGGAAGGCGGGCTCAGGCATGACGACTTCTACGGCGCAATGCTCTTCGGGCGCGTTGCCTACCATGACTTCGAAGGCATCAGCGTGCGCACCGACGAGCAGCCGCGCCTGGTCAAGAGCCTGGGCGACAAAGACGTGCTGATCCTGCGCAACCATGGCCTGCTCGTGTGCGAGCGGGACATCCCGGCTGCGTTCCGCCTGATGTGGCACCTGCAACGCGCGTGCGAAGTGCAATGCGCCGGCGATGCGATCCCGGGACCCAATCGCATCCTGTCAGATGAAGTGCGGCGGCAAAGTACTTTCGATGCCGCCAACTTCGAGCCAAAGGGCAAGCTCGAGCGCATGCTGATGACAAGCCTCCTGCGCAAGGCGGGCCTCACGCTGGACATGCTCGTCTGACCCTTTCGGTCCTTTTAATACCTTTCCAGGAGCCACAATGGCTTTCCTTCAGTCAGGGATTTTCGTGCGCCATGATCCGCAAGGCGCCCCGGTCCCGTTGGTGGTCGATGTTTCGCGCAGCGGCCGGGTCTATCCCAAGGAGTTCCGCTCGCCGCTGCCGTTTACCGTCCTGCATGACAACGTTTCGATGTACGTCGAAGACCTCTTGGCCGCGGCGCCCGAGGTGGGCGGTACGATGCTCTATTGCTGCTTCCCGAACACGTTCATGGACGTGAACCGCAAGGAAGATGACCTCGATCCGGCGGTCATTGAGGGCAAGTGGCCGACGCCGTTGAATCCCAGTCCGGTCGCGATCCGGGGCTTGGGCCTCATCAAGACGAAATCACGGTATGGCGAGCCCATGCAGGAAAAGAAGCTCACCGTCACCGAGATCCAGGAGCGCTTCGACGTTTACTACCACCCCTATCACCGGGAGCTCAAGCGCGTCATCGACGACACTTATGCGAAGCAAGGGCTCGTGTGGCAACTCTCCTGCCATTGCATGTCAGCGATCGGCGCCCCCACCCACGCAGATGCCGGCCAACCGCGTGCCGACTTTTGCCTTGGCAACATCCAGTACACGACCTCGAGCAAGGAGTTTGTGGATTACGTTGCCGCCGAGATCAAGAAGCTCGGGTATAGCGTGACGATCAATACGCCCTACGAGGGCAACGAACTGAACCGGCGGCACGGCGCGCCCGGCAAGGGCATCGAAAGCATCATGGTCGAGATCAACAAGAAGCTTTTCATGGACACGAAGACGTTCCGCAAAACCGCCGGATTCGACGAACTGAAGGCGAACCTCGACAAGCTTCTCGGAACGCTCGCGGCCGAAGCCGCTAAACGCTCGAAGAATAAGGCGTCTTAGTTGTTTATCCGGCTGAGCGGCACCGTGCGCGACAATTCGCGATAGATGCCGCCTTCTTCCACGCTCCCACGAACGATGCCTTCGCCGTTCATGCGGCGCACGCAATCTTCCTGGTCAGTCGGGGGCAGGGGAACGCAGCGCTCCATTCGGTTCCGGACATATTGGGAATCGGACGTGTCGGTGAGCCCGTTGCGGCGTGCTTCGGCGAGTGCCGCACCTGCTTCCCGCAGGCAGGTGGCGCGTTCCTGGTTGGACTGGCCGCTCATGCAGGCAGCGCGGTCCCGTTGGTAGCGCGCCTGAGCATCCGAAAGGGAGGGACCGGCCGCCTGGAAGCCGGTTGCGGCAAGTGCAGCCATGGTGAGGACAAGGATCGAAAGAGGGGGTCGAGCGCTGGTCTTCATGGTGATCTCCTTCTTCTGGGCAGAACCGTTAGTGATTCAGGCGGACACCGTCCTCGGTGGATTGGCGTCGGGTGGCGGCTCATTAATCGGGGGCGGGACAGGATGATTCTGGTCGGGCGGCTGCGTGGGCGGGATCGGTGCCGTCCCGCCGGGGTCGTTGACAGGCGGAATCGGGTGGGTCGGGTGCGCTGGGCCTGGACCGTTGTCGGCGATTCGAGTCATGGCTACCCCTCTCGTACTCTTCGGTCCTTATTGGACACCGCGGCGCAGACGCTGTCGGCCCTTGGTTCGCAGCGACCTCTGGTCAGGCTTTTCCTACGCCCGCAGGACGTTATTCCGACATCCCTCGGGGCGGGGAGAGTTCATGGTGACGGTTTGCGGCCGCCTATGCCAAATTGAACAACCGAATCCCATTCCTGCTCGTCGCCGTATTGCTTGTGCATGCCTGCGTAGCAAATGCGCAGCCTGTGGATTTTCGCGCTTGCGTGGCCGGGCTTCGGGCAGAGGCACTCAATCGCGGCATCACGACGCAGACCTTCGACGCGGCGCTCAAAGGGGTCGAGGCCGATCCGACTGTCATCGAGGCGATGGACACGCAGCCGGAATTCAAGACGCCGATCTGGGACTACCTCGCCGTGCTAGTCGACGACCAGCGCATTGCGGAGGGGCGCGCAAAAATTGCGGAATGGGAGGCCGTGCTCGCCGCGGCCGAGGCGAAATACGGCGTCGATCGCAACGTGATCGTGGCTGTATGGGGCGTGGAGTCCGATTACGGCAAGCTCGTAGGCGGTCGCCCGCTGGTGCGTTCACTGTCAACGGGCGCGTGCTCGAATCGTCGCGCGAAATTCTTCCGCGACGAGCTGATGGCAACGCTGCGCATTATCCAGGACGGCGACATGCAGTTGGAGGCTTTGAAGGGATCGTGGGCCGGCGCCTTCGGCCATACGCAATTCATGCCGACGACGTTCCAGCGATTGGCGGTAGATTTCGACGGCGATGGCAAGCGGGACATCGTAGGTTCGATCCCCGACGCGCTTGGGTCGACTGCGAACTACCTTGCCAAGGCCGGGTGGAAGACCGGCCAGCCGTGGGGTTACGAAGTTCGCCTCCCGGCTGGGTACTCGGGCCTCTCAGGCCGAAGCAACAGGCAAGCTCTCGCGCAATGGGCGAAGCACGGCGTGCAGGCTCTCGATGGGCAACCGCTGTCGGGCACAGGCACTGCAGCGCTCCTCCTGCCGGCCGGGCCGAACGGTCCGGCGTTCCTCGTCTTCAGCAACTTCAACTCGATTTACTCGTACAACGCCGCCGAGTCCTACGCGCTTGCCATTGCGCACCTTTCCGATCGGCTGCGTGGGGCGGGACCTTTCAAAACTGGCTGGCCGACCGATGACCCTGGCCTTTCGCGGGCGCAGCGCCGGGAACTGCAAGCGCGCCTCGCCCAGCAGGGCTTCGACGTCGGCGCGCCGGATGGCGCCATCGGACCGCGGACTCGAAGCGCAATCAAGGCCTATCAAGCTTCGGCGGGGTTGGCGGAAGACGGGCATCCCGGCGTGCGGGTGTTGGAATCGTTGAAGAAGAAGGCCGAAGGCAGTCCGGTGCCCGCACCGGGCAGTGTTCGATAGCGCACTGAAGGCGTAACGGCCCGGGCTTAGTCTCCTCCCACAACAGGAGCCCTTAATGCGCAATCTCGCCCGGACTGCATTGGCAGCCTCTTTCGCTTTCGCTGCGCTTGGCTCGATCGCCATAACGCCGGCGAGCGCCCAAACCGTTCAGCGTGTCCCCAGCGGCCTTGAAGGGACCGGCGGAAGCGGAGGTACGGGGGGCGGCGTGGCCGGCGCTCGCGGAACGGCGCCCGAGGTGGCCCGCTCCAATCGCAACTCGCCTTATGTGGCTCACGTGCGCACGACGACGCCACCGCCAATGGATCCGTCCCGCCGGATCGTCGAAGTCGATTGC
Organism: Pseudomonadota bacterium; assembly: GCA_025352885.1. Classification (GTDB taxonomy): domain Bacteria; phylum Pseudomonadota; class Gammaproteobacteria; order Burkholderiales; family SG8-39; genus SZAS-79. The sequence goes on along the minus strand of JANXRZ010000072.1, from coordinate 6,247 downwards.
ACCAGGCCTTTCAATTTCGAAGGCCGCGGAAACCTTCGCTGCATGTAATCGGGGACGTTAGATTCCAGGCGACGCGTAGCGCGCCGAAGCGGCTGGCGAACCTGCCTTGACAGGGCGGCTCGCCGAAAAGATAGTCCGTTGCTCCGCCTCCCAGGAAATTCCTTTGGATTTTCGATCGCACGGAATCTTTTGCCTCCTTCTTATTCCGCTCGCGCTGTCTTCAGCGGGCTGGGCGCAACCGTATCCCACCATGCCGGTGACGCTCGTCGTCACGACGCCCGCAGGCGGTTCGATCGATGCGGTTGCGCGCCTGATCGCCAATGACATCGACAAGACCCTCGGTCGCCCAGTGATTGTGCTGAATCGGGGCGGGGCGGGCGGCAACATTGCCGCCGAACAGGTGTCCCGCGCAAACGCAGATGGTCATACTCTGCTCATGACGGCTTCCAGCACGCTCACAGTCAATCCGTGGATCTATCCGAACCTCCCGTTCGACCCTGAGAGTTTCACGCCGATCACGATTCCCGCGCGCCAGAACAACATCCTCGTGGTGCACCCGCAATTGAACGTTTCGACCCTGCAGGCGTTCGTCGCCTTGCTCAAGGCGAACCCCGGCAAGTTCAACTACGGTTCGGCTGGCAACGGATCGCTTTCGCACTTGGCCGGCGTGCTGTTTTCCGAACAATCGGGGACGCAGTCGACGCACGTGAGCTACAACGGCATTGCGCCGTCCATGACGGCGTTGCTCGCTGGGCAGGTCGACTACATGTTCGACTCGGCAACGAGCCTGCCGCATATTCGAAGCGGCAAGCTCAAGGCACTCGCGGTTATCGGGCCCAATCGTCTCGTGGCCATGCCCGAAGTGGCGACGATGCGCGACCTCGGCTACCCCGAGATGGAGACGGCCCGCAGCTGGTACGGCATTTTGGCGCCGGCCGGGACGCCGTCGGCGATCGTGCAGACACTGAACCACGCGATCGTGGCCACCATGCGAAAACCCGGTATTGCAGACAAGGTCACGGCCATGGGCATGGAGAGCGCCACTTCGACGCCGGAGGAACTTGCCGTCGCCGTGCGTGATGCGCTGAAGAAGTACGCGCCAGTGGTGAAAAGGGCCGGGATCAAGCCGTTGTAATCTAGCCTGGCGCCCCCGACACGAATCGAACGTGTGACCTACCCCTTAGGAGGGGGTCGCTCTATCCACTGAGCTACGGGGGCGGAGGGTCGGCATTTTAGCCGATCCCCCTGCTATCCTGCCCGCGTGAACAGGGGAGGATTGGCTATGAAAACGATCGCAGTGATTGCGTGCATCGGCTGGCTGCTCGCCGGCTGCGGTGTCGAATCCGTGAGCACCGCGGCAACGGCCGCGGCGCTCAAGCAGAAGGAACTCGAGGCGGGGCGCAAGACAATGCAGGAGGCGGAGAAGAAAATCGGCGAGTCGATGCAGCAGGTGCAGCAATCGAACGAAAAGGCCGCGGACGCAGACAAGCAATAATGCGTTAAGCCTGTTCCCCCGAGCCTGTGGTACGGTCTCGCAAACTATAAGCAGTTCGGGTGGAGACACGGATGGAAGCAGTCGCAGCCATGCAGGACAGGGCGGCGATCGAGCCTGGCAGCGAGCGCGGCCGGCGGGTCGCAGTGCGCGCGTGGGTGCTCGCGCTGGTGGCCGTCCTCGCCTTCCTGGTTGCCTACCCGATGCTGATGCTGCTCATCGGCGCGCTCACCGAAGGCAATCCCGTAGTCGACGGTTTTGGCGCACTGCAGCTCTCGCCGCAGAACTTCATCACTGTCCTCACCAACCCTAACGTTCATTCAGCGATTTACAACGCGCTCATTGCCTGCGCGGGCGGAACGGTGCTTGCCGTCGTCATTGGCCTGGCGTTTTCGTGGATCGTGGTGCGCACCAATACGCCGTTCCGCGGGTTCATTGCCGCAGGCTGCATGATTCCGCTGTTCGTTCCGCCGCTGGTTGCGGGGGTCGCATGGTCGATCCTCGGCTCGCCCAAAACGGGCCTCTTGAACACGATGTTCCGTGCGCTCGGCCTCAACCTGCGGATCGACCTGTACTCGATGACCGGGTTGATCCTCGTGTTCGGGATCTACTACGCGCCATACGTTTACATGTTCACCGCATCCGCTCTGCGCAACATGGACCCGAGCCTCGAAGAGGCGTCGGAAGTCTCGGGCGCGAGCGCGTTCTCGACTCTGTTCAGCGTGACGTTTCCCCTGATCGCGCCGGCAATCATCTCGAGCATGCTTTTGTCTTTCGTGGTGATGCTCGGCATTTATGGGGTGCCGGCAGTGCTCGCCAACCAGGCGGATCTTGCCGTCCTCACCACCTACATCTTCAAGCTGACGGCTTGGAGCCCGCCGCTTTACAACACCGCGGCCGCCGTCGCGATCATCCTTATGGCGGTCACCGCTGTGCTTGTTTGGCTGCAGCAGAAAGTGCTCTCGGGACGCAGCTACGCGACGGTAGCGGGCAAGGCCTTCCGTCCGCGCAGCCTGGACCTCGGCCCGTGGCGCTGGTTCACGCTCGGCCTGGCTGTTCTTTACCTGGCGATCGTGGTCATCCTGCCGACGCTTGCTTTATGCGTGGCCGCTTTCCGCAAGTTCATGTTCATTCCCTCGATAGAAAGCCTGTTCGAGGCGCGCCACTACTCGCTCGTCCACTTCTACAGCATCTTCGACAACCCGCTCACGCTGCGCTCGATGTGGAACACGATGAAAGTCGGCGCGCTCACGGCCGTAGTCGGCGGCGCGCTGGCGTTCGCGATCGGCTACACGGTGCATCGCACGCAGGTGGCCGGGCGCAGCGCGATCGACCTGCTCGCCACGCTTCCAGTAGCCGTGCCGGGCCTCGTCATCGGGGTGGCTTACCTATGGGCCTGGATCGGCATCCCCGGCGGGCTGTACGGGACCATCTGGATCCTGGCGCTCGCCTTTGTGGCGCGGTTCATGCCCGACACGGTCAAGGCGCTCTCCACCTCCTTCATGCAGATCCACCGGGAACTCGAGGAAGCATCATGGATCTGCGGTCGCGGTTTACTTGGGACACTGAAGAGCATCGTGCTGCCGCTCGCACGGCCCGGCGTGATCGCTTCGATGACGCTCCTGTTCGTGCTTTCGATCCGGGAACTCGGCTCGTCGCTTTTCCTCTATAGCAGCGACACCATGGTGATGGCAGTACTCCTGCTCGACTATTACGAAGGCGGCAACATCGGCAAGACGGCTGCATTCAGCCTCGTGCAGACGTTGTTGCTTGCGGTGTTGATAGGCTTCTCCAACCGGCTTTCCAGCGCGGCCACGCAAACCAGCGTCGGCCGCGCCGGGTAAACGCAGTGCATAAAAGGAGGTCTCATGATGACGGGCATCAGGATGGCAACGGCCGCTCTGGCGACGCTGGCTTTCGCGCTTCCGGCAGCCGCGCAGAACTTCGGCTCGCCGGAACTCATTGCGGCGGCAAAGAAGGAGGGACGGCTTGTTTACTACACAGCGAACTTCGCCGAGGTAGAGCAGGAGGTGATCAAGGCGTTCAACAAGCGCTTTCCCGAAATCAAGGTGGAAATGGTTCGCGCCCCCGGCGGGCAGCTGATCACGCGCGTGAAGACTGAAGCGGCGGCCGGCAAGCTTGCGGCGGACGTCATCGACCACTCCGACCGGGCATTGATGATCGGGCTCGTGGACCTCTTCCAGGACTACGCGCCGCCAAATGCAGCCGATTACCGGACCGATGCCCTGATCTCGCCCAAACTCTGGCCCCGCGCGACGATCGCCTGGTCGATCGCCTACAACACGGCGCTCGTCAAGAATCCGCCCAAGACCTGGATGGACCTCACGAAGCCGGAGTACGCAAACAAGCAGATCGGGCAGGTGATCGCCGCTTCGGGCGGGACGACCTGGACGCGCATCATGTTCGAGCGGCAGGTCCTGGGCGAGGACTACTGGAAAAAGCAGGCCGCAACTACGCCGGTTCTATTTCCTTCCGGCGCGCCGACTTCGGATTCCCTCGTGCGCGGCGAGATCTCGATTGCGCCGCTGCTCTACAACATTGTCTACACCAAAATGAAGGAGGGCGCGCCGGTGAAGATCTTCTTCCCGCCCGAGGGCGCTCCGGTTAATCCCTATGCGAGCGGCGTGCCGAAAACCGCAAAGAGCCCGAACGCGGCCAAGCTCTTCCTCAACTGGAACCTTTCGGTCGAAGGCCAGACGTTCATGATCAAGGAACTCGGAAACCTTACTTCGCTCAAGAATCCGCCGGTGTACCCCGAAGGGTTCGACCCGAAGACGGTGAAGATCTGGTTCCCGAAATTCGACGAGTACGTGAAGCTTCACGCGTCTTGGGTCGAGGAATGGAACAAGACCTACAACTACCGCCAGTGAAGACCGCACCGGCGGGCGCCCTGGCGCCCCTCAGCCTCGAAGTCCGGGCGCTCGAGAAGCGCTTCTCGACCGGGCGTCCGGCAGTCGACGGCGTCAGCTTCTCGGTGCCCGCTGGGGAAATCGTCGTTTTGCTCGGGCCCTCGGGCTGCGGCAAGACGACGACGCTGCGCTGCGTCGCGGGACTCGAACACCCGACCGCAGGGTCCATCCATATCGGGGGACGGGTGGTCTCCTCGCCTGCGGATGGCGTCATGGTGCCCCCGCGCCGGCGGGACATCGGCATGGTCTTCCAGTCGTATGCGGTGTGGCCTCACATGAGCGTGCGCCAGAACGTGATGTATCCGCTCAAGCACCGCCCGGGCACGAGTGCGGACGCCAATCGCAAGGTGGCCGAAACGCTCGAGCTGGTGGGCCTGTCCGACTATATCGATCGCCCGGTCGTTTCTCTGTCCGGCGGCCAGATGCAGCGGGTCGCCCTGGCGCGCAGCCTCGTCTATCACCCGCAACTCCTCTTGCTGGACGAGCCGCTTTCGAACCTGGATGCAAAGCTGCGGCTTCGACTGCGGGACGAATTGCGGCGCATCCTCAAGCGCACGGGGATGACGGCGCTGTATGTGACGCACGACCAGGCCGAGGCCGTGGTGCTGGGCGATCGTGTGGGGGTAATGAAGGACGGCAAGCTCCTGCAGATGGCTTCGCCGAACGAGATCTACAACCGCCCGGCGACGCTTTTCGTGGCCAATTTCACGGGCGCCTCGAACGAGATCGCCGGCCGCTTCATCGGGGACCAGAGGGTGGATCTCGCAGGGCAGGCCATGCAGGTTTCTCCGATGCAGCCGCTCGTGGCGGGCGAGCCGGTGCGAATCGCGCTCCGGCCCGAAAGCATTGCGCTGGGGCGGTGCGACGCTGTGAACGGCTATCGGGCTCGAGTGCTCGACTGCCGCTATCTCGGCACGCAGACCGTGTACGACCTGGAACTCTTCGGCCAGCGGCTGGAAGGACTCGAACTGGGGACGGCTACCCGGCACCAGATCGGCAGCGAGATCGATGTGTCCCTGCCGCCGCAGGCCTGCTGGGCCTACCCGGATAGCGGCGCGTCGCAGGAAGCGTAGCGGAGAACGCTACTGGCATTGGCAAGGCACTGGTCGAAATGCTCCTGCCGGGCCGCATGGCCTCGGCTATCATGGCGCCCGCCATGCTCTTCACTTCCCTCAGGCGCGCGGCGGCCGCCGTGTCACTTGCCGCCGGTTCGTTCTTCGTCGTTTGTCCCGCCGTTGCACAGGATGACAATTTCACGCCGTTCGTGATCAGCGGCGATGAGGTCGTCCATCGCATGCTGCGCATGGCCGACGTGGGCCCCGACGACTTCCTCATCGATCTCGGTTCCGGCGATGGCCGCATCCCGATTGCCGCAGCAAAGCGCTATGGCACGCGGGGCCTCGGCGTGGATCTCGATCCACCGCTCGTCGAGCTTGCGCGCAAGAATGCGGTCCAGGAGGGCGTTGCCGGCAAGGTCGCGTTCGAGGTGAAAGACTTGTTCGACACCGACCTGTCACGCGCAAGCGTCGTGGCGTTTTACCTGTTGCCGAACGTGGCCCTGCAACTGCGACCGAAGCTGCTCAAGGAGCTCAAGCCGGGAACGCGCATCGTTGCGCATGACTACGACTTGGGAGACTGGCCGCCGGACGAATGGACGTCGATCCGCGTGCCCGACAAGCCGGTCGCGCCGGTGGGCATCAGCCAGGTGTTCCTCTGGATCGTGCCGGGCAACGCGGGCGGCAAGTGGACGAGCACGATCGGCGCGGACCGCATCGAATTCGAGGTCGAGCAGCACTTCCAGCTGATCAAGGCGCGCATGACGAAT
>JANXRZ010000276.1 GCA_025352885.1 Pseudomonadota bacterium | reverse complement strand
CACGAGGCGATCTCCGGGGTGCGCGCGGCCCGCAGCCCGGTGGACATTGCGCGCACGCTGCTGCGCGTCGTCATCACCACGTACGGGACGGACTTTGCGACCGCGAGTTGCGAATACCGGCGCAACAGCTCCGGCCGTTTCGGCCGCCAGATGCAGACGTGGCTGCGCACGTCCGAAGGCTGGCGCGTCGTCGCCGCGCACGTAGCTCTGTTCGACACGACTTTCCCGTCGATTCCCCCGACTCAAGGGTGACATCGGCTGAGCCATACGCTCCCATGAGCAGCCCGGTTCCCAATCGCGCAGTAGCGATCCTCTCGTTTGCCGCCTTCGCAAGTTCCGCCAGCCTTCGCGGCACCGATGCGCTGTTGCCTCTGCTGGCCGCGGAGTTCGGCACGACACCCGGCGGCGCAGCGGCCGTCATCACTGCGTTTTCGGTTGCCTATGGGCTCCTGCAACTCGTGCACGGCCCGATAGGCGACAAGGTCGGCAAGTACCGGCTGGTGTTCATCACCTCGGTGATTTCGACATTCGGGACACTGGCCTGTGCGCTTGCCCCTTCGCTGGGATGGCTCGTCGTGGCGCGCTTCGCGGCCGGTGCGACGGTCGGGGCCGCCATTCCCCTTGCGATGGCGTGGCTCGGCGATGTGGTCCCGTACGCGGTACGCCAGCCCGTGCTCGCGCGTTTCCTGATCGGGCAGATGGTGGGCGTTGGCACAGGCACCGCGCTAGGCGGCTTTCTCGGCGAGCACTATGGATGGCGTTCGCTCTTTTACGTCCTCACCGCCGTGTACGCGGTCGTCACGACGTTGTTGTGGATGGAACTGCGCAGCAACCCGGCGACCCAGCGGGATCCCAAGGTCGCGCCCAGTTCCATCATGGACGGTTTCCGGCGCATGGCCGGCCTGCTGCCGGATCCCTGGGTGCGCGCGATGTTGACCATGGTCTTCCTCGAGGGCGCGCTGTTCTTCGGCTCGATGTCGTTCGTGGCCCTTCACCTGCATAAACAGCTTGGGGCGGGTCTGGGCGTCAGCGGCAGCGCGGTCGTCGCCTATGCGGTGGGCGGGATCATGTATGCGGCCGTTTCACGGAGGCTGGTGACGCGCCTGGGCGAACGCGGCCTGGCCCTCGCGGGCGGCCTTACGGTAGGGGCGGGATACCTGGGCCTTGCCTTCGCGCCCTCGGTCACCTGGGCGCTGGCGTGCCTGCTGGCCATGGGGGCCGGGCTGTACATGCTGCATAACACGCTGCAGGTGCAGGCCACTCAGATGGCGCCGAAGTCGCGCGGCGCGGCAATCGCCTTGTTCGCGTTCGTGCTGTTCTCAGGGCAATCGTTCGGCGTGTGGGCAGGCAGCCGGGTGGTCGACGCGTTCGGGACGACGATGATCTTCCTGGTGTCGGCGGCCAGCCTGCCGCTGCTTGCGCTGGACTTTCGCCGCCGACTTGCGTGGCGCGCGGCCCGGCAACCGTCCTAGGCCGCCACGCGCGCTTCGGCCGCGAGGATGGCCGCAAGCACGCGGCGGGGGCTTGCAGGGCTTTCGGTAATCTCAACGCCAAGATCCTTCAATGCATCGTTGATGGCGTTCACGATCGCAGCCGGTGGCGCGATCGCGCCGCCCTCGCCGATGCCTTTCTGGCCGAACTCGGTATAAGGCGACGGCGTTTCCATGTGCAGGATGCGCGGGGCGGGCACCTCGGTCGGGCCGGGCAGGATGTAATCGGCCAGGGTGGAGGCGAGCGGCTGCCCGTCGCGGTCGTAGGCCATCTCCTCATACAGTGCGGTGCCGATGCCTTGCGCGGTGCCGCCGCAGATCTGCCCGTCGACCACCATGGGATTCACGAGCGTGCCGCCGTCTTCAGCGATCACGTAATCGAGGATCTCGGTGTGCCCCGTGCCCGGATCGACGGCGACGGCCACGGCATGACACGCGTAGCTGAAGGTGCCGGTGTCGACCTTGGCCTTGTAGCCAGCAGTCGCTTCAAGGCCGCCGGGATCCACGTCCGCCGGCAGCAATTGCGGTGCCCGGTACCAGACGTGCGCCACTTGAGCCAGCGTCAGTTCCTTGTCGGTTCCTGCAACGCGGACCTTGCCGTCTTCGAGCACGAGGTCCACGACGGACACTTCGAGGAGCTTGCTTGCGATCTGCTTCACGCGCTTGCCGATTTCCTTGGATGCCGCGGCGACGGCGCCGCCGGACATCACCATGCAGCGCGAGCCCCACGTGCCGGTCGAGTAGGGCGTGAGCGCAGTGTCGCCGTGAATCAGGCGGACATTCGCCGGATCGATGCCGAGGATTTCGTTGGCTACCTGGGCGAGGGTCGTCTCGAGGCTCTGGCCGTGCGACTGCGCGCCGATGCGCAGCTCGAGCATGCCGTCGGGCGACAGGCGGGCGAAGCACTGCTCGTGACCCGGCACCATCGGGATGCCCCAGCCGTAATACACGGAGGTGCCGTGCGCGCCTTGCTCGCAGTAGACCGAAACGCCGACGCCGATCCGGCGGCCGTCGGGCTCGCCCTTCTTCTGGCGCTCGCGCCATTTCGCCACATCCAGCGCGCCGACGGCTTTGCGCACCGCCTCCGGGTAATCCCCCGAGTCGAAGTGCTTGTTGGTGATGTTGTTGTACGGCATGTCCTCTGCTTGCACGAGGTTCGCCAGCCGCACTTCGTAGGGTTCGCGGCCGGCGGCGCGGGCCACCGCATCGACCATGAGCTCCATCGCGAAGCACACGCCCGTGCGCGCCACGCCGCGATACGGAAGGATGCCGGGCTTGTTCGTCGCCGCGGACCACGTGCGGCAGCGATAGCGCTCCATCTTGTACGGGCCCGGCAATATCGATCCGACCTGCGCGGCTTCGAGGCAGGCGGAGAACGGGTAGAGCGAATACGCGCCCGAGTCGACCGTCGCATCGCAATCGACGCCAATCAAGCGCCCATCGGCGTGAGCGAAGACGGTGATGTCGTAGTCATGCTCGCGGCAATTCGTGTTGGCCACGAGCTGCTCCCTGCGATCTTCGATCCAGCGCACGGGCTTGCCGATTTTCCGCGTAAGCCATCCGAGGCAGATTTCTTCCGGCAGCAGGATGCCCTTGTAGCCGAAGCCGCCGCCGACATCCGGCGCTATCACTCGGATGGCGCCCTGGTCGAGCCCAAGGCATTCGGAGAGGCCGGCGCGATTGATATGCGGCATCTGCGCCGAACTGTACATCTCGAGCTGGCCGAGGCGGGTATTCCATTCGCACAACACGCCACGGCCCTCCAGCGGCGCCATGGACTGGCGGGCCGTGCGGATATGCCTGCGAATCTTGATCGCTGCGGTCATCTTGACTTGCGAGAAATCGGCGTCGACAAATGTTTCGAGGAAGACGTTGTCGCCCCACTCTTCGTGCACAAGCGCCGACGAGTCGGTGCGCGCCTTGACCATGTCGACCACGGCCGGCAGCTCTTCGAATTCGGCGACAACGGCGGCCGCAAGGTCTTCCGCTTCGGCTCGCGTGCGTCCGACGCACATCGCGAAAGATTCGCCCGCGTGCCGTACCTTATCCTTGGCCAGGGGCCAGAGGTTCGAGGCCTTGAACCCCTTGAGACTGGAAACCGCCCTGATCGGCTTTACGCCTTCGAGGTCCTGCATCGTGAAGACGCTCGCCTCGAAGCCCGCCGGCTTGTGGATCCGCAGGATGCGGCCATGCGCGATAGGCGAGCGGGCGAAGGCCACTTCGAGCATGCCGGGGCGGCGGATGTCGCCGACGAACTCTCCCAGGCCGCGAAGATAGCGATCGTCTTCCTTGCGAAGAAGCGAGGCCCCGACGCCTAAGGCGCTCACTTTGGGGGCCTTGTCCGGCACTAAGCTGCCTGCGCTATGGGCAGGATCGAGGCATCCGCATTGAATCGCTTGCCCGCGCGCAGGCAGAACGCCGGCGTGAGCATGCGATCGGTCACGACCTGCGTCTTCTCGTTGTCCTGCAGCACCCAGCGGCCGCGCGCATCGTTCAGCACCGAAACATCGGCTTCGCGGCCAGGCTTCAGTGTGCCGATCGTGTCTTCCATGCCGGCCATCTTTGCGCAGTTCGAGGTGACCATCGGGACGACCTGCTCGAGCTTGAGCCCGCAGGCCAGCATCGCGGTCATCGCCGACACAAGCGAGAAGCGTGTGGAGCCGAAGAACATGTGCTCCTGGTCCGAATGCTGGTCCGGGGTGCCCGCGGGCTTCGGGACCGTGGTGTTGTAGCCGTGCATGTCGGCGCCGAGCGTGTCCGGCATGATGCCGGCGTCGAGCGCGATCTTCGCCATCTTGAAGCTGAAATGCGAGCCATGGCCGACGTCGACCTTGATGCCGTTCGCGATCGCTTCCTTCGCCACAGGATGGACCTTGCCGTTGCGGTCCACGAAGCTGCCCGGATGGCGCGAGAAGGGGTGCGCAAGGATGTCGCCCGGCTTCAGGAGCTTGACCACCTCGGGCAGGATCGTGTCCGGGTCTATGCCCGGCGTGCCGTCGGGCGCCGGCCACAGCTGGCCGAAATGGATGTAGACCGGAAGGTTCGCCTGCCTGCCGATCTCGGCCGACAGGCGCATGACTTCGATGCCCCAGCGCGACATGCCGCCGATTTCGGCGTGCGCCTTGAAGCCCTTGACGATGTCGCGGTTGGCCTTGGCGCTTGCGACTGTTGCATCGACGTCGAGGCAATCCGGCTTGTACAGGGAAGGGTAGTAATGGCCTTCCATCCCACCCACCAGATAGGCCGATTCGAACGCCACGACGCGGCTGTGCTTGGCGTTGACCACGAATTCGCGAAACGCCGGCATCGTCATGCAGGAAGGCCCGCCTTGGTCGATCAGCGTGGTGACGCCCGAGTGCACGCCGCACAGGTCGGCATCGAGCCCGAACCGGCCGGTGACGTACTGGAAAACGTGCGCATGGGTGTCGATGAGGCCCGGGAGTACGATCTTGCCCGAGACGTCGACGACTTCCTTCGCCGACGACGGCACGATATTGGGCGTGACGGCGGCGATCCTGCCGTCCTTGATGGCCACGTCGTAGGCGCCGTCGAGATTCTGCGCCGGGTCGATGACGCGTCCGCCGCGCAGCAAAAGGTCGTATTGCATGGCTTTCTCCTGTAGGACTCCTTCAGGGGATTGTATCGAATCCTCCCGCGGGCCTGCTCCATAATGCGATTCATGAATACACAGTCGTCCGTGTCGCCGTGGTTCGAGGAGTCCCACCGAATGCTCGGGGAGACGCTGCGGCGTTTCATCGAGAACGAGGTCGCGCCAGCCGGCCGCCAATGGGAAGAGGCCGGGTGCGTGCCCCGGGAGGTCCTGCGAAAGATGGGCGCGCTTGGGTTCCTGGGGCTGCGCTATCCGGAAAAGTACGGTGGCGCGGAAATGAACGTCCTGGGAACGGCGCTGCTGGCCGAGGAGCTTGGGCGCTCGTCCTTTGGCGGGTTCGCGGTGACGGTCCTCGTGCACACCGACATGGCTTCACCTCACCTGATGAATGCGGGCTCGGCGGCGCAACTGGACAAATACATGCCGTACATCGTCGCGGGTGAAAAAATCACCGCCGTCGCGGTGACCGAGCCGGATGCTGGGTCGGATGTGAGGTCCATCCGGTCGACGGCGAAGCGCGACGGCGATGGGTGGGTGCTGAGCGGCAGCAAGATGTACATCACCAACGGCGTGCACGCGGACTTGTATTTCGTCGCGGCGAAAACGGATCCGGCCGCGGGCACGAAAGGCATCTCGATGTTCATCGTCGAGAAGGGCACGCCGGGGTTGTCCGTTGCACGGCCCCTCGAGAAGATGGGCTGGCGCTCGTCCGACACGGCGGAATTGGTATTCGACAATTGCCGGGTGCCGGTTGAAAACCTGCTCGGGGAGGAGGGGCGCGGCTTCTACGCCATCATGAAGAATTTCCAGAACGAGCGGATTGCGCTCGGCGCAATGGCGATGGGGGAAGCGTCGAAGGCGCTGGAACTCACGCTCGAGTACGTGAAGCAGCGCAAGGCGTTCGGTGCGGTCCTCTGGGACAAGCAGGCGATCCGCCAGCGCCTCTCGATGCTCGCGGCCAAGGTCGAAGCCGGCCGGCAACTCGTCTACTCCGCGGCCTGGGCCGATGCGCAGGGGCGCGACTGCGTAAAAGAAGTTTCAATGGTCAAGGCCTACTGCGGCGAGCTCGTGAACGAAGTGATGTACGACTGCCTGCAGTTCCACGGCGGGTTCGGCTACATCCGGGATTCGGCCATCGAGCGCATGGCCCGCGATGCCCGCATCCAGTCCATCGGCGGGGGCGCCACCGAAGTCATGCTCGAAGAAGTCGCCAAGCGCCTTTGAAGCTGACAAAAAGGGGCCAGGCTCAAACCTG
>JANXRZ010000257.1 GCA_025352885.1 Pseudomonadota bacterium | reverse complement strand
ACCCGTTCGCCACTCGCCACCAGGGTTGCCCCCGTGCTGCCGTTCGACTTGCATGTGTAAGGCATGCCGCCAGCGTTCAATCTGAGCCAGGATCAAACTCTTCAGTTTAATTCTGGTTCCAACATTTCTGCTGGGTCGCCGGCGCAGCTTTTAAGGGCCGCGCCAACATTACAATTACTTCTCACTCAAAGTAAACGGAGTTGAAACTTCGTTACTTTATGTGAGCACTTTTGCTTCAAGCCGGATTCCGGTTTCCCTGGATTGCTCCCGGGGCCTTTGGCATCCGTGCCGTCGACTCAAGCGCCCACACTTATCGGCTGTAAATTTTTAAAGAGCTGTGGTTGCGGACCCTTTCTCAGGGCTTTTGCTGCTTGATTCGCCGCAACCAGCGAAGACCAAGATTATAGGGCTGTCCGGAGAATCCTGTCAAACAATTTCCGGAATTTCTTACAGTCCTGAAAACTCTTACCAGGAGTGGTTGCGGGGGCAGGATTTGAACCTACGACCTTCGGGTTATGAGCCCGACGAGCTGCCAGACTGCTCCACCCCGCGTCCGGGTAAGGGGCAGGATTATAGCGAGGCAGAAGAGCTAACGCAACCTCGCCAATAAAAAAATCAGTCGGGCTTCGCGCCGGTAGCGCGAATCACCTTGCCCCATTTTTCGACCTCAGCGTGCTGCAGCTTACGGAAATCGGCGGCGCTGCTTGCGACAACGTCGAAGCCCAGGTTCGAAAGCGTCTTCTTCGCCTCGGGATCGCGCAGGATCCGCACTGTCTCCGAAGCCAAACGATCAACGATCTCCTGGGGCGTTTTCGCTGGCGCGAGCATTCCGATCCAGGCGAGCGACTCGAGATGCGGGTAGCCCAGTTCGGCCACGCTTGGGATCTCGGGCGCCTGCTCGGTTCGCTTGAGTGCCGTAACGGCGAGCCCTTTCATGCGACCGGCCTTGATGTGCGGCAACACTCCGGGCGCGATGGCGAACATTGCCTGGATGCTCCCGCTGAGCATGTCGGTGACCGCCTGTGGGAATCCACGATAAGGAATGTGCACGAGGAATATCTTGCCTTCCGACTTGAGCAGTTCCATGGTGAGGTGCGCCGCGCTTCCGCTGCCTGCCGATCCATAAGAGAGCTTGCCGGGATTCGCGCGCACGTGGTCCATGAACTGCTTGAAGGTGGTCGCAGGCACCGATGGCGTGACAACGAGGATCTGCGGCGCCGATGCGAGCAATGAAATCGCGGCGAGATCGCGCTCCGGGTCGTACGGCAGGTTCTCGTAGAGCACCTTGTTTGTTGCGAGCGCGGCATTGGTGCTGACCACCAAGGTGTATCCATCAGCTGCAGACTTGGCCACGGCATCTACAGCGAGGTTACCCCCCGCCCCCGCACGGTTCTCCACGATTACCGGCTGGCCAAACGCTTCCTGCAACTTCGGCGCGACCACTCGAGCAACAGTGTCGGGCGTCGACCCCGGTGGAAACGAAACGACCAGCTTCACCGGCCGGTTCGGATACGGTTGGGCTATGGCCGCATTTACACAAATTGCGGATGCAAGCGTTACCAAAGCGATATTCAAAAATCGATTCACTTTCATCCCTCGTCTCAGAGTGCTCATGCCGCACTTCGTCAAATACGCTCGGTCTCGCCCTGCCGCGGCTGCCAGACCATGAGCCTTTTTTCGCTGATGGTCACCGCGTAGTCGAGCATCAACGCAAATGCAGTCAGCACGAGGATGCCGGCAAAGACCGTGTTGATGTCGAATGTTCCCTCCGCTTGGAGAATGAGGTAACCAACCCCGCGCGAGGAGCCGAGATATTCACCAACGACCGCACCTACGAACGCCAGCCCGACAGAATTATGCAGGCTCGCAAACACCCAGCTCATCGCGCTCGGCACATATACATGCCGCAACAGCTGCTTGGGTCCGGCGCCGAGGATGCGGGCGTTCGCGAGCACCGTGGGACTGACTTCTCGAACGCCCTGGTAAACGTTGAAAAACACGATGAAGAACACCAGCGTGACGCCAAGGGCGACCTTGGATGCGATGTCCAGTCCGAACCAGACGCTGAAAATCGGCGCAAGGATGACACGCGGCATCGAATTCAACGCCTTGATATAGGGATCGCACAGCGCTGATGCGACCGGGTTCAATGCCAGCCAGAGGCCGATGACCAGACCTGAAACGGTGCCTATGACGAATGCAAGGACCGTCTCCCACAAAGTTACCCAGAGGTGCGCGTAGATTTCGCCTGAATAGAACCACTCCCATACCCGCCCCAGAACCTTGAGCGGCTCTCCGAAGAAAAAGGCTGCCTTGCTCGAGTCGTCGAAGTAAAACGGTGGCAGGATGCCCGGCACGGTCAAGACGTGCCACATGACGAAGAATGCGACCAGCATCCCACCCTGCCAAAGGCGCAGGTTTCCTTGTCGCGGGCGAATCATCTCCCACATGGCGCTATTGGATCCTCGTTCGCGCATAACCCTTCAGCACCTCATCCTTCATCGCGTGCCAGATCTTGGTATGCAACTCGATGAAGCGCGGGGTCAGCCGGATCTCCGCAACGTCTCGCGGTCGTGGAAGATCGATGGCAAACTCGCCGATAGGATGCGTTCCCGGTCCCGCCGACAGGACGATCACGCGATCCGAGAGGGAAATTGCCTCTTCGAGGTCGTGCGTAATGAACACGACCGATTTCCGGTCCGCGGACCAGAGTTCCAGCAGTTCGTTTTCCATCATTTGCCGCGTCTGGATGTCCAAGGCCGAAAACGGCTCGTCCATAAGAATGATTTGCGGATCGAGGATCAGCGTTTGCGCCAAGGCAACGCGCCTTCTCATCCCTCCCGACAACTGGTGGGGATAACGGTGGCCATGGCCTGCCAAGCCGACTCTGGCCAGCCAGTCTTCCGCGCGCCGGACCGCCTCTTCGCGCGCTACGCCTCGAAATTCGAGGCCCGCGGTGACGTTGTCGAGCCCCGTGCGCCAGGGCATCAGCGCTTCGGTCTGAAAGAGATAGCCGGCCTTGCGATTCAGACCACTGAGCGGTTCTCCGAACACCTTGACGGTGCCGGAAGACGGCTCGAGCAATCCCACCGCAACATTCAGCAGAGTCGACTTGCCACACCCCGTTGGTCCGACGACCGAAACGAATTCGCCAGGCTGCACCACGAGCGTCGCATCCTTGAGAGCGGTATAACGCGAATCTTTTGCGTCACGCGCAAGGAAAGTGACGGTGATGTTCTCGAGCGCAAGGGCAGGCGCGCCGGGAGTTGCCATACCGACGCTACTTCTTTTTACCGTATTTCGCGAGCGCCTTCTTCGCGAAATCGTTCGTGTATGTTTCCTTCAGATCGATCTTTGAAGGATCGATCTTCGTGTTGAAAGAAGAAAGCGCCTTCAAGGTCGTCTTCGCCCCCGCGTCGCTCATCAGCCCGTCCTTGGAGTAGGCGGTCTTCACGTTGTTGAACGCGAAGAGGTACATCGCCTTGTTTCCGAGCAGGTAATCTTCCGGCACGGTATCGAGCACTTGTTGTGGAGACGCCTGCTGGAGCCACAGGAGCGAGCGCACCATGGCATTGGTGAGCGCCTGGACGGTGTTCGGGTTCTTTTTGACAAAGTCGACCGGCGCGTAAAGGCTCGCCGCCGGCATTGGCCCGCCAAACAGCTTCTCGGTTCCCTCGGGCGTACGGGTCTCGGCGATGATTTTGATCTTGCCTTCCTTCTCGAGAATCGTCATTGCCGGATCGGTTTGCGAGAGGACGTCCACCCTGCCCTGTTCAAGGGCCGCGATAACCGTGGCGCCGGCGCCGACGCCCACGATGGACACGTCCGTCGGCTTGAGCCCGCCCTTGGCAAGGAGGAAATTCGCAACCATGTTGGTACTGGAACCGGGCGCGCTTACGCCGATTTTCAAACCTTTCAGGTCCTTCGGCGACTTGTAGGTCGCCGCACGCGAAGCAGCAATCCCTACGCTGATCTGCGGTGCAGCCCCCGACAGCACGAAGGCGGTGAAATGCTGGCCGTTGGCTTGCATGTTGATCGTGTGTTCATACGCACCCGAAACCACGTCGGCGCTGCCGCCGACCACGGCCTGCAACGAGCGCGATCCGCCCGGAAAATCGCTTACACGAACGTTCAATCCCTCGGCCTTGAAATAGCCCAGGCGCTCCGTCAGCGTCAGCGGCAGGTAATAAAGCGCGGACTTGCCTCCGACTGCGATGTGGACATCGGGCTTTTCGATTTGCGCTTGCGCGCCGGCCATGACTGCGACCATCGCACCCGCGATCAGAAAGCGAACGAGCGAATTCATCGTGTCTCCTCTTGGTTTTTTGGTCATTCTACAGCGAGCGCCTCTCGATCAAAGCCTGGGACAGGGTACCTGCGTCTACATACTCGAGTTCCCCGCCAAGGGGCACGCCGCGCGCTATCCGGCTGACTCTCACGCCGCGGGTGCGAAGCATCTCGGCAATGTAATGCGCCGTGGCTTCGCCTTCGTTCGTGAAGTTCGTCGCGAGGATCACCTCCTGCACTTCGCCTTCGGTGGCACGGGCCAGCAGGCGGTCGAGGCCGATATCCCGCGGACCGACGCCGTCGAGCGGTGAGAGCCGGCCCATCAGCACGAAGTACATTCCCGAAAACGAAGACGTCTGCTCGACCATGGCCAGGTCGGCCGGCGTTTCCACTACGCAAAGCTGGGTCGCGTCACGTCGCGGCGACGCACAGAGTGAGCATATCCCGGCTTCGGTGAAGTTATTGCATTTGCCACAGTGGCGAACTGCTGCAAGCGCATGCTGAAGCGACATCGCAAGCTCGTCGGCACCGGCCCTGTCCCGCTGCAGCAGCTGGTAGGCCATCCTCTGTGCAGACTTGGGTCCCACGCCGGGAAGGATCCTCAGGGCTTCAACCAGCCGTTCGAGCCCTTCGGCGGTCGGCACCGGATCCTTGGGCACTGGAGCCGCCCGGAATCAGAACGGCAACTTCATGCCGGGCGGCAAGCCCATGCCCGCGGTCACGCTGCTCATCTTTTCGGCAATCTTGGCCTCCGCGCGCCTGGCGGCGTCGTTGAATGCCGCGGCGACCAAATCTTCGAGCATTTCCTTGTCGTCGCCGACGAGCGAAGGGTCGATCGACACCCGCTTTACATCGTACTTGCAAGTCATCTGCACCTTCACCATCCCAGCGCCCGATTGCCCCTCCACCTCGAGTTGCGCAAGCTGGTCCTGCATTTTCTGCATGTTTTCCTGCATGGCCTGCGCCTGCTTCATCAGCTGGCCGATATTGCCTCTCATGGCTGCCTCCTAGGACCCCTTTCGGGCCGCATGTATGGTGTTATCAATCACGGTCGCATCAAAGATATCGACCAAGTCCCGCACGAACGGGTCGCCGCGCACAGCGTCGGCGGCCAGCGCGTGGCGCGCCGAACGCTCGCCCTGCTCTATCGCGCTGACGGATTTGCCCTCAAGTTCGCCAACAGTCACGCGCAACGTTATTGTTCCGCCAAACCGCTGGGCGAGGGCCGCCTTCAGTTTGTCGACGTAATTCTTTTCGGCAAGGTAGGCCATCCCCTTGGGAATGCCGAGATCGAATTGCCCGCCATCGTGGCGTTTCAGTTCGGAATTGTCCGCAAGCAGCTTGGCAGCGCCGCCAAGCTGCAATGCACGCACGAGCTCCGGCCAGTTCCCATCGAATTTCGACGCAGGCGCCGCCGCAGCCGGCTGGCTGGTAGCAAGCGGTGCGGCGGACGTCGGTCCGGAAGCATTGGCTGCCGGCTTGGGCTTCGACGCAGGCTGTGCAATGGATGACGTCGGCGATTGGGCCGCGCCTTCCGGCTTGAACACAAGCATGCGAAGCAGCGTCATTGCGAAGCCAGAATGCTCATCGGGCGCAAGCGCAAGATCCTGGCGTCCCTGGACACTGATCTGATAGTAGAGCTGCACGTCTTCGCTCGCGAAGCGTTGTGCAAACGCAAAAACCTGCTCGCGCTCCGGGACGTCTGCTTCCACCGCCTCAGGGACGGATTTAGCGAGCGCAATGCGAAGAAGCAAGCTGCCGAGGTCGGCAAGTGCAGTATCGAAAGACAAGCTGCGCGACTGCATCTCGTCGGCAACCCCCATCAGCGTGCGACCATCGCCCGAGGCGAGCGCATCGAGCGCCCTGAAAAGATAGGTCTGGTCAACGGCGCCAAGCATTTCCCGGACGTTCAGGGCCGACACCTTGCCTGCGCCGTGCGAAATCGCCTGGTCGAGCAAGGACAACCCGTCCCGCATGCTGCCTGCCGCGGCCCGCGCAAGCGGGGGAAGCGCCTCAGGTTCGAACGCGATGCCTTCGGATTCGAGAAGTCTCGCCAGGTGGCCAGAGATTGCGCTCTGCGGCATCTGCTTCAGGTTGAATTGCAGGCATCGGCTCAGGACGGTGACCGGGATTTTCTGCGGGTCGGTCGTCGCGAGGATGAACTTGAGGTGCTCGGGCGGCTCTTCGAGCGTCTTCAACATCGCGTTGAACGCCGAATTCGACAACATGTGCACTTCGTCAATCACGTAAACCTTGAAGCGCCCGCGCGTTGGCGCGTACTGCGCGGTCTCCAGCAACTGGCGCATTTCGTCGACCTTGGTGTTGGTCGCCGCGTCGACTTCGAGCAGGTCGATGAACCGGCCGCTGTCGATTTCCACGCACGCACTGCACTTTCCACAGGGCTCAGGCGTGATTCCAGTCTCGCAGTTAAGGCACTTGGCCAGGATGCGCGCAATTGTCGTCTTGCCCACGCCGCGCGTCCCGGTAAACAGGTAGGCGTGATGCAGCCGCTGCTTTTCGAGCGCATGACGCAGCGCCTTCACGACGTGCTCCTGGCCCACGAGCGTTGAGAAAGTGCGCGGCCTGTACTTGCGCGCCAAGACCAGATAAGTCATGCGCCAGATTCTATCAGCGCCGGTTTGGATTCTCGCCCCTGGCGGTGCGTAGAGGGAGAGCCGAGATCGGCTCTCCCTCTTTCGCCAGAGTTGGTGGCGAGCCTTGTCCCCGGCACTTGCGGTATGTAGCTGTGGCTGCTTCCTTCCGGACCTGACCAGGTTCACCACGCCGCAATGCGGGGGGGCCCGCCTTTGGCCCCTGTGCCCGGCGGTTAGTCCGGGCCTGAATACTGGCGGAGAGAATGGGATTCGAACCCATGATACGGATTAACGTATACACGCTTTCCAAGCGTGCGCCTTCAGCCGCTCGGCCATCTCTCCGTGTTGCCTGCACAAACGCGTACAACGAGCGGGAGCGGATTTTAGCAGATGCATTGGACCCATTTGCTAGACTTGCGCCCTTCCCCCGATGAGATGATCACATGAAGATTTCGGCCTTGGCATCGATGTGGGGCTGCCTCGCATTCGCCCTCGCAAGCATCTACATTGCGGGCGAAGGTTTTCTGGCTGCACCCTCCATGGTCGATCCCGCCGAACGTGAGTTGTCTTTCGGATATGCCGGTTTTTGGGCATTCCTCGGAGCCGTCGCCAGTGCTTTCGGCGTCCTGTCCTGGATGATCAAGGAAGGCAAGCTCGGGCCGGTCAGGTAAAGCTCGAACTCATCGCAGCCCTAAAAAAAAGGCCCGCAATCGCGGGCCTTTTAACTTCATTGAGCCAGGGCTATGCGTGATCGTACGTACGAATGTCCCTGTCTTTCGTTTCCTTGAGGAACAGCATGCCGATCACCAGTGTCATCAGCGCGACGACGATCGGGTACCAGAGCCCGTAATAAATATCGCCCGTAGCCGCAACCATCGCAGTGGCCGTCAGCGGCAGCATGCCCCCGAACCAACCGTTTCCGATGTGATACGGCAAGGACATCGACGTATACCGGATCTTGGTGGGGAAAAGTTCCACCAGGAAGGCTGCAATGGGACCGTAAACCATGGTCACGTATAGGACCATGATGACGAGGATCACTTCAGCCATTACCCAGTTCACCTGCGCCTTGTCCGCGCCGACCTTGAAGCCGGTGTCCTTCAGCACAGCGGCGATCTGCTTGACGTCGGCTCCCTCGACCTTGACCGAACCAATGGTCGTAACGATGGACTTGCCAGCCACCGACGGCGCGGACTTGAACGAAAGTCCCTGCTTGGTCAGGAAGTCCTTGACCTTGTCGCAATCGTTGAACTTGCTCCACGGTCCGACGAACACATGAAAGTTGCAGTCCGTCGCCTCGATCGTGATGGGGTTCTTCTGCGTGTAGGCCTCCAGCGCCGGGTTCACGTAGTGCGTCAGCGCCTGGAACAACGGGAAGTACGTAAGTGCTGCGATGAGACACCCGAACATGATGATCTTGAGTCGCCCGATCTTGTCCGACAGCCAGCCGAAGAAGATGAAAAAGGGCGTCCCGATCAGAAGCGACACCCCGATCAGCGTGTACGCGGAAATGTAATCCAGCTTCAGCGTGATGGTCAGGAAGAACAGTGCGTAGAACTGGCCGGTGTACCAGACGACGCCCTGCCCGGCCGTAGCGCCCAGGAGCGCCAGCAGCACAAACTTGTTGTTCGGGTACTTGAAGAAGCTGTCGGTCAGCGGGGACGTCGAGCCTTTTCCTTCCGCCTTCATTTTCTGGAAGATCGGCGATTCGTGCAGCTTGAGCCGGATGTAGACCGAGAAGGCGAGGAGGAGCAGCGAGAGCCAGAACGGGATGCGCCAGCCCCAGTCGGCGAAGTCCTTAGGGTCCATCGTTGAGCGTGCAATACCGATCACCGCGAGCGCGAGGAAAAATCCCAGCGTGGCGGTGGTCTGGATCCAGCTGGTGTCGTACCCGCGTTTGTTGTGCGGCGCGTGTTCGGCGACGTAGGTAGCCGCCCCGCCGTATTCGCCGCCCAGTGCAAGGCCTTGCACCAGCCTGAGCGTCACCAGCAGTACCGGCGCAGCCCATCCGATCGACGCAAAAGTCGGCAGCAAGCCGACCAGGAATGTGGCGCCGCCCATGAAGACGATCGTGACAAGGAAGGTGTATTTCCTCCCGACCAGGTCGCCGATCCGGCCAAACACAATGGCGCCGAAAGGCCGTACCAGGAAGCCGGCCGCATAGGTGGCAAAAGCCGACATGAGTGCCCCGGTTTCATTGCCGGGCGGGAAAAACAGGGCCGCGAAGAACGGGGCCAATGTTGCGTACAAATAGAAGTCGTACCACTCGAAAACCGTTCCCAGCGAAGATGCAAAAATAACCCGCCGCTCTTCGACTGCTTCGTTCAGGACTTCGCCGTTCGCGGTACCTGTATTTGTAGCCATGCACTCCCCCTTTTAGGCATAGATAACCAGCCCGAAACTTACACGTACTTGTGCCAACCGTCACAGTTTGTTCAGCTTCGGACTTGTTGCGTCGCACAATCTCAACTCAACTCTTTCAATTGATCGAGGATCGCGGGATTTTCGAGCGTCGAAACGTCCTGCGTGATGGCCTCGCCCTTCGCAATCGAGCGCAGCAACCTGCGCATGATTTTTCCGGAGCGTGTCTTAGGCAGGTTCTCCCCGAAGCGAATGTCTTTCGGCCGTGCAATGGGCCCGATCTCCTTGGCCACCCAGTTGCGCAATTCCTGCGCGATTTTCTTCGCCTCTTCGCCGTTCGGACGCGGTCCCTTGAGGACCACGAAAGCACAGACTGCTTCGCCGGTGAGATCGTCCGGCCGGCCGACCACGGCCGCTTCTGCGACGAGCTTGGTGTTGGCCACCAATGCCGACTCGATTTCCATGGTGCCGAGGCGGTGGCCTGAAACGTTCATCACGTCGTCGATGCGCCCCATGATGCGGTAGTAGCCTTCCTCATCGGTGCTCGCGCCGTCCCCTGCAAGGTAGTAGCGGCCCTGGAAGTCCTCCGGGTAGTAACTCTTCTTGAAACGCTCCGGATCGTTCCAGATGGTCCGGATCATCGAAGGCCAGGGCCGCTTGATCACCAGGATCCCGCCTTTGCCTTTGCCGACGGAATTGCCCGTCTCGTCCACGATGTCGGTAATGATTCCAGGCAGCGGGAACGTCGCCGAGCCCGGCTTCGTGGGCGTCGCCCCCGGCAATGGCGTGATCATGTGACCGCCTGTTTCGGTCTGCCACCAGGTGTCGACGATCGGGCAGCGGGTGCCGCCAACTGTCTCGTGATACCACATCCATGCTTCGGGGTTGATGGGCTCGCCCACCGTTCCGAGGATGCGCAAGCTCGAGAGGTCGTACTTCTTCGGCAGGTCTCCGCCGGCCTTGATGAGCGAACGGATCGCGGTCGGCGCGGTATAGAAGACCGTGACCTTGTGGTCCTGGATCATCTTCCAGAAGCGCCCGGCGTCCGGATAAGTCGGCACACCCTCGAAGATGATTTCGGTTGCCCCAACGGCGAGTGGGCCGTAGCACACGTAAGAATGCCCCGTAACCCAGCCAACATCCGCCGTGCACCAGAAAACGTCAGTAGGTTTGTAGTCGAACACCCATTTCATCGTGAGGATCGTCCACAGGAGATAGCCTGCGGTCGAGTGCTGCACGCCCTTGGGCTTGCCCGTTGAACCGGAGGTGTAAAGGATGAACAAGGGATGCTCGGCGTTCACCGCGGCCGGCGCGCAGGTGTCGGCCTGCCCCGTCACCACTTCGTCCCACCACTTGTCACGCCCGCCCGCCATCTTGATCGGTGAGCCCGAGCGCTTGTACACAACTACGTTGCGAATGCCTTCGCATCCGCCAAGCCCGATGCCTTCATCGACGACCGGCTTAAGCGGGATTTCCTTGCCGCCGCGGAATTGCCCGTCGGCGCAAATCACGGCCACCGCGCCGGCATCGATGATGCGCTCCTGCAGCGACTTGGCCGAAAAGCCCCCGAATACGACCGAGTGCGTCGCGCCAATTCGGGCCAGCGCCTGCATGGCCACCACGGCCTGGATGGACATGGGCATGTACACGATGACGCGGTCGCCTGAATTGATCCCCAGGGCTTTGAGCCCGTTCGCGAATTTGCAGACCTCGTGATACAGCGCCTTATAGGTAATGCGCGTGACCTTCCCGTCGTCCGCCTCGAAAATGATGGCGACCTTGTCCGGCTGGGTCTTGAGGTGACGGTCCAGGCAGTTGTACGAAGCGTTCAACTCCCCGTCATAAAACCACTTGTAGAACGGCGCATTCGATTCATCGAGCGTCTTCGTAAATGGCTTGGACCAGAGCAACTCGGCGTTTGCATGCTTTGCCCAAAAACCTTCGAAGTCCTGCTCGGCCTCCTTGCACATCGCGTGGTAGGCCGGCATCCCGGAGATGTTGGCCTGCGCCTGAAGTGCAGGCGGCGGCGTGAAAACGCGTGTTTCGCTCAGTACCGACTCGATGTTCGACGACATATCTTCGCTCCTTGACTCAGCTGCCTTTTGGTCGACGAATAAAACATGAATAACAACAACTTGTAAAGGCGGCGACCCGGGCCGACACCAATCTGGCCGCTGTGGAATTCGAATAGAATTCGCCCCTTCCCGCACTGCAACGGATCCCTGTCCCCTATGGAGAACAAACCGCCCGACTCAATGCTGCGGCCGATGCCGCGCTGGATTTTCATGAGCCGCTGGCTGCAGGCGCCGCTCTACATTGGATTGATCGTCGCGCAAGGCGTTTACGTCTGGCAGTTCTGGCTCGAGCTCGTACACCTGATTGGCGTGACGACGACCAAGGGCGTCTCCGAATCCGAGATCATGCTGATCGTGCTCGGGCTGATCGATGTGGTCATGATCTCCAACCTGCTCGTCATGGTGATCGTCGGCGGGTGGGAGACTTTCGTTTCCCGGCTGGAGCTCGAGAACCATCCCGACCAGCCCGAGTGGCTGTCGCACGTCAACGCCGGCGTGCTGAAGGTCAAGCTCGCAACAGCCATCATCGGGATTTCCTCAATCCACCTCCTCAAAACGTTCATCAACGCCCAGAACTATGAAGAGAAGGTCCTGCTCTGGCAGACGCTCATCCACCTCACGTTCGTGCTGTCCGCGCTGGCCATCGCGTGGACCGAGCGCATCACCAATCCGCACCCAGCCCCCGCGCACTAGGCCCCTTATGACGACGACCATCAAGCAGGATGACCTGATCCAGAGCATCGCCGACGCCCTCCAGTACATCAGCTACTACCATCCCAAAGACTACATCCAGGCTTTGGGACGGGCGTATGAGCGGGAGCAGTCCCTCCCCGCCAAGGATGCGATCGCGCAGATCCTGACCAACTCGCGCATGTGCGCAGAAGGGCATCGCCCACTCTGCCAGGACACGGGCATCGTCAACGTTTTCCTCAAGGTCGGCATGGACGTGCGCTGGGAATCCAAGCTCAGCCTTGCCGACATGGTCAACGAAGGCGTACGCCGCGCCTACAACAATCCCGACAACAAGCTGCGCGCTTCTGTCCTCGCCGACCCGATGTTCACGAGAAAGAGCACCGGCGACAACACGCCGGCGGTAATCAATGTCGAGCTCGTGCCGGGCAATACGGTCGACGTGAACGTGGCAGCCAAAGGTGGCGGCTCGGAGGCGAAATCGAAATTCGCGATGCTTAACCCCTCCGACTCGATCGTCGATTGGGTGCTGAAGACCGTGCCGACTATGGGCGCAGGCTGGTGCCCGCCCGGCATGCTCGGCATCGGCGTCGGCGGCACGGCCGAGAAGGCGATGCTGATGGCGAAGGAGTCGCTCATGGCGCCGATCGACATGTCGGACCTGAAGACGCGCGGACCGAAGTCCAAGCTCGAGGAAATGCGCATCGAGCTCTACGACAAGGTCAATGCGCTCGGCATCGGCGCGCAAGGGCTCGGCGGCCTGTCGACGGTGCTCGACGTGAAGATCCTCGACTACCCGACCCACGCGGCGAACAAGCCGATTGCGATGATTCCCAATTGCGCGGCGACGAGGCATGCGCATTTCGTGCTCGACGGCTCGGGCCCCGCGCTACTCGAGCCGCCTTCGCTGAACGACTGGCCCAAGGTTACGTGGTCCGCATCGGCTGCTGCTACACGCGTCGACTTGGACAAGTTGACGCCGGCGGAGGTCGCATCGTGGAAGCCCGGCCAGACGCTGCTCCTGTCGGGCAAGCTGCTCACCGGCCGGGATGCCGCGCACAAGCGCATCCAGGACATGCTCGAAAAAGGCGAAAAGCTGCCCACCGATTTCACCAACCGCGTCATCTACTACGTCGGCCCGGTCGACCCGGTGAGGGACGAAGTGGTCGGACCGGCCGGTCCCACTACCTCCACACGCATGGACAAGTTCACAGACATGATGCTCGCCAAGACCGGGCTGATTGCCATGGTCGGCAAAGCGGAGCGCGGCCCGGTCGCCGTGGAGGCGATCAAGAAGCACAAGGCGGCGTACCTCATGGCGGTCGGCGGCGCGGCCTACCTCGTGTCCAAGGCCATCCGGAAATCCCGCGTCGTCGAGTTTGCAGACCTTGGGATGGAAGCGATCTACGAATTCGAGGTCCAAGACATGCCGGTGACCGTTGCGGTCGACGCCAGCGGCACGTCCGTACACAACACCGGCCCGGCCGAGTGGGAAAAGAGGATCCGGGAATTCAAGCTGCCGGTTTACGCAGCCTGACCTTGCCCGGCGCGACGTTGCCCCGACTCACCTTGCCTTGAGCGAGCCGCGCACTGCCTGGGCGAGCGTCTGGGTGGTGTTTGCCGCAGGCCTCGCCGCCGGCGCGCATATCTGCAAGGTGCCACCTGCCCTGCCGCTCTTGCGCGCGGACCTCGGCCTCACCCTGGTCCAGGCCGGGTTCATTGCAACCATGTTCTACGTAATGGGCGGCTTGGTCGGCGTTTTCGTGGGCGCCGTGGTCGACCGCTACGGGCAGAAGCGATTCGCCCTCATAGGTCTTGCCTGCCTGTGCGCGGGCGGCCTCCTGGGCGTGGTCGTCCACGACTACACCGGGCTTCTCGTGTCGCGGTTCATCGAGGGCATGGGCTTCATGCTCTTCACAGTCGCAGGTGTGCCGCTCCTGGCCGGCGTGACCCGCATTGAAGATCGCCCGATGGCCCTCTCCCTCTGGAGTGCCTACATGCCGACCGGCGGGGCGCTCGCGCTGCTGGCCGCACCAATTGCGCTCGCGACTTTCGGGTGGCGCAGCCTCTGGCTCGGCATCGCCGGCTACACGGCAGTCGTAGCCATCCTGCTGGCACGAATGGTCCCCGCCCCGCGGTTTGGCGGGGCGATCGGCTCGTGGCGATTGCTCGCGGAATCCGTCGCGAGGCCGGGCAGTCTCGGGCTGTGCGTGGTCTTCATCTGCTACGTCGGGCAGTGGAGCTCGCTCATGATCTGGCTGCCGACTTTTCTCGTCGACGAGCGAGGCGCGAGTCCAGCGACCGCGTCCTTGCTCACCGCCGCATTCGTTGCCGTGAACGTGCCCGGCAATCTTAGCGGCGGGTGGATCTTGAAGCGCGGCGTGGCCCGCTGGAAGGTGATCGCGTTCGCGAGCGCCGCGATGGCGATCACCGGCGCGTGCGCCCTTTCGAGCACGCTGGCCGATCCTGTGCGCCTTGGGAGCGTCCTTATGTTCTCGCTTATAGGCGGCCTCATTCCCTCGGCAGTGCTGGCGGGCGGGCCGGTGCACGCCCGCAGCCCGCAGCACATCGGCACCACGCAGGGAATGATCATGCAGGGCGCACAGCTGGGGCAGTTTTTCGGGCCGATGCTGGTCGCGCTGGCCGCGCAGCGCCTGGGCAGTTGGTCGGCCTCGCTTGGCGTGATGCTTTCGTTTGCCGCCGGGAGTGCCCTGGCAGGACTCGTCGTGGGTCGTTTCGAGGAGCGCCTTGCACCGTCGGGACCTGCTGCTGCGCGATAGAATCGGCGCTTCCCCCAAGGAGACGGCCATGGCCCAAGTTGACGTCCACATTTGCGAAGTCGGTCCGCGCGACGGGCTCCAGAACGCCCACCACCTCATGCCTACGGCCGCCAAAAAAGTGTGGATCAGCGCGTTGGCCGCGGCCGGCCTCGAGGAAATCGAAGTCGGATCCTTCGTGCCGCCCAAGCTCATCCCCGCGATGGCCGACACCGCCGAAATCGTCGCCCATGCGTGCACGATCCCGGGCCTCAAGGTCGTGGCACTCGCGCCGAACGTGAAAGGCTTCCAGCGTGCCGTTGAATCCGGCGCCCACAAGATCGGCTTTCCCGTTTCTGCCAGCCACATGCACAGCGTTTCGAACGTGCGCATGACGCCCGACGAAATGGTCGCGCAGGTCAGGCAATGCTGCGAGCTGCGCGCCGCAATGCCGGCCGGCAAGCGCCCCGAGATCGAAGGCGCCGTCGCCACCGCATTCGGCTGCACGCTGCAAGGCGAAGTCCCCGAAGATGAAGTCGTGCGCATTGCGAAACTGCTCGTTGCCGCGGGCGTCGACTGCGTTGCACTGGCCGATACCGTGGGCTACGCCAACCCAGCTCAGATGCGGCGGCTCTTTCGCAAAGTGAAGGATGCGATCGGCGACAAGCTCGACGGCGTGCATCTCCACAACACCCGCGGGCTGGGTCTGGCGAATGCGCTCGCTGCGTATGAGGAAGGCGCGCGCGCCTTCGACTCGTCCATGGGCGGCCTCGGCGGCTGCCCTTTCGCGCCCGGCGCGAGCGGCAACGTCGTCACTGAAGACCTCGTGTTCATGTTCGAGAGCATGGGCCTGCGCACCGGGATCGACTTCGACGCCCTCCTTAAGGCGCGCGAGATTCTCGTCAACGGCATTCCCGAAGAGCCGGTCTACGGCCACTTCGCCGGCGCCGGATTGCCGAAAGGCTTTCGTCCTGCCGCCGGCGACCGGGCCGCGGCGTAGATGGCGCAGCAGCCGCTCGAAGGCATCCGTGTAGTCGAATTCGCGCACATGGTCATGGGCCCCGCCTGCGGGCTGGTGCTGGCGGACCTGGGCGCGGAAGTGATCAAGATCGAGCCGCTGGAGGGAGACAACACGCGGCGGCTGCAGGGCGCAGGCTCCGGCTTCTACCCCATATTCAATCGCAACAAGAAAAGCCTCGCGTTGGATCTCAAGCATCCCGAAGGCAAGGAGATCGTCCTCAAGCTCGTGGACAAGGCCGATGCGCTGACGGAAAACTTCCGGCCCGGTGCGCTCGACAAGTTGGGCCTGGGCCATGCAGATCTTTCGAAGCGCAACCCGCGCCTCGTCTACTGCACGCTCAAAGGGTTCCTCAACGGGCCGTATGAAAACCGCCCGGCGCTCGACGAAGTCGTGCAAATGATGGGCGGCCTGGCCTACATGACCGGGCTGCCGGATCGCCCGCTTCGGGTCGGCTCTTCGGTCAACGACATCATGGGCGGCATGTTCGCCGCCATCGGCATCCTCGCCGCCTTGCGTGAGCGCGAGACGACCGGCCGCGGCAAGCTCGTGAAGAGCGCGCTTTTCGAGAACACGGCCTTCCTCGTTGCCCAACACATGGCGCAGTACGCCATTACGGGAGAAGCACCCCCGCCCATGTCCGTGAAGAAGCCGGCCTGGGGCGTGTATGACATCTTCGAGACGCGCGACACCGGCGAAGGAAACGCGCGCCTGTTCGTAGGCGTGGTGACGGATACGCAGTGGGAGGTGTTCTGCCGTGAGTTCGGCCTGGCCGATCTCGCCGCCAACCCGGACATCCGTACCAACGGCCAGCGCGTGAGCCATCGCGCCTGGCTGATCCCGCGCATCGGCGAAGTGTTCATTACCTGGACGCGCGAAGGACTCGAAAAGAAACTCGAGGCGATAGGCCTGCCTTACGCACCCATCTCCAGGCCCTGGGATCTTTTCGACGATCCGCACCTGAACGCGTCGGGCGGACTGGTCGAGATGCGTGTGGCGCCGGGCAAGTCGATTCGCGTGCCGACGCTGCCGCTCGAACTCGATGGCGAGCGGCTCGGCAAGCGCACCGACCCGCCGCTGGTTTCTGAAAATGCGAAGGAAGTGCTGGCTGGTGCCGGCTATTCGGACGAACACATCGAAAGCCTGATCGCGCGGGGGATCGTCACTGCACCGGCGTAGCTTTCCAAAAACGGCAACTGGACTGACTGGAGAAGCGCGCCGTTATTGACTCCTCAAAAATAAAACATTGACTTTCGTGCGCCCGGCAGAGCGCAAATTCAGCGCTTGCCGGCTTTGCGCCGCTCAGGCGACTCGCGCCGGTCCGAGCCCTTGTCCACGTAGTCCCGGCGCGCGCGGCGCTCCGGTCCTCGCTTGGACACAGTGCCGCCGGGCTGCGCGCCGGCAGCCAACTTCACGGCCGCCCGCGCGCGCAGCGCGTCAGCCTGGGCCAGCATCGTGAGCGCACCGGGATCGCCGGTCGGGGACCGGCGGGCGACACTCATGGCCAGCCAGAAGGCGCAGGCGCTGGTCAGCACGAAGAGGCCTTCCATGTACAGGAGCGGGATGAAGATCGAGCGGCGTGACTTGTCGCCGAACGCAAAGTAGAACCCATCGAACGTCCCCACGGTGATGCGTTGCGCAAACGGGAACGCCTCCATGGGCGGGAACAGCAGGACCACCGCCAGGTTGACGATCCCGAAGACGATCACGACCGCCTGCTCGTCAACGCGCGGCTCGGAGGGCGAAGTCCGGGAACCCGCGAGCAGCAGCCACGCGAGGGCGGCGTTGATGAGCACGCCGAACGCGAAGAGGTAGAGCACGTCGCCATTGATCACCCGGTTCGCCGGCGCGGAAAACACCGGGTAGAACGCATCGAACGTCGGCGCGCCGCGCCCGACGGTCACGAGATTGAAGGGTGGAAAGAGGAACAACACGCAAAGCGCGATGGCCGCGCCGAACAGGACGATCTTCTGGTAACG
The DNA here is from genome assembly GCA_025352885.1 of Pseudomonadota bacterium. Taxonomy (GTDB): domain Bacteria; phylum Pseudomonadota; class Gammaproteobacteria; order Burkholderiales; family SG8-39; genus SZAS-79. The sequence continues at coordinate 16,735 of JANXRZ010000257.1, read as the reverse complement.
GTTCATGCGGTCCCTTTGGAGAGCGAGGCTTCTTCACGTTCGCGCAGGATCTTGCGCTGGACCTTGCCCGTCGTCGTCATGGGCAGTTCGGCGACGAATTCGATTTCGCGAGGATACTCGTAAGGCGCCAGGCGCTCCCGCACGTGCTGGCGGATGTCGTCCTCGAGCGCCGCCGAAGCGGACTCACCCGGCTGCAGCACGATGAAGGCCTTGACGATGGCACCGCGAGCCGCGTCCGGCTTGCCGATCACCGCGGCGTTCGAGATCGCCGGGTGCTTCACCAGGCAGCTCTCGATTTCCGCCGGCCCAATCCTGTACCCGGAGCTCTTGATCACGTCGTCCGAGCGACCCTGATACCAGATGTAGCCGTCCTCATCCATGCGCCCTTGGTCGCCCGTGCAGCCCCAGTCGCCGATGAACTTGTCCTTGGACGCCTGCGGGTTCTTCCAGTACTCGAGGAAGAACACCGCGTCTTTTACGCCATTGCAGTCGCGATGGACGGCAATCTCTCCGAGTTCGCCTCTCGGGCGCTCATTGCCCTCAGGGTCGATGATTGCTACGCGGTGGCCGGGATACGGCCGACCGATGGACCCCGGCTTCACCGGCCATGCCGCTTGGCAGTTGCCGACCACGTAGTTGATCTCGGTCTGGCCGAACATTTCGTTGATCGTGACGCCGAGCTGGTCCCTCGCCCACTCGATCACGGTGACGCCCACCGACTCTCCGGCGCTCATGATCGAGCGCAGGTTGAGGTCGTAGCGCTTCTTCGGCTCAGGCACCGCTTTCATCATGAGCTTGAGCGCAGTGGGAAACAGGAACGAGTTGCGCACGCCGTATTTTTCGAGAAGGGTGTAGGCCTTCTCCGCGTCGAACCGCCCCCGGTATCCGAGGATGGGCGTGCCGAAGTGCCAGGCGGGCAGCAGCCCGTCGAGCAGCCCGCCCGCCCATGCCCAGTCTGCCGGCGTCCAGAACATGTCGCCGGGCTGCGGATAGAAGTCGTGCGAGTGCACGAAGCCCGGGAGGTTGCCGATCAGCGAACGGTGCGGCTCGAGCGCGCCTTTGGGCGCCCCGGTGGTCCCACTCGTGTAAATGATGAGCGCGGGGTCTTCCGCCTCGGAATCCACGCACGTAAAGCTGCGGCTGGCCTTGGCCAGGAGCGGCGCCCACTCGTGCACGCCGGTTTCGCGCGCCCCGCCCACGCCGATCACATGGCGCAGCAGTGGCAGCTTGTCCTTCACCTGCCACAGGTTTGGCAAGGTCGTGGGCTCGACGATCGCCACGCTGGCCTCGCTGTTCTGCAGGCGGTATTCGAGCGCGTCCGGGCCGAAGAGGTGCGAAAGCGGCAAGGCGATCGCCCCCATCTGGAAAATCGCGACGTACGCGATAGCCATTTCCGGCCGCTGGGGCAGGATGAGGGCAACGCGGTCTCCGCGCTGCACGCCCAACGCGGCGAGCGCATTCGATAGGCGGTTGGCCTCCTGCTGGATGTCCCAGAAGGTGTAAGCGGCAGTCGCGCCCGACTCATCCTCCCAATAAAGCGCGAAGCGCGTCCGGTCGGCCGCCCATTTTCCGCAGCACTCCCAGCTGATGTTCATCCGACCGGGAACATTCCACCGGAAAGCCGCGTACAAATCGTCGTAGCGATCCACGGGGGTCACGGGCCGGCTACTGGGCCTCTGCGGCAGGACGGGCGGGGCGCCTCGTGCGCTCGAAAATGGGCGTCTCGATCGATTCGGCCATCCTGAGCTTGTCCAGGTTTACCGGGGGCAGCGAAGGAGCCGTCGGCAGGACGACGCTCTCGGCTGTAGTGGCCACCGCGGTAACGGCCACCGGCGGAGCGCTTTCGGCGTTCCCGTTTGCGGCTTGTGCGGGGGCCGGGTCCACGGCCGGCGCGATAGCGCCACCCGAGTTGCGCGAAGCGCGACCTTTTGCCGCGGCTTCATACGCCGCCGGCAGGACCATTTCGGAAGGGCTGATCTGGACTGCGATCCAGACGACCCAGCAGACGAGGACGAGCATCACCACGGCGAGAAACCGCCAGAACCACTCGCCGATCTGCCCTTTGTGGGGCTGGTGAGAACCGCCCGGCTGGGCTGTTGCGGCACTCATGCGGTGCCTCCTGTTTTGATCCGGCAGGATGATACCACTGGCCCCAACGGCGATCGGACAGCCGGATAATGTGCGCTCCGCAGGTATCATCGCGGACATGCCCAGCCCGCTCCTGAAATTCTGCTCAAACTGCGCGTCGCCCGTGGCGCATCGCGTTCCGCCGGGGGACACCAAGCCCCGTTACCTGTGCGATAACTGCGGCGAAATCCATTACCAGAACCCCAAGCTCGTAGTGGGCTGCATCCCGGTCTGGGAGGAACGCGTGCTGCTCTGCCGCCGCGCGATCGAGCCGCGCTACGGTTACTGGACCCTGCCGGCCGGCTTCATGGAGAACGACGAGACGGCGGCGGAAGGCGCGCTTCGCGAGACGCTCGAAGAGGCCGGCGCCCGGGTGGAACTCGGCGCGGCCTTCAGCATGCTCTCTGTGCCCCGCGTGAACCAGGTGCACGTTTTCTTCCTGGCCAAGCTCATCGACCTTACCTTTGCGCCCGGGGAGGAGAGCCTCGAAGTGGCGCTCTTCGAGGAGTCGGCCATTCCCTGGAAAGAGATCGCTTTCCGAACCGTTGGCCTGACTCTCAAGCACTGGTTCGAGGACCGCAAGCGCGGTGCCTTCGGCTTTCACGCCGGCGACATCGTTGCGCCGGCGGGCTGAGCGTCGCCGGCCTCAGCGGCCCTCCGGCTGCGAAGAAATCTTGTGGATCGAAAGGTCCGCGCCGTTGAACTCTTCCTCTTCATCCAGGCGCAAGCCGACCGCGGCTTTTAATCCGCCGTAGACAATCAGGCCGCCCCCCACCGCGATCGCTATTCCCAGCAGCGTTCCGATCACCTGGGACAAGAACGCGACGCCGCCCAACCCGCCAAGCGCCTTCGCGCCGAAAATTCCGCACGCGATCCCGCCCCAGGCGCCGCACAAGCCGTGAAGCGGCCAGACGCCCAGGACATCATCGATCTTCCAGCGGTTCTGGGTCAGCGTGAACATGTATACGAACAGGGCGCCGGCAACCGCGCCGACGACGAACGAGCCCGCGGGATGCATTACATCGGACCCGGCGCAGACGGCTACCAGGCCGGCCAGCGGACCGTTATGCACGAAGCCGGGATCATTGCGGCCCGCGACCAGCGCAGCGAGCGTCCCGCCGACCATCGCCATGAGCGAGTTGACCGCGACCAGTCCGGAGAGCTTGCCGATCTCCTGCGCCGACATGACATTGAATCCGAACCAGCCCACTGAGAGGATCCACGCACCCAGCGCGAGAAACGGGATCGACGAAGGCGGATGTGCCGCGATGTTGCCCTCCTTGGTATAGCGCCCCCTTCTCGCGCCGAGAAGCACGACGGCTACCAGCCCGACCCATCCTCCCACCGCGTGTACGACGATCGACCCGGCGAAATCATGGAACTCGGCCCCGAACGATGACTTCAGCCACGCCTGCACGCCGAAGTGCTGGTTCCACGCGATGCCTTCGAAAAAGGGATAGACGAATGCCACGAGCAGCATCGAGGCCGCAAGCTGCGGGTGGAAGCGCGCGCGTTCTGCAATGCCGCCTGAAACGATGGCAGGGATCGCTGCTGCAAAAGTGAGGAGGAAGAAGAATTTGACGAGGTCGTAGCCGTTGCGCTGGGCGAGTTCTTCGGCGCCGACGAAGAAGCTCACGCCATACGCAATCCCATAGCCCACGCAGAAGTAAGCCACCGTCGAAACGGCGAAGTCGGTGAGAATTTTCACCAGCGCATTGACCTGGTTTTTCGAGCGCACGGTGCCGAGTTCCAAAAACGCGAACCCGGCGTGCATCGCCAGGACCATGATTGCTCCGAGCAGCACGAACAGGGCGTCCGAGCCGGTTTTAAGCGTGTCCATTGCGTCCTCCTCCCAGAGGTGTGATGTCGTTCTTATTACTCGCACCGGTGTTCCCCGGCACAGCCGCAATATAGTGGGTAACGGGATTCGAAACAAAGCCTGCACGCACCTGTCACGTCCTGCGGGGGCTTGCTAGACTTCGGATCCCATTCACGCCAGAGATTGTGCATGCCCGCTTCCACCGACGCACTCAATCTTCGCGCTTTCCTCGACCAGGTCGAGCGCAAGAACGCGAAGGACATCCTGCGCTTCAAGGACCGCATCGCGCTCGACTTCGATGCCACCGCGGTCGCCCTCGAGCTCGAGCGCGGACGCGCGTGGCAGGCGCCGGTGCTTTGGTTCGAGAACGTTGCGGACTCGGCTTTTCCGGTCGTCACGAACGTCTTCGCGACCCGCAGCCGATATGCGCTCGCGCTCGGCGTGCCGGAGGACCGCCTCATCGAGGAGTGGGCCGTTCGTGGCGACCGCGCGCTCGAGCCCAGGCTGCACGATAAGGGCCCCGTGCAGGACGTCGTCTACAAGGGTGCCGACGTGGACCTCGGGCGCATCCCGATCAAGAAGCACTTCGAGCGTGACGGCGGGCGCTACATCACGAACGGCATCATCATCGCCAAGGATCCCGAAACCGGCGTGCGCAATGCGAGCCACCACCGCATGCAGGTCAAAGGCAAGACGCGCCTGGGCACGAGCCTGCACAGTCGCCGCCACTTGTGGGATTACGTGCGCCGGGCGGAGGAGCTGAAAAAGGAAATCCCGATTGCGATCGTGATCGGCGGCCATCCGCTCATGACGTTTGCCGGCCTTTGGAAAGGCTCAATGACGGTTGATGAATATGCCGTCGCCGGCGGTTTGGCCGGACGCCCGCTCGATATTTCGAAGTGCGTGACGGTTCCGCTCGAAGTCCCCGCAGAAGGCGAGATCGTGCTCGAGGGGCATATCCTTCCCGGCGTGCGCGAGCCCGAGGGCCCGTTCGCCGAATTCACGGGTTACCACTCGGAGCGCTCCACTGAAAACGTGATCGAGGTCACCGCGATCACGCATCGCAAGGGCGCGATCTACCAGGACGTGGTTGGCGGCATGTCGGACGAGCATTGCAGCATGCTCGCCGTGCCCCAGGAAGCCCGCCTGCTCAAAGGGTTGCGTGGCACCTTCTCCAACGTCACCAAAGTTTCTTACCCCAAATCGGGCACGTGCCGCTTTCATGCGGTCATCGCGATGCGCAACCCTGTTCCGGGCCAGCAGAAAAATGCGGCCATGATCGCGTTCGCCGAAGACCTCAGCCTCAAGCTTGTGATCATCGTGGACGAGGATGTCGATGTGTTCGACGACCAGGACGTCTTCTGGGCGATGGCGACGCGCATGCAGGCCGACGACGACATCGACATCATCCGAAATGCGTACGGGGCGATCCTCGACCCGTCGAACGACAACGGCAAGACCGCAAAGATGATCATCGACGCGACCAAGCCCCGTCCCGATTTTGCGCAGCGGCACAGGCTGCCGGCCGATGCGATCGAGCGCGCCCGTGCGCTGATCCGCAAGGTGCGGGGCTAGCAATGAGCACGCCTCGCCTCATCATCGGCGTAAGCGGCGCCTCGGGGACGATCTACGCTATCCGCGCGCTCGAGCTGCTCAAGAAACTGGATGTCGAGACGCACCTCGTAATGAGCCGGTCGGCACAGGTGACACTGGCTTACGAAACTGACCTCAAGGTTCGTGACGTCGAGGCACTGGCGAGCGTCGTCTACCGGAACGAAGATATCGGCGCGGCCATTTCCAGCGGCTCGTTCCAGACACTCGGGATGCTCGTGGCGCCCTGCTCCATCCGAAGCCTTTCCGAAATCGCGAGCGGCGTGACGGGCAGCCTGCTTTCGCGGGCCGCCGACGTCGTGCTCAAGGAACGTCGCCGGCTGGTGCTGATGGTGCGCGAGACGCCGAACCACCTCGGGCACCTTCGCAGCATGACGGCAGTGACCGAGATGGGCGCCATCGTCATGCCGCCGGTGCCGGCGTTCTACACGAAGCCCAAAACAATCGACGACATCGTGAATCACTCGGTCGGGCGCGCACTCGACCTTTTCGGCCTGGACACCGGGATGGTGAAGCGCTGGGGTGAGGATGTCGGGCCGGGTGGACCTCCGCCGACGCTGAAAGCCTAGGTTCACCCCTGTCTTTCCAAATCACGCAACAAAACTGCCTGAAGAAGAGCGTAGCTGTTAGATCTGAACAATTAAAAGTTTGACTTTCCTACTCCTCGCCAGCCTCCAGAAGCGGGAACATCGTGCCGACATTCTCTTTCTCGGCGCGCTCGAAAATCCAGTTTCCCAGCACGACATCGCTGACCGCAAAGCCGCGGTGCCAGAACACGATGGTGCCGTCTTTTTCTTCCCGCCCGGGTTTCAAGCCCGCAACGATCTGGCCGATCTCCGCGTGGATCATGCCGTCCGTAAGCTTGCCGCTCTCGATCAGGGGATGTAAAGCGCCGCCGACCTTGCACTGGGCCCAGTCGTCGACAACGATCTTAGACGCGCCCATCACGACCGCCGGGTCCAGCGCCATGATCCAGCCGTAGGTCACTACGAGCGCACCCGCTTTAACCGCGTAGTTGGGAATCAGCACTTCGGGCTTCTCGAGGCGAGTCGCCTCGATGACGATGTCGGCGCCGTCGACGGCCTCTGCCGCGCTGGCAAACGCCTTCGCACGAACTCCAAGCTCTTCCTCCACGCGGGCAACCAGGCGCTCGCGGGATTCCGGACGGGCGCTGTTGATCCGCACTTCCCTCAGCTTGAACTTGCGCGCGAGCAACTGGATATTCGCGAAAGCCGTACCGCGTGCACCGATGTGGGCAACGATGGAAGCATCCTTCGGCGCGAGGTGCATCGCGCCGGCGCAGGTCACCGCCCCAGTACGCTGCCAGGTGAGGCTCGTCGCATCCATGATGCACACGGGCACGCCTATCTCCGGGTTGTACAAGGTGAGCATGCCTACTTCGGAAGGCAACCCGTGCCGCCAGTTCTCGACGTAGTCGCCGATGACCTTGATGCCGGCTCGCTTGATGGGCCCGACCCAGGCCGACAGGATATTGAAATGGCCGTTCATTACGTGATCGAGGTGCAGGTGCCCCTTGGGCGGCATGACGACTTCCTTGCGCCCGTGCGCTGCGAGGCCTGAGGCAACGACGTCGATGAGGTCGTCCGGACCGGGGCTGAGCGCCTCGACCTGCGCGCGATTCAAGAGGCGGACGTTGATTGCGGTCTTGCTCGGCATGTTCGCTCCAGGCGTGGACGGGCGGAAGCCGGAATGCTAACTTGGCTTTGATTCCGCGCGTACCGCGTGGAGCGAAATCGTCCGCAAAAATGAACCCAATCACCCTGCACTACCTGAACGCCCCGGACATCGAAGCGCTTGACATGAGCGACCAGGAGATCCTGGACGCAGTCGAAGACGGTCTCAGGGCGCAGGGAATGGGCGAAGTCGTGATCGAGCCGCGCATGCATCTCGTGCCGGACAAGACTTATCCGGGGCACTTCAACGTCCTGCGCGGCTACATCGCGCCGCTCGGCATGGCCGGAGTCAAGGTGGTGGGCGATTTCTACGAAAACTACAAGATCGGCCTGCCCTCCGAGCTCGCGATGCTTTATCTCGCCGACCCGAAGAACGGCTCGCCGATCGCAATCCTCGATGCCTCGGTCATCACCGACATGCGCACAGGGGCCGTTACCGCATTGGGCGCCAAGTACCTGGCGCGCAAGAACAGCAAGGTCCTCGGGCATGTGGGCGCGCGAGGCACGGCGTACTGGAACGTGCGCCTGCTAAACCACCTTTTCGACCTGAAGGAGATCCGCGTGCATTCGCGCCGGCCCGAAAGCCGAAACGCGTTCGGCGCGCAGCTTGAAAAGGATCTGGGCAGGCCGGTCACAGTGACCGAAGACTGGGAATCCTGCGTGCGCGGTGCCGACATCGTCGTGGAGGCGTCACGGCTCACGAAGCCGGCGCCGATGCTGAAGACCGAATGGATCAAGAAGGGCGCACTAGTCATGCCGTACGGCACGATGAGCGCTATCGAGCTTTCGCTCACCGACATCATGGACAAGATGGTCATGGACGACTGGGGCCAGGCCCGATCCGGGCCGTTCGGGTCGCTCCGCGCGCATGTCGACGCCGGAAAGCTTTCGGAGGAAACGTTGCACGCGGAACTTGGTCAAATCGTCGCGGGCCGCATGAGCGGCCGTGAGAGCGACAAGGAAACGATTCTGTTCTGGCATCGGGGCCTGCCGCTATCGGACATTGCGCTGGGCGCGGCGATGCTCGAGAAAGCCAAGCGCCTGGGGATAGGGCAGCGACTTCGCTATCGCTAGGCGGGCTCCCGCGGTCGCGCCATCTGGTCTGGTATGGTGTTTGCATATTGATGTTCAGCAATCGATCGATACGGAGAGTTGAATGAAGCTGCTTGCAGTCCTTGCCCTGTCCCTGCCCGCCTTTTTTGCACAACCAGCTTTCGCGCAGTCCTGGCCCGCCAAGCCAGTACGCATCATCAACGCCTTCGCAGCAGGCGGCCCGTCCGACCTGCTCTCGCGCGCGGTCGGCGACAAGCTGCAGGCGATGTGGGGCCAGCCCGTAATCGTGGAGGCAAAGCCGGGCGCCGATGGGCTGATAGGCATGGAGTTCGCCGCCAAGCAGGCGCCCGACGGCTATAACCTCATCACGGTGCCGGTCGGCAATGCGGTCCTGCTCCCGAACCTGCGCTCGAAGCTCCCGTATGACATCAACAAGGATTTCGTTCCGGTCACGATGCTCGGCACGGTGCAGAACGTTCTAGTAGTCGGGTCCGCGGTGCCGGCAAACAATGTGAGCGACCTCATTGCGCTCTCGAAGGCCAATCCCGGCAAGCTGAGCTTCGCCTCGCCGGGGCTTGGCAGCTCGCCGCACATCGCAGGCGAAATGCTGAAGGGCGCGACCGGCATGGACATGATCCACGTCGCCTACAAAGGCACCGGTCCCGCGGTCAACGACGTGATGGGCGGACAGGTCACGATGTTCTTCAGCCAGATGTCCTCCGCGCTGCAACTCGTAAAGCAGGGCAAGCTGAAGGCAATCGGCGTCGCGAGCCTGCAGCGTCATCCGGCCGCGCCGGAGATTCCCACCATCGCCGAGCAAGGCTATCCCGGCTTCCAGGCGATGGCGTGGTACGCGCTGTTTGCGCCCGCGGGAACGCCTTCGGACATCGTGCACAAGATCGCCGCCGATGCGACCAAGGCGCTCCAGATGCCGGACGTAAAGGAAAAGCTTTCCGCGCTCGGTGCCGATCCGGTCGGCGGCACGCCGGAAGAATTCGCGCAGCGCCTTCGCCAGGAAAACGCGCGCTGGGGCGACGCCATCCGCAAGTCCGGCGTGAAGCTCACCGACTAGCCGCAGGGGCGCGCGAATGATCGTCAACGCCAGGATGTACTCGGTAGCGCCGGCGGCCAAGGCTGCGTGGCGCGAACTGCTCGGATGGGTGCTCGAGCACGCGAACGTGCGCATGGAGTTCGTCGACCAGGATCCGCCGGCCACGCTCGCGGACCTGTGGGGCCGGAGCGACCTGGGATGCGCAATGATGTGCGGCTTGCCGTATGCGCATCGAAAGCCGCGTCCGATCCTCCTCGCCGCCCCGGTGCCTTCCCTCGAGCGCTACGCCAACCGCGCCGTTTACTTCACCGACATTGCGGTGCGCGCGGATTCGGCTTTCAAAAAGCTCGAAGATACGTTCGGCCATACAGCCGGCTACACCCTCACCGACTCGATGTCCGGGTGCGTTGCCTTCCGACGGCACCTGCCGCCCTTCAGGACATCCGCGCCCGTTCCCCTTTACAAGAAGGTGGTCGGGGAACTGGTCAACGCGCGCGGCATCATCCAGGCGCTGGCGGAAAAGTGGATCGACGTCGGGCCGCTCGACAGCTACGTGCACGACCTGATCCGTCAAAACGATCCCGCCTTTGCCTCGCAAGTAAAGATCATCGCCCAGACCGAGGCCGCCCCGATGCCCCCTCTGATTGCGACGGCGGCGCTAGACCCCGACACGGTCGGGCGCCTGCGCAGCGCATTCTCGGCCGTGGAAGAGGCGCCTGAGCTCGCCAAAGTGCGGCAGGCGCTCTTGTTGCGGCGGTTCGCAGTGCCCGAACCGTCGAGTTACGACGTGTTCCAACCGATTCGCGAATCGGCCGAGCGGTACGCGGAGATCTGGTGACCCCATGGAGCGCCGCGAATTCATCCGCGTCTGCGCCACAGGGATTGCCGCTACCGGCGTCCCGTCCGGTTTTGCCGCCCAGGATGCCGCGCCGGCGTTGTACGCGCGCGCCAAACTAGTCGATGCCCAAGGCCGCCCGCTACGCGCTTCTGCCATCCCGGCCAACAAGAACTTCGTCTTCCTCTACCCGTTCGCCTCGACCCCCTGCTTCCTGCTGAATCTCGGCAAGCGCGCAAAAGCCGGGAGCGTCCTGAAGACCGCAGCGAACCAGTCCTACGAATGGAAAGGCGGCGTGGGTCCAGCCGGCTCGGTCGTGGCCTACTCGGCGATCTGCGCCCACCAGCTCGCCTACCCCACCCGCCAGATCAGCTTCATCAGCTACCGGGCGCAGGCAGGCGGTGCCAACAAGCTTGGGCAAGTGATCCACTGCTGCGCCGAGCATAGCCAGTACGACCCCTCGGACGGTGCACGCGTGATGGCGGGGCCGGCGCCGCAGCCGCTCGCCGCCATCCTCCTGGAACATGACGCCAGGACCGATGAGATGACGGCCGTCGGCACGCTGGGCGGCGAAATGTTCAACCAGTTTTTTGCGAAATACGAGTTCAAGCTGTCCCTTGAGCACGGCGGCGCGGCTCGCCAGGCCGTAAGCGGCACGGCGGTCGTGAGTGAACTCGAAAGTTATTGCCGGCAGCAAGTGCGCTGCTGAAACCGCCGATCCTGCCGACGTGATTCCCTGGCTCGACCGCCACACGCCTTTCCCCAGCGTCGAGCGCGCGCTCCGGTATCCCAACGGCCTGCTTGCAGCGGGGGCCGATCTTTCCGTCGAACGCCTCCTCACCGCTTACCGCACGGGCATCTTCCCCTGGTATTCAGAAGGCGAGCCGCTGCTCTGGTGGTCTCCCGACCCTCGCATGGTGCTCTTCACCGAAGACTTCAAGCTCTCGCGCTCCCTCGCCAAGAGCATTCGCAACCGCGGCTACGAAGTGCGGACCGACACGGCGTTCGCCCGGGTCCTTGAGGGCTGCGCGGGGCCGCGGCGCGAGCAACCGGGCACCTGGCTTGGGCCGCAAATGCGCGCGGCCTATCAGGAGCTTCACGCTCTCGGGTTCGCACACAGCTTCGAAACGTGGCACGAAGGCACGCTCGTCGGCGGCCTTTACGGCATGGCGATCGGCCGGATGTTCTACGGCGAATCGATGTTTTCGCGCGCAACCGATGCTTCCAAGGTCGCGCTCGCGGCGCTCGTAGGGGAACTGCGAAGCCGCGGGTTTCCATTGGTCGACTGCCAGATGAACACCGGCCACCTGGCATCGCTCGGCGCGCGTGAAATAAAGCGCAGCGATTTCTTGCGCGCCGTCACTGCATTGGTAAACTACAACGAGCCGCCGGGGCCGTGGCATCTCACGGGCCGAACGACCGGCCGGCTGGACGAGGCCAAATGTCACGACTGAACGACCTGCCGCATGCGGTACTCCAGTTCTACGTTACCGCGCCCTACCCGTGCAGCTACCTGCCCGACAGGATGGCGCGCTCCCAGGTGGCGACGCCCTCCCACCTGATCAACACCGACTTGTACGGCGACCTGGTCAAGGCCGGGTTCCGCCGCAGCGGCATCTTCACTTACCGGCCGCATTGCGACAGTTGCCGCGCCTGCGTGCCGGTGCGCATCCCGGTCGACGAATATGTTCCGGCGCGCGCCCAGAAGCGCGCCTGGAAATTGCACTCGGGGCTGACGTCGCAGACCCAACCGCTCAAGTTCCGGCTGGAGCATTACGCGCTCTACCTTCGCTACCAGTCCAAGCGGCACTCGGGCGGCGGCATGGACAACGACAGCCGCGACCAGTACTCGCATTTCCTGCTGCAGAGCCGAGTGGACACGCGCCTGGTCGAATTCCGTGACCAGGGCCAGCTGGTCATGGTGTCGATCGTCGACTTCCTACCCGATGGCCTGTCCTCGGTCTACACCTTCTTCGAGCCCGACCGGCGAGGCGCGAGCTTCGGCACCTACAACATCCTCGCCCAGATCGAGACGTGCAAGGCGCTCGGCCTGCCGTACCTGTATCTCGGTTACTGGATCCGCGAAAGCCCGAAGATGGCGTACAAGTCGCGCTTCCTGCCGATAGAGGGCTTCGTCGGCGGCGTCTGGCGCAGGCTCGATGAGCGAGACATCCGCCCGGTGGCCGAAAGGCAAAAAGCCTGAGGCGGTAAAATGCGCGGATGCTGTACAGCCTGCTGCGCCCCCTGCTGTTTTCGCTCGATCCCGAGACCGCCCATCACCTGACGTTGACGAGCGCCGACAAGTTCGGCGCCCTGTTGCGTGTCGACGTCCCGACGAACCCAGTTCGGGTGATGGGCCTGGACTTCCCCAATCCCGTAGGGCTCGCGGCCGGACTCGACAAGAATGCCGAGCACATCGATGCGATGGCGGCGCTCGGATTCGGGTTCATCGAGGTCGGCACCGTCACTCCGCGGCCCCAACCGGGCAATCCCAAGCCCCGCCTCTTTCGCCTGCCTGAGGCCAACGCCATCATCAACCGGTTCGGTTTCAACAATGTCGGCGTGGAAGCGTTCCTGGAAAATGTCCGTCGGGCGAAATGGCGCGGCATCCTCGGGATCAACATCGGCAAGAATTTCGACACGCCTTTCGAAAAGGCGGCGGACGACTATGTATTCAGCCTCGAGCACGTGTACGCCTCCGCAAGCTATGTGACGATCAACATTTCTTCGCCGAACACCAAGGGCCTGAGGGGACTGCAAGAGAAGTCCGAGCTCGATGCCCTGCTCGGCCGGATCGCGCAAACAAGGGAGCGCCTGTCCGAGCGGCACGGCAAACGCGTGCCGCTCGCGCTGAAAGTCGCGCCGGATCTCGACGCTACCCAGATTGGGGACATTGCGGCCGCCGTTCGCACTCACGGCATCGACGCGGTGATTGCCACCAACACGTCGACTACGCGCAATGGGGTGGAGGGGCTGGTGCATGGCACTGAGGCCGGCGGCCTCTCGGGCGCGCCGATCAAGGCGCAGGCCACAGCCGTGCTGGCCGCGCTTTCGAAGGCGCTGGCAGGCGAAGTCCCTCTCATCGGCGCAGGCGGCATCCTCACAGGGACCGACGCTGCGGAGAAAATCGCGGCTGGCGCCTCCCTGGTTCAGCTGTATACGGGCCTCATCTATCGGGGTCCCCGACTTGTCACGGAGTGCGCGGCGGTGCTGCGGGGCCGATGAAGCGAAGCACGGTCGCGCTCATCGACGAATCGCGCTGCATCGGCTGCACGCTGTGCATTGCGGCCTGCCCGGTCGATGCAATCGTCGGCGCTCGCGCTCTCATGCACACGGTGGTCGAGGCGTATTGCATAGGCTGTGACCTCTGCGTGCCGCCCTGCCCCGTGGATTGCATCGAGATCGTGCCGTTGCAAGCCGCGTGGACCGCGGACGATGCCTCGGCCGCCAAGCGCCGCGCCCGGAATCGCAGAGCCCGCATCTCCGCCCGGTCGTCGATCGCACTGGTGCCCGCCGGCGAAAGGCGGGCCACTGTCTCCGCAGCAATAGAACGAGTGAGAGCGCGCCGGGCAGCCAAGACGCCGGGGCGCGTATGAACTCGCAGAAGCGCCGCGAAATCTTCAGCCGGTTCCGGTCGCTGGATCCCGATCCTCGGACCGAACTTGCCTACACGACGCCGTATGAACTGCTGGTCGCCGTAGTGCTTTCTGCGCAAGCCACCGACAAGTCCGTCAATCTCGCGACTGCAAAGCTCTACCCCGCGGCCAACACGCCGGCCGCAATCGTCAAGCTGGGCGAAACCCGGCTGACGGAATACATCCGCACAATCGGCCTCTTCCGCACGAAAGCGAAAAACGTGATCGCCTTGTCGCAGCTGTTGCTCGATCGACACGGCGGCGAGGTTCCGGATTCACGCGAGGCACTCGAGGCGCTGCCGGGGGTCGGACGCAAGACGGCGAACGTGGTGCTGAACGTCGCCTTCGGCCGGCCGACCATAGCTGTGGACACTCACATCTTTCGTGTTTCGAATCGCACCGGCCTCGCGCCGGGCAAGGATCCTCTCGAAGTGGAGGAGAAACTCGAGAAGTTCACGCCGGATAAATTCAAGCTGCATGCCCACCACTGGCTGATCCTGCATGGGCGCTATGTGTGCATCGCCAGGAAACCCGGCTGCCCGGAGTGCGTGATCCGGGACTTGTGCGAGTTCAGGCCGAAAACCAAAGCCTGACGCGGCCGCCACGCATGTTCAACCCGAGCCGCGACCAGGTTCGCGATTTCTTCTTCGAGACCTGGCGAAAATACCGCGCGGCCGAGCCGTTGTCGGGGCTTGAGTCCATTGCGCTCGGGATTGCGTTGCTGCACCGCGAATACCATCCTGTGCTCGATGACCCTGACCGTTATCGCGAGCAGGCATATTTTCCGGAACTTGGCGAAACCAACCCTTTCCTGCACATGAGCCTGCACATGGCGCTCGAAGAGCAACTCTCGATCGACCAGCCGGCAGGCGTCGTTGAGCGATTCAACAAGCTTGTCGCCAAGGCCGGCGACCGGCACGAAGCGCTGCACGAGGCGCTCGAATGCCTTGCCGAGATGGTATGGCGCTCGCAGCGGGACAACGCGCCGCCGGACGCGGAGGCCTACCTCGCCAATCTCGGGGCACGCTCGCAAAAATAAAAAGGCCCGCAGTGCGGGCCTTTTTAATGTCGGTCGACTACCCGGTCAGCGATGCGAGATGAGGTTGGAAGGCTGGCTCGCGAACCACGCGGCGAGGTCTTCCATCTCCTGGTTAGAGAGGGTAGCCGCGAAGCCTTTCATGATCGGGTTGTTGCGCTTGCCACTCTTGTAGTCGACTAGCGCCTTCTTGAGGTAGTCCGGGTGCTGTCCGGCCAGCAGGGGGAAATCCGGGCCGGTCGGCTTGTTGCCGTCTGGCCCATGGCAGGCGGCGCAAACCTGCGCGGCCTTTGCCTTGCCGGATTCTGCATTGCCCTTGGCGAGCACACCCATGCTTGTCGAAAGCGTGAGGAGCGCGGCTAATCCGATCGTGGTCTTCATCGCAGCTTTCACTTGTGCGGTCCCCCGTAGTAAGCCGCAAGATCCGCCATGTCGGCGTCGGTCAGGCCCTTGGCAATGCCGCGCATGCTGGGGTGGCTTCTTTCTCCCGACCGGTATGCCTGCAGCGCCTTCACGATGTAGGCCGGCTGCTGGCCGTAGATTTTCGGCACGTGGTAGACGTCCGGGTACGCCGTGCGATAGCCCTCGATGCCATGGCACCCGATGCACATCGCAAGCTTGCCCTTCCCGGCCTCGGCGCTTCCAGCCGGAGTTTGCGCAAGCGCGCCTTGGGACAGGAGGCCCAGGCAGGCGCTGGACAGGAGTGCTAGTAAGGTCGTACGAGAGGCGTGCATGCGCAGGGGATCGTTTTGGTTTTAAAGGCAAAATTCTATCCGAACACAGCCTTCCCCTCAACTTGGGGATCGCCGGCACTTGGGACCTCGCCGGTATAATCCGGGTTTCCCTCAGGATGCTCACACATGCGCTTCAGCGGCTCGGAAGAATACGTTTCCACGGAAGACCTCACCCTCGCGGTTAACGCCGCCATCACGCTCGAGCGGCCGCTGCTCATCAAGGGCGAGCCCGGTACCGGCAAGACGATGCTTGCTGTGCAGGTAGCCAAGGCACTTGGGCTGCCGCTCCTGGAATGGCACATCAAGTCCACTACAAAGGCGCAGCAGGGCTTGTATGAATACGACGCGGTGAGCCGCCTCCGGGATTCCCAGCTGGGCGACCCGCGCGTGCAGGACATCCACAACTACATCGTCAAGGGCATGCTCTGGCAGGCGTTCTCGCGGGATTCCCCCTGCGTGCTGCTGATCGACGAGGTGGACAAGGCGGACATCGAGTTCCCGAACGACCTCCTGCGCGAGCTGGACCGCATGGAGTTCTATGTGTACGAGACCCGCGAACTGGTCAAGGCGAAGACCCGCCCGATCGTGTTCATCACATCGAACAACGAGAAAGAGCTGCCCGACGCTTTCCTGCGGCGCTGCTTCTTCCACTACATCCGTTTCCCCGAGAAGGAAACGATGGAAAAGATCGTCGACGTCCACTTTCCCAAGCTCAAGAAGAACCTGCTGAGGGAGGCGCTGGAGGTGTTCTTCGAGATACGCGAGGTGCCCGGCCTCAAGAAGAAGCCCTCGACCTCCGAGCTGCTCGACTGGCTGAAACTCCTTCTCTCCGAGGACATCCCGCCGGAAGCGCTGCGCTCGAAGGATCGCAAGACGATCATCCCGCCTCTGCATGGAGCACTGCTGAAGAACGAGCAGGACGTGCACCTGTTCGAACGCCTCGTCTTCATGACGCGAGCGAAAAACAACTAGAGCTTTTGCTGTGTTAATCGACTTCTTCTTCAAGCTCAAGAGCCACAAGCTGCCGGTCTCCATCAAGGAGTTCCTGACGCTGCTCGAAGCGCTCGAAAAAGGCGTGATCGGCTCGTCGGTGGAGGACTTCTACTACCTGTCGCGCATTGCGCTGGTGAAGGACGAGGC
>JANXRZ010000231.1 GCA_025352885.1 Pseudomonadota bacterium | reverse complement strand
TGATCCCCATCTCGCAATCCTTGATGTAAGACTGGCGCATGACTTCGTTCATGGCATTGCGCAAAGACACTTCTTCCTTGCCTTGCGGTGTTTCCAGTGAAAAGGAGGCGTCATTGCAGACGTGGTCTTCGTACTGCGTTTCGTCAGGACGCCCCTTGATGCCGCTGGCAAACGAACTCGCCGCATTCGATGAGACTTCCGAGCCGAACAAGTCCAGCGAAGACGTGAACCAGAAGTTCATGTAACGCTGGATCGTTTGCAGGTCCACCGCGCCGCGCGCACGCACTGCCTGCGGGTCGTCGCTGCCGATTTCCTTCATGACTTCCAGGGTGCGCTTGACCACGCGCCCGACGCCGGTCTCGCCGACGAACATATGGTGCGCTTCCTCGGTCAGCATGAAGCGGCAGGTGCGGGCCAGCGGATCGAATCCGGATTCGGCTAGGCTCTTGAGCTGGAACTTGCCATCGCGATCTGTGAAGTACGTGAACATGAAAAACGACAGCCAGTCGCTGATCGGCTCATTGAACGTGCCGAGGATGCGCGGCTTGTCGACGTCGCCCGAATGGCGCGACAACAGTTCTTCCGCTTCTTCGCGACCGTCGCGGCCGAAGTGCGCATGCAGCAGATAAACCATCGCCCACAGGTGGCGGCCTTCCTCGACGTTGATCTGGAACAGGTTGCGAAGATCGTATAGCGACGGGCACGTATGCCCGAGCAGGCGCTGCTGCTCGACCGACGCGGGCTCGGTGTCGCCCTGCGTCACGATCAGGCGGCGCAGGGTCGACCTGTATTCGCCCGGCACCTGCTGCCAGACCGGCTGGCCCATGGCGTCGCCGAAGCCGATCCTGCGGTCGGGGACCTGGTCGGCGAGGAAGATTCCCCAGCGGTAATCGGGCATCTTCACCGCGCCGTACTGCGCCCAGCCCTCCGAATCCACCGACACCGCGGTGCGCAGGTACACGTCGGAGGCCTGGAAATCGCTCGGCCCCATCTCCTGCCACCAGTTGAGGAAGCTCGGCTGCCAATGCTCAAGCGCGCGCGGCAGCGTCTTGTCGTTGGCGATGTTGACGTTGTTCGGGATTTTTTCCGCGTAGTCGATGGCCATGTCAGACCCTTTCCCAGTTGAATTTTGCTTTCGAGCCGGTCCCATAGACCTTCAGCGCGCCTTGCTCGCCGACGGCGTTGGGGCGGTTGAACACCCAGTTCTGCCAGGCCGTGAGGCGCCCGAAGATGCGCGTCTCCATTGTTTCGTTCCCCGCGAACCGCAGGCTTGCTTCCATTGCGGTAAGCGCGTCCGGCGACTGGCTCGCGCGCTCCTCGATGGCCAGGCGGATCTCGTCCGCCCAGTCAAGGTCGTCAGGCGTGATCGTCACGAGGCCTAGTTCCTTTGCAGCGTCCGCATCCAGCGGCTCACCGATGGCCGACTTGCAGCGCTCGATCGGCGTCTGCTCATCGCAGAACCGTGTCGCAATACGCGTGCGGTGGTTGGCCATTTCGTACGGGCCGAAGTTGAGGGCGGAGAGAGCAATCTTCGGCGCCTTCGAGGCATCGTCGGGCAGCGCCAGCATGTAGCTGCGGTCGGCGGCCAATGCGATCTCGGCCAGCGTTCCCGCAAAGCACGAGCCGGAATCCACCAGCGCGATCAGCGAGCGCGAGGCCACGTCGATGCGCGAGAACGTGCGCCGGATGAACCCGAGCGTCTCGCGCACGAACCAGTGCTTTGCATTTGCGGCAAGCACCTTGTCCGATGCAAGCACGGCGTCGACCGAGCCTTCGGTCTTCAGCACCCACGTTCCGACTTCGGCATCGTTGGTGCGCAGGAGCAGGATGGCATCGTCGAGATCGCGCGCCATTGCAAGCGGCCACCATTGGTCGCCTTGCGTAAGGATCGCGTCAATGGTCTGCGGTTGAGCGCCCTGCGGACCCTTTACCGTGAGCGTGGCGACCCGCGCCGCCCTGTCGAACACGACATCCACGTGCCCGTAGTGGTAGCCCTTGTCGTCGAGCGTGCGCTTGAGCGGCGTGAGGGCGACACCCTTGGCGCCGACCGGACGGTCGGACTCAGCAGCCAGCTCCAGCGCCCTGGCCTTCACCATTTCGGCGAAGGCCTGCGGCTTAGCGACATGGTCGACGAGGCGCCATTCCTTCGCTCGGTCGGCACGCACGCCTTCGGAGGTCGTGCAGAACACATCAGCGAGGTCGCGGCGCATCTTGCGTTTATCGACGAGCCTCGTAAGTCCGCCCGTCCCCGGCAGCACGCCCAGTAACGGCACTTCCGGCAGGCTCACTGCGGAAGAGCGGTCGTCGATCATCGCAATCTCGTCGCAGGCAAGCGCCATCTCGTAGCCGCCGCCGGCCGTGGCGCCGTTGAGGGCGGCAAGAAACTTCAGGCCCGAGTGGCGGCTCGAATCCTCGATGCCGTTGCGCGTCTCGTTGGTGAACTTGCAGAAGTTGACCTTCCACGCGTGCGTGCTCTGGCCGAGCATGTAGATGTTCGCGCCCGAGCAGAACATGCGCGGCTTGGCGGAGGTGACGATGACGCTTCTTACTTCTGGATGCTCGAACCGGATCCGATTGAGCGCGTCGTTCAGCTCGATGTCCACGCCTAAGTCGTACGAATTGAGCTTGAGCTTGTAGGTCGGGAAAAGGCCCTTGTCCTCCTGGATGTCGAGCGTGAGCGTCGCGACCGGCGGCTCGACGGACAGCTTCCAGTGGTTGTACTTGTCCGGGCTGGTATCGAAAGTGATCATGAAGGGTCCTGGGAAAAGGCGGTCTTTTTGAGTTCGGCCAGGCTCTGCCTGATCGTGCGGCCTGCGGTATCGACTTCGACGTCGGCCTGTGAATAGAGATGGGTGCGTTCGATCAGCAATTGCTTGAGGTCGTCCATGGCCGCGGCGTGGCCGTGCATCGGCCGCAGGTCGCCCTGCGCGATGACCCTCGACATGTGTTCTTCGGGCGCCGCCTTGAGCCAGATCGTGAAGCAGCTCGACAGTACTCGCTCATACGTTTCCGGTGCCGTGACCAGGCTGCCGCCGGTGGCGATCACGCAGCGCTCGTTACCCGACAGCACGCGCTCGAGGGCGCGCCGCTCGAACCGGCGGTAGCCGTCCTGGCCATACATGCCGAAAAGTTCGGAGAGCGTCGCGCCGGCTTCGCGCTCGATTTCGCGATCGAGCTCGATGAAGGGCACGCCGAGCTCCGCTGCGAGCTTCGCCCCCAGCGTCGATTTCCCGGCCCCTCGCAGTCCGACCAGCGCAATCCTGTCGCGGCGCGGCGCCGACGGGTGCTCCCGCACGAGGTCCTCGACCGGAACCTGCATTGCCTTTGCGAGCTGCCGCAGCAGCAGGATGGACATGTTGCCCTGCCCGGATTCGAGTTGCGCCAGGTACCGTTCCGAGACGCCCGAGGACTGTGCGAGCGCCCTGCGCGTTATCCTGTGCCTCTCCCGCCAGGCGCGCACGCGCTCGCCAAGCGCAGCGAGGAAAGCCTCGTCGCCGGATTGGGTGGAATGCAGGATGGCTGTGGAATTCATTCGCAAGGTGTCTACACCAGACATGAAATATAGTGCTTGAATTAATTATGAACTGCATTATAATGTCTGTCAATCCCAACTGAGCAACTCTCTTTCGCCCATGACTTTCAAACTAACGATCCTGGTCGGCACCATGACCGGAACTGCGCAGCTTGTTGCGCAGGAACTGGAATTGGCTTGGGACGGCGACGACGCCGAAGTCACGACGCTGCTCATGGACGACCTTGATGCGAGCGTTTTCGCTCGCGAAGGCATGTTTCTCATTTGCACGTCGACTTACGGGCAAGGCGACGTGCCGGACAACGCCAAGAAGCTTTACGACAGCCTCCAGGCTACGCGTCCCGATCTTTCGGCCGTGCGCTTTGGCGTCTTCGGCCTCGGCGACCGCACCTATGCGGAGACCTTCAATTTCGGCGGCAAGCGGTTCGATGAGTTGCTCGCCCAGCTTGGCGCGCAGCGCATAGGCGAGCGCGTGCAGCACGACGCCTCATCGGGCGTGTTGCCCGAAGAGAAGGCGGAAGAGTGGGCGCAGGACTGGCTCGCGCAGGCGCGCGAAGCCGCGGCACAGACCGCGTAACCAACGCCGCACGGCAGCTTTGCCGATCGGGGCAAGAGGAGGGGACATGAGCATTCCGCGCGAATACAACGCGGCGGTTGACCTGGTCGAGCGCAACCTGAAAGCAGGGCGCGCGGCCAAGACCGCCTACATCGACGACAGCGGGCGCTATACCTATGCCGAGTTGGCGGAGCGGGTAGACCGCGCGGCCAACGCTCTAGTGGACCTGGGCATCAAGCGTGAGGAGCGCATTGCGCTCGCTTTGCTCGACACCATTGACTTCCCGGCTGCGTTTCTCGGCGCGATCAAGGCCGGCATCGTGCCGGTTGCGCTCAATACGCTGCTTACGACACCCGATTACGACTACATGCTGCGCGACAGCCGGGCGCAGGTGCTGGTCGTTTCCGAGCCGTTGCTCAAAACCTTCCTGCCCTTGCTCGGTATCTTGCCCGACCTCAAGCACGTCATCGTCGCCGGCAAGGACGCGCCGGGGCACCTGCTGTTCTCCGACTTGCTGAACAAGGCTGGCACGGAGTGCGTCGCGGCGCCGACCCTCTGCGACGACATCTGCTTCTGGCTGTACTCGTCGGGTTCTACGGGTGCGCCCAAGGGCACGGTGCACCTGCATTCGCACCTCATCCTGACGGCGGACCTGTATGCGATCCCGGTACTCGGCATCCGTGAATCGGACATTGTTTTTTCCGCGGCCAAATTGTTCTTTGCCTATGGCCTCGGCAACGGGCTCACCTTTCCGCTGGCCGTCGGCGCGACCACGGTGCTTATGGCGGAGCGTCCGACGCCGGACGCCGTCTTCAAACGGCTCGTCGATCACAAGCCGACGATCTTCTACGGCGTGCCTACGCTGTACGCGGGCATGCTCGTGAGCCCCAATTTCCCGAAGAAGGAGGCGCTCGCCCTGCGAGTCGGGACTTCGGCCGGCGAAGCCTTGCCGCCGGAAATCCTCAAGCGCTTCGCGGAGCGGACCGGTGTCGAATTGTTGGACGGCATCGGCTCGACCGAGATGCTGCACATCTTCATCTCCAACCGTCCCGGCGACGTGAAGGCCGGCACGACCGGCAAGCCCGTTCCCGGCTACCAGATGCGCCTCGTCGACGAGCAAGGCAACGAAGTCAAGCCCGGCGAATTGGGCGAGCTGCAGATCTCGGGGCCGACCTCAGCGATCATGTACTGGAACCAGCGCGAGAAAACCAAGAACACGTTCCAGGGTCCGTGGACCAAGAGCGGCGACAAGTACACGATGGATGAGCAGGGCTACTACGCGTACGGCGGACGCTCGGACGACATGCTCAAGGTGGGCGGCATCTACGTCTCCCCCGCGGAAGTGGAGGCGGCGCTGGTGTCGCACCAGTCGGTGCTTGAATGCGCGGTGGTCGGGCATGAGGACGCCGACAAGCTTGTGAAGCCCAAAGCGTTTGTTGTGCTGAAGCCGGATGCCAAGGCAACGGCGGACGAGCTGAAGGCGCACGTCAAATCGAAACTCGCGCCCTACAAATATCCGCGCTGGGTGGAGTTTGTCGCCGAGCTTCCCAAAACCGCGACCGGAAAAATCCAGCGCTTCAAGCTGCGAGGCTGACGGGGCCAGCTAGTCAGGCTGGCGCGCTTCTTACGACTGCGACTCTTTTCAAAGCTCCCGGCCAACCGCAAGCTTCACCGGCTTCCCGACGCGACTCAGCATTTCCACAAGCGTGTCGATGGTGAACTTTGCAGTCTTGTAGTTCACCACATCGGATACGCGAGGCCGCGACACCATTAAGATCGCAGCAGCCTCTGCCTGCTTAAGACGGTGTTCTGTAATCCAGTCTGTCAGCTCGGTCATCAACTGCCGTTTCAGCAATTGAGTGTCATTGATCTGCTTGCGAGAGGCAGCATGCAGCCGCCGGGCCTCGGCAGGAGCGAAGCCCAGCTCCAGGAACAGGTTGACCCCCGGCTTGGTCACATGGCGGATTTTAGTGTCGATCTTCATTTCTTCATCCTTTTGAGATTAGCCAAAGCTGCATAACGTGCCTTTGCAATGGCCTTGTATTGCTTGCTTGTAGTCGAAGACTTAGCGTATCCGTTTCGTTCTTCATTATTGTATAAACTTTTATACACGATCAAGTAATCGGTCAAGACCAATCGATGTGGCTTGGAGCAACGCTCGCGAAGACACAGTTCGACTGGCGGGTTGAAAAGCGAAACGAACCGGCCTGTTTTGCATGTAGTGCCGATCAGTCGCACGATCGTCGCTATGATTCCCGCATGGAAAAGCGCAAAGACATCGCCATAGTCGGGTACGGCGAAACGAAGGTCACTCTGCGGGGCGGCCGCAGCTCGTATGACATGGCCGGCGAGGTGCTCGAGCAGATCCTCAACCAGACCGGGATCGACAAGTCGCAAATTGACGGGCTCTCCGTGGCCGAGACGATGAGCGAGACGCAGAACCCGTTCTGGGGCGTCTATGTTTGCGAGATGCTCGGCCTGTCGCCGTCGTGGATGCAACTCAACGGTTTGGGTGGGACCTCGGGCATCGGCGGGATCGCACGCGCTGCGGCGGCCATTCGCGATGGCTTGTGCGAGACCGTCTTCGTGGTGGCCTCCGACGCGCAATCCTCCGCGCCTACAGCCGAGCAGGGCGCGCAGCGCTTCGAGTTCCAGTACCCGACAGGCCTGCGAGGCCCGGTCGGCGCCTTTGGCCTCATCACTCAGCGCTATCGCCACCAGTACGGGCTCGATGACCGGGCGTTAGCCAAGCTCGCGGTCACGCAGCGCAACCATGCGCTGATGAACCCGAACGCGGTCGACAAGCTGCAAAAGCCGCTGACGGAAGCGGAGTACCTCAATTCGAAATACGTCTCGGAGCCGCTGCGCATGCTCGATTCGGTCATGGTGTGCGACGGCGCGAACGGCGTGCTCGTCACCTCAACCGAGAATGCAAAGAAGCTCGGACTCAAAAAGATGATTCATCCGGTCGGCTACGGTGAGCTCACGAACTTCAAGGGGTCCGAGCCTGCGCCTGACATCACGCTCTCCGGTTTCACGGTCGCTGGGCCGCGAGCGCTGAAGCAGGCCGGCATGACGCCGAAAGACATCCGCATGATCATGCCGTATGACGATTTCCTGATAGCCATCATCATCACGCTCGAGGACATCGGCTTCTGTGCGAAAGGCAAGGGCTGCGAGTTTGTGATGAATACCGACTTCTCGTATAAAGGCAGCCTGCCGATGAATACGTCCGGCGGGCAGATCTCCGCGGGCCAGCCGGGTCTCGCAGGTGGCGGGCTGAACCTCGTCGAAGGCGTGCGCCAGATGTTCGGCGAAGCGGGCGCGCGCCAGGTCTCCCATCCTCGCAACTGCATGGTGACCGGCATCGGCGTGATCAACTACGGCCGAAACTGGAGCGTGTCCGGTGTGCTGGTGATGGAGCAGTCCTGACCCGATGAAGCTGCCCGCGTTTTTGGCCGCCCATGCCCTTGCTGCACCCGATCGAGAGGCTGTCAGGTGTGGTAACGAGACGCTCACCTTCAGGCAACTCGAGGAGCGTTCGACCGGTCTTGCTTGCGGACTCGTTGCGCGCGGCGTGAAAGTCGGCGATCGCGTGGCGGTACTGCTTACGAACCGGGCCGAGTTCGTCATCGCGTTCATCGGCATCGTGAAAGCCGGCGCCATTGCGATCACGCTCAATCCTCGCTTGTCAGCGCCCGAAGTTGGGTACGTCCTCGGCGACGCGAAGCCCGCCGTGGCGATTTACGAAGCGGCGACGCGCGAGATTTTCAGACGCTCCGGCGAAAGCCCTTCGCATCGCGTATCGGTCGACGGCCCCTTCGAAGAGGGCGAGGAAAGGTTCGACGCGCTCATCGCGCCGGGACAAGGCGCCCTGCCGGACATCCCGCCCGAGTTCGACGACTGCCAGATCTCGTACACCTCGGGCACGACCGGCAAGCCCAAGGGCGCGATCATGACCCAGGCGAATTTCATCGTCACGAGCGGGTTCATGAACGCGCAGCAGTGGGGCATGTCCTCGCGAGACCGGGTGCTGGTCACCACGCCGCTCGCGCATCGCACCGCGTTTGCCCGGCTCATGAACGTCTACTTGCTGGGCGCGGGGATCGTGATCATGCCTCGTTTCGATCCTCCCGAGGCCGCGCGCCTGATCGAGGCGCAGGGCGTGACGGTGCTCGGCATCGTGCCGACCGTCGGACGCATGCTGCTGCCGGAGATCGAGGCTGACCCGGCAAAGTTTCGCAGCCTGCGCATTGCGGTCGTCGCGGGTGAGGCCTTCCCGGTCGAAGTGAAGGAGCGCCTGCTCAAATCGTTGCCGCACCTCGAGCTGTATTCGTTCTTCGCCATGACGGAAGTCGGGCCGGTAACGTGCCTCGGCCCGTCCGAGCAATTGGTGAAGCCGCGAGCCGCCGGGCGCGTGAATCCCGGCGTCGAAGTGAAGCTAATCGATGAAAACGGCGCAGTGGTGCCAAGGGGCGAAGCAGGCGAGATCCTGGTGCGCTCGGGCGCGCCGGGCAGCTTCCTCACCATGCGCGGCTACTACAACAACCCCAAGGCAACCGAGGAAGCGCTCGCCGGCGGCTGGCTGCACACAGGCGATTTAGGCCGGTTCGACGAGGACGGGTACCTCTTCATCGTCGATCGCAAAAAGGACATGGTGCTCTCGGGCGGCTACAACATCTATTCGAAAGAGGTGGAGGCCACCATCCTCG
>JANXRZ010000215.1 GCA_025352885.1 Pseudomonadota bacterium | reverse complement strand
CGCGCCGTCACGCAAAACCGCGGCATGGCCTCTTGCGTCGGCGTTCCGACCAAGCGGATCGATACAGTCGCGTTCGGTCTGGGGTCGGGCATCGCGGGCCTGGCCGGCTGCGCCTTGTCGCAGATCGGCAATGTCGGCCCGGACCTGGGCCAGGGCTACATCGTCGACTCTTTCATGGTGGTGGTGCTGGGCGGGGTCGGGCAACTGGCCGGCACGGTGTACGCCGCGATGGGACTGGGCATCGCCAACAAGTTCCTTGAAGGCTGGGCCGGCGCGGTGCTGGCGAAGATTTGCATCTTGGTGTTCATCATCATTTTCATCCAGAAGCGGCCGCAGGGCATCTTTGCGTTGAAGGGACGCTTCGCAGATTCGTGATGGACAAGAGCCTCTTTTCACGCTTGTACGGTCCGCGTGGCTGGATGGTGGTCGGCGCCCTTGCGGTCGTCGCCTTCATCGTGTTCCCGCTGTGCAATCTGGCGATCCCGAAAGACAGCCTGTTCCACATCCCCGATTACACCGTGGCGCTGCTCGGCAAGATCATGTGCTATGCGATGGTGGCGCTGGCGATGGACCTGATCTGGGGTTACACCGGCATCCTGTCGCTCGGCCACGGCGTGTTCTTCGCGTTGGGTGGATACGCGATGGGCATGTACCTGATGCGCCAGATCGGCCTCGACGGCGTGTATCACATGCCGCTGCCGGACTTCATGGTGTTTCTCGACTGGAAGACATTGCCCTGGTACTGGAATTTTACCGACCATTTCTGGTACGCGATGCTGCTGGTGGTATTGGCGCCGGGCTTGCTGGCTTTCATCTTCGGCTTCTTCGCGTTTCGTTCGCGCATCAAGGGCGTCTACTTCTCGATCATCACCCAGGCGATGACGTTTGCGTTCATGCTGCTGTTCTTCCGCAACGACACCGGCTTCGGCGGCAACAACGGTTTCACCGATTTCAAGCGCATCCTCGACATTCCCATCGCCACCTCCGGCATGCGCATGACGCTGTTCGTGCTGTCGGCATTGGTGTTGATCGCGATGTTGCTGATGGCGCGCTGGATCGTCACCTCCAAACTGGGCCGCGTGCTGACGGCGATCCGTGACGCCGAGAGCCGCGTCATGTTCTCCGGCTACAACCCGGTGCGCTACAAATTGTTCATCTGGACTTTGTCGGCCGTGATGTGCGGCATCGCCGGCGCGCTCTATGTGCCGCAGGTGGGCATCATCAACCCGTCCGAAATGTCGCCCGCCAACTCGATTGAAATCGCCATCTGGGTCGCGCTGGGTGGCCGGGGATCGTTGGTGGGAGCCATTCTTGGGGCTGGTATCGTGAATGGCGCAAAGAGCTGGCTGACCGTCGCGTTCCCGGAATACTGGCTGTTTTTCCTCGGGCTGCTGTTCATATTGGTGACGCTGTTTTTGCCGAATGGCGTGATGGGTTTGCTTGGCGGCCTGCGCAAGAAAATTTTTATGCGTAGCAAGGAAGCGCAGCCATGAGCGACATCCGTGGCGTAGCGGGCGACGCCGCCGGCATCAATGGCCGCGTGGTCGACGGCATCGTCGACACCGTCCACGGCCCGATCCTCTATCTCGACGACATCACGGTCAGCTTTGACGGCTTCAAGGCCCTCAACAAGCTGACCCTGACCATCGAGCGCGGCGAGCTGCGCTGCATCATCGGCCCGAACGGCGCCGGCAAAACGACCATGATGGATGTGATCACCGGCAAGACTCGGCCCGATCTGGGCACCGCGTTCTTCGGCCAGACCATCGACCTCGCCAAATTGAGCGAGCCGGAGATCGCCGAGGCCGGCATCGGCCGCAAGTTCCAGAAGCCGACGGTGTACGAGAACCACACCGTGTTCGAAAACCTCGAACTGGCGATGAAGACCGACAAGAGCGTGTTCGCCAGCCTGAAGGCGAAATTGAACGGTACGCAGAAGGACAGCATCGGCAAGACGCTGGAAGAAATCGCGTTGACGCATCGCGCATACGAGCCGGCCGGCCTGCTCTCGCATGGGCAGAAGCAATGGCTGGAAATCGGCATGCTCCTGATGCAGGAGCCGCGCCTGTTGCTGCTCGACGAACCGGTGGCCGGCATGACCGACGAAGAGACGATGAAGTCCGCTGATTTGTTTTTGACGCTGGCGGGCAAATACTCAGTCGTGGTCGTCGAGCACGACATGGACTTCGTCGCCAAACTCGCGGGCGAGTCCGGCACGGTCACCGTGCTGCACGAAGGCAGCGTCCTTGCCGAGGGGCCGATGAAGCAGGTGCAAAACGAAGATCGCGTGATCGAAGTCTATCTCGGACGATGAACCCATCATGCTGACCCTCGAATCCGTCAATCAGTACTACGGCGGCAGCCATACGCTGCGCAACCTCTCGCTCACGATTCCGGACGCTGCCTGCACCACGCTCTTGGGCCGCAACGGTGTCGGCAAGACCACGCTGCTCAAATGCCTGGTCGGTTTGGTGCCGATCAAGTCGGGCGCCATCATGTGGAGGGGCCGCGACATCAGCAAGCTCTCGCCCGACCAGCGCGCGAAGCAGGGTATCGCCTACGTGCCGCAGGGCCGCGAGATTTTTCCGCGCCTGACAGTGGAAGAAAATTTGCAAATGGGGCTGGCAACGCAACCGGGCAGCGCGAAGATTCCGTCACGCATCTTCGACATGTTTCCGGTGTTGAAAGACATGATGCACCGTCGCGGCGGCGACCTTTCCGGTGGCCAGCAACAGCAGCTTGCGATCGGCCGCGCACTGGCAATGAATCCCAAGCTCCTGATCCTCGACGAACCCACCGAAGGCATCCAGCCTTCGATCATCAAGGATATCGAACGGGCGATTCGCTCGCTCGCGCAAAGTGGCGAAATGGCGATCCTGCTGGTCGAGCAGTATTACGACTTCGCCGAATCGCTGGCCGATCACTATGTGGTGATGTCGCGCGGCGAGGTGGTCAAGTCGGGTAAAGGCGCGGACATGGCTCGGGATAACGTCAAGGCGCTTCTCGCGGTTTGATGGGCCCGAGAATGGCTCTGGGAGCCATTCTCTTCGTCATCGATTCAAACCGGAACCCCTGGGCCTGTGCGACGGTTGTCGACTCACCTCCACAATTTGCGCGCCGAAAGTGCGTAGGGATTTCACGGCAGGCGCTTCATGCTGCCGCTCACAACGCATGGCGCTCGCAGAATTCGAAAAAACCTTCGACGAATGCGTCCGGGGTTTCGAGAAACGCGGTGTGGCCGGCCCTGAAAGTGGAAAGGGTCGCGCGCTTCATCGCCTTGATCGCTGGCAGGTTCTGCTTAAGTGAAACCAACCGGTCGCGCTCAGCCCAGGCGAACCAGACCGGCACATCGAGTGTGGCCGCCAGCGCGCGGATATCCGCGTCCGGGAGCGCAAAACTGCTCCAGGCCCGCCTTAGTGTCGGCGCAATTTCGTAGGCGGCGGCGGCGATGCGCTGGCGCTGCTGACCGGCATCCTTCCCCGGCAGTAACAGCCAGCGGTAATAGGCGCGAAATGCCGGTGCAAACCACCATGCGCGGCGCTCTCCTGCGGAGAAAAAACGCACAAATGCGGCGCACGCGCGCCGGCTTAGCGGCGTCACCGGTACTAATCCCGCCGGATTGCACAGCACCAGCGCGCGCACCGGATGTACCCCAGCATAGTGCAGCGCCGCCGCGCCGCCGATCGAATTGCCAATGATGATGGGGCGCTCTATGCCGAGGCCCGGCAACACCTCCTGCAATATCTGTGCGTAACGCGCAGGCGAGGGTGCCTGCGAATCCGGCCCAGACCGGCCTTGCCCGGGCCAGTCGATGCGGATCACCTCGAAGCGCGCACGCGCGCGCGCCGCGAATTCGGCGAAGTCGCCGCCGCCGTGGCCCACCGCGTGCAGGCATACCACCGGTACCCCGCTGCCCTCGCGGGCTACCGCAAGCAACACCCCGGCGGCTTCCAGCAATGCACTGCCTTCCGGCACGCCCGTCAATTTTCGCAATTCCATTTCAAGCCCATGTGATATTTATATCGCTTTATGTGATGTTAATATCACAAACACCGAAACGCAAGCCCTTATGCCTAAAACGCCAAAGAAAAAACTCCTTGCCCGCGTACCTGATGCAGGCGGCACCGCCGGCCTGCTGGCGGCTGCGGCGATGGAGGAATTCAATCAGTATGGCTACGGCGGCACTGACACCAACAAGATCGCCCGCCGCGCCGGTTTCGCGCCGCAGACCTTCTATCGTCAGTTCTCTGACAAGACCGCGATATTTCTCGCCGTATATCGCAAATGGGAGGATGAAGAGATGGCGGCCATTGGCACTCTGCAAGGCCGCAGCGGCGCGGTGCGCCAGATGGCCGCCGCCATTGTCGAGCACCATCGTGCCCACCTCGGCTTTCGCCGCAGCCTGCGTCAGCTCGCTTGCGAAGTGGACGCGGTACGCGCCGCCCGCGCCGCCAGCCGCAAGCGGCAGGTGGCGCACATCTGCGCCTGGCTGGGCCCAGCCGCCGTCCCCAGAGGGCAGATCGCCATGACGCTGCTGCAGATAGAAAGGATCAGCGACGCAATCGCCGAGGGCGAAATGGACGACCTTGGGGTGGATGAAACCACAGCTCAGAAAATGCTGGCCCGGCTGATCGGTGGGATGTGGCACGGAGCGCGGAAAGTAGCGCCGTTGAAACCGTAGAGTTGTTTCCTGCCAGCGAGGGTAATCCCCCCGTAAAAAGGTAGTGATTGAAAGTAGAATTTTCTCGTAAAGAGGAGGTTCTGCATGAAGAAGTCGAAGTTCACGGATAGCCAGGTGATGGAAGCACTCAAGCGAGTCGAGGCGGGGCTCGCCGTACCGGAGATATGCCGGGAGTTGGGGATCAGTTCGGCCACGTTTTACAAATGGCGCGCCAAGTACGGCGGAATGGACACCTCGATGATCAGCCGGATGAAGGAATTGGAGCAGGAGAACGCCCGGCTCAAGAAGATGTACGCTGAGGAGCGGCTCAAGGCCGAGATTCTCAAGGAGGCGATGGCAAAAAAGTGGTGAGGCCATCGCGCCGGCGCGAGATGGCCAGGGAAGCGGTCAGGGCAAGGGACATCCCGGTATGCCTGGCCTGCGAGATGTTTGCCGTCAGTCAGACCGGCTACCGATATGAAGCCAAGAGCAATGTCGAGAATGAGCGGATCGCCGACTGGCTGGTGCGCCTGACCGACAACAATCGCAACTGGGGTTTCGGTCTGTGCTTTCTGTATCTGCGTAACGTCAGGGGCCATCGATGGAATCACAAGCGGGTCTACCGGATCTACCGGGAATTGGAGCTCAACCTGAGAATCAAACCCAAAAGGCGCTTGCAGAGGGAAAAACCCGAGCCGCTCCTGGTGCCGGAGGAACTAAATCAGGTCTGGTCAATGGACTTCATGCATGACCAGTTGGGCGATGGCCGCAACTTCCGGCTGTTCAATGTCATCGACGACTTCAACCGAGAGGCGCTGTGCATCGAAGTCGATTTCTCGCTGCCGTCGGAGCGCATCATCCGGGCGCTTGACCAGATCATGGAATGGCGCGGCAGGCCGGCGGTGATTCGCTGCGACAACGGTCCGGAGAACATCAGCGGATTGATCCAGGCCTGGGCCAATTGCAAGGCGATCCGGCTGGACTACATCCAGCCGGGCAAACCGCAGCAGAATGCCTATGTCGAACGATTCAACCGGACGGTCCGCTACGAATGGCTGTCGCAGTACTTCTGGGAAGACCTTGATGAAGTCAGGCTATTCGCCACCCAATGGATGCACCACTACAATCATCAGCGCCCACACATGGCCTTGGGCGGCTTCCCCCCTAAACAGCGGCTGGCCATGGCCGCTTGGTTCTACTTGAAATCGCCTCTAAAAATGGGGGGATTACCGCCTCGCTGCAGCGGCGAATCCATTCCGCGAAGGACGACTCAGAATGTAGGCTCAGGATGTAAAATGTCGCTGCGCAACACTCGCTGCCTGCCCCCC
>JANXRZ010000080.1 GCA_025352885.1 Pseudomonadota bacterium | reverse complement strand
CGAGCATGACCGCGCCGATCGCCCCCATGCCCGTGGCGAAGCACACGGTGGAGACGCCGCCTTCCATTTTCGTAACCTTGGCCTCGAGCGCCCCCGAGGTCGGGTTGCCCTGGCGCCCATAAACGTAGCCCTGCGCCCGGCCTTGGAACACGGCGGCGAGGTCGCGCGCGTCCTCGTAGCCGTAGGCAACGGACAGGTGCAGCGGCTTATGCAGCGCGCCGTGCTCGATGCCGGCATCGGCATCCGAATGCAGGATCGCGGTGGTGAAGCCGCGTGTCTTTTCTTTGCTCATAGTGCCTTCCCCGTTCGCCCGTCCACGTTTTCTGAGGGCATAAAAAAACCCGGGCCTCAGCGGACCGGGTTTCGACGGCACGCTTTAGCTGAATTTTTAACGCGCCCGCAAGCTGTATCAAATCGGCGCCGACAAAAAAATTGTACCAGACTTACCCCGTGGTCACCAGGTTGAGGTCGAGCTGGGCGCCGTCGAACTCGTCCTCCGAATCGCGCGCCGCATCGCGCCGCACCTCGATCTCGCGCAGGTAGTCGCTCGTGACGTCACCGGTGATGTAGTGCCCGTCGAAGCACGAGGTCTCGAAGCTCGTGAGCTTGGGGTTGAGCTTCCTCACGCACTCCTTCAGCGCGTCGAGGTCCTGGTAGATGAGCGCATCGGCGCCGATCTCGCGCGCGACCTCTTCTTCGGTCCGGTGCGCGGCGATGAGCTCGGAGCGCGAGGGCATGTCGATCCCGTATACGTTCGGGAAGCGCACCGGCGGTGCGGCAGAGGCGAAATACACCTTGCGGGCGCCCGCTTCGCGCGCCATCTGCACGATCTCCTGGCTGGTCGTGCCGCGCACTATGGAATCGTCCACCAGCATCACGTTCTTGCCCTTGAACTCCATGCCGATTGCGTTCAACTTCTGGCGAACCGATTTCCGGCGCACTGCCTGCCCGGGCATGATGAACGTGCGGCCGATGTAGCGGTTTTTCACGAAGCCTTCGCGATAGGCCACGCCCAGGCCCTGCGCGAGCTGCATGGCGGAGGGGCGACTCGAATCGGGAATCGGGATCACCACATCGATATGCAGGTCGCGGTGGTCCTTGCGGATCTTCTCGGCGAGCTTCTCGCCCATGTTCAGGCGCGTCTCGTACACCGACACCCCGTCGATCAGGGAGTCCGGGCGTGCGAGGTAGACGAACTCGAAGATGCACGGGTTGAGAGTGGGCCGCGGAGCGCACTGCTGGCTGTAGAAATTGCCGTCCTCGTCGATGAACACAGCTTCGCCCGGGGCGATGTCGCGCAGCACGCGAAAGCCCAGCGCATCGATGGCGACGCTCTCGGAGGCCACCATGTACTCGGGGCCAGCTTCGGTCTCGTTGATGCCGATTACCGCCGGGCGGATCCCGTACGGGTCGCGGAACGCAAGCAGCCCATAGCCCGCGATCATCGCGGTCACCGAATACGCGCCCTTGCAGCGGCGATGGACGTTGGCCACTGCGGCGAAGATCGTCTGGGGATCGAGGCGCAGCTTGACCGAGCCCTTTTCGAGCTCATGGGCAAGCACGTTGAGGAGCACTTCGGAATCCGAGCTCGTGTTGATGTGCCGCAGGTCCTGGCGGAACATCTCTTCCTTGAGCTCATCGGAGTTCGTGAGGTTGCCGTTGTGCCCGAGGACGATGCCGAACGGGGAATTCACGTACAACGGTTGGGCTTCGGCAGAGTTGGAGGCTGACCCCGCCGTCGGATACCGGCAATGCGCGATGCCCATGTTGCCGGGAAGCGAGCGCATGTTCCTCGTGCGGAAGACGTCGCGCACCTGCCCGTTGCCCTTCTGCATGTGGAAGGTCTTGCGCTGGCTCGTGGCGATTCCTGCGGCGTCCTGGCCCCTGTGCTGCAGCAGCAGCAGCCCGTCGTAGAGCAGCTGGTTGACCGGAGTTCTGGCGACGATGCCGAGGATTCCACACATGGAAGAGCTCCGACGCGGCTAAGCGTCAATCATAGCGCAGGCGCTGCGCAAACGAATCCGGAAGCCAGGGCTTGAGGGCCAGGGCCGCCCGCTTGAGCGGCTCGCCGCTCATCGATCCTTTCCACCACGGCTGCAGCGGGGCGCTCGTGAGCCCCGCGGCCAGCACCGCTGCCATCACGAGGATGGCGCCGCGTGCGATCCCGAACAGCGCCCCCAGACCCTTGTCGAGCGCGCCCAACCCTACTGCGCTCACCAGGCGGGCCATGAGAACGCCGACCAGAGCAGTGCAGATGAGGGCGACGATGAAAATTGCAATAAACGCAACGAGCGTGCGAAGCGCGTCCGGGGAAATGGCCTGGGGCAGGTGTTGCGCCAGGGGACCCGCGAATAGGTTGGCCGCGAGGAACGCGATGATCCAGCCGCCGAGCGAGATGATTTCGCGCACCACGCCGCGCATCGCGCTCCAGGCCATCGACACCACCAGCACCGCGATCACCGCGTAGTCGAGCCAGTTCATTTAGCTCCGGGCTTGCCTGCAGGAGGAGCGGCCAGCGCCGGGTTCGCAGGATTGAGGCCAAGCGCTTTCGCACGGTCACGGGCCTTGTCCGCGGCTTCGCGCGAGCTGAACGGCCCGAGGCGGACGCGCGTCACCGACCCTTTGGCCGTGGCGATCGACTCGGTGTAGTGCACGAGCCGCGCTTCCTTCAGCTGGTCGGTGATTTCCTTTACCTTCTCGGGGCTGCCGAACGCGCCGACCTGCACGATCAGCTTCTCACCGGGTGCCAATGCAGGCGCTGCCGGCGCGGGCGCCGCCTTCTTCTCTGCCGGCTTGGCGGCGGGTTTTTCGGCGGGCTTGGCCTCCGGGGTCCTGGCTACAGGTTTTTCTTCCACCCTGGCCGGCGGCTCAGGGATGGGTGCCGGCGCAGCGGCCTGGGTCGGCACCTCGACCTTCGCATACGGAGGCGGCGGCCCCTTGTCCTGCTTGCGCGGTTCGGCCTGCGGCGTGGCTTGCTGCGGAACGGGTTGAGACGCCCCGGGTTGAGACGCGGACGGTGACGGCGCCTGTACAGCGGCAGAGGGCGGGGCCCCTTTCTGCGCAGCCTTGGGCGTGAAGGGAGTGCCCTCCTCGCTTGGGATGCGGATGTTTACGGGCGGCGTGGTCTGCTTGGGCTCGGGATCGAACACCATCGGCAGGATGATCACCGCCAGCAGGACCAGCGCGATTGCGCCTACCAGCCGCCGGCGGCCGCGTTTTCGAAGCGTGCTTACGTCCTGCGCCGCTTCCTGGTTCTTCTTCGATGTCGCGTTCGAGCGCTCAGCCATGGTCTTTCAGCAACTTTCCGGGTGCAGGTGGATCAGGCGGGGGTGCGTCATGTGCGCAGGGACCGCAGGGCTTCTTCAGCTTGCATCACCTCGGACACGGTCAGGAAGGACCCGAAGACCGCGATTTTATCAGCTTCACCCGCCTGCTCCCGCGCTGCCTTGAACGCGAGTGCCGGCGTGTCGTGCAGGTCGACCGGCGCTTTCACGCCTTCGGCCGCCAGGATGGCCGCGAGCTCGGCGGCCGAAGTTCCTCGCGGGCCGGTGAGGGTTGCAAGGTGCCAGCGCGTGATGCGCGGCGCCAGCGCGCGCACCACGCCGGCGATGTCCTTGTCACGCAGCGCGCCGAAGACCGCATGCGTCTCGGGCGCAAAGCCGCTGTCGGATAGGTTGGCGGCGAGGTTGCGCGCCGCCTGCGGGTTATGGCCGACGTCGAGGATGACCATGGGCCGGCCCGGCAGCACCTGAAAGCGCCCGGGCACCTCCACTTCCGCAAGCCCTCGCCGAATGTCCTGCATGGCGACCGGCAGGCGGTCCTTCAGCGCGTCGAGTGCCGTGATGGACGCTGCCGCGTTGACCAGTTGGATCGGCCCGCGCAGCGCGGGATACGCGAGCGCAGGACGCTTGCCGCCCGGCCCCCAGTAAACCCACTGCGCCTTGTCCGCCGTGAACCCGAAGTCGCGTCCGCCGAGCAGCACATGCGCGCCGGTTGCCGCAGCGACATCGAAGACCGTCTGCGGAGGCTTTGCATCGGCCACCACAGCGGGCCGGCCGGCGCGAAAGATCCCCGCCTTCTCGCGTCCGATGTCCTCACGCGTGGGCCCGAGGTAATCCATGTGGTCGAGGTCGATGCTGGTCAACACGGCAACATCCGTATCGAAGACATTCACCGCGTCGAGCCGCCCGCCGAGGCCGACTTCCAGGATCCACGCATCCAGATGCTCGCTGCCGAACAGCCACGCCGCCGCAAGGGTGCCGTATTCGAAATACGTGAGCGGCGTCTCGCCGCGCGCCTCCTCCACCGCCTCGAACGCTTCGCACAAGCGTTCACCCTTCGCCTCGCGCGAGCCGATGCGGACGCGCTCGTTGTAGCGCAGCAGGTGGGGCGAGGTGTAAAGCCCCGTCCGGTAGCCCGCGCAGCGCAGGATCGACTCGAGCATCGCGCAGGTCGAGCCCTTGCCGTTGGTGCCGCCGACCGTGATGACCGGGCAAGCGGGCGCGATCGCAAGCCTCGCTCGCACGGCCTCCACCCGGTCCAGGCCCAACTCGATAGCTTTTGGATGCTGGCGCTCGATGAACGCCAGCCATTCACCGAGCGTGCGCAAGGGACCTAGTTCGTCGATTCCGCAGGCATGGCCTGCAACAGCGCGAGCAGCACCGAGAGCTTCTCGCGCATCTCGCGGCGGTCGATGATCATGTCGATCGCGCCTTTCTCGAGCAGGAACTCCGAGCGCTGGAAGCCTTCGGGCAGCTTCTGGCGCACGGTCTGCTCGATCACGCGCGGCCCGGCAAAGCCGATCAGCGCCTTGGGCTCGGCGAGCACCACGTCACCCAGGAAAGCGTAGCTCGCGGAGACGCCGCCGGTCGTTGGATCGGTCAGCACGGAGACGAACGGCAAGCCGCGCTCGCCGAGTTCGGTCAGCGCGGCGGTGGTCTTGGCCATCTGCATGAGCGAGAGCAATCCCTCCTGCATCCTCGCGCCGCCGCTCGCGGTAAATACCAGGAACGGCAATTTCTGCTCGATGGCGACGCGCACGCCGCGCACGAAGCGCTCGCCGAGCACCGAGCCCATCGTGCCAGCCATGAACTCGAACTCATGCGCAGCCGCAACTACGCCCACTGACTTGATCGAGCCCTGCATGACGACCAGGGACTCTGTCTCACCCGTCGTTTCGTTCGCTTCGGAAAGCCTTTCCGGATAGCGGCGCGAATCCTTGAACTTGAGGCTGTCGACCGGCAGAACTTCGGCGCCGATCTCGAACCGGCCGTCCTCGTCGAGGAGCGCCTCAAGCCGCGTGCGCGCCCCGATGCGCTGGTGATGGCCGCACTTTGGGCACACGTTGAGGTTCTTCTCGAGGTCGGTCGCGTAGAGGACCGCGTCGCATGAAGGACACTTGGTCCACAGGCCTTCGGGGACTTGCTTGCGCGCGGCGCCTTCGACGCGCTTGATCTTGGGCGGGAGGAGTTTCTGCAGCCAGCTCATCTTCGCCTCACTGGGTCAGCGGTCGAGTGCTGCGCGGATCGGGCGGATGAGGTTCTCCACTCTTGCAACTGCGTGCTCGGCGCCCGCGGCCTCGATTTCCTCGATGATCCGGCTGCCGATCACCACCGCGTCGGCCACTGCGCTGATGGCCTTCGCCGAGGCCGCGTCACGGATGCCGAATCCGACCCCGATCGGCAAACTTGAGGCTTCGCGAATTTTGGGCAGGTGGGCCGCCACGGCGGAGAGGTCGATGTTGCCCGCGCCGGTGACGCCCTTAAGGGAGACGTAGTACAGATAGCCGCTGCCGACGCGCGCGACTTCCTTGATCCGGGCGTCGGTCGAAGTCGGCGCAAGCAGAAAGATCTGGTCTATCCCGTTCTTCGCGCACAGCTTGGCGAACTCGGCGCATTCCTCGGGTGGATAGTCGACTACGAGCACGCCGTCGACCCCTGCCGCAGCGGCATCTGCCACGAACTTTTCCGTGCCCATTGCCTCGATCGGATTGGCGTACCCCATGAGGACGATCGGCGTGGTCGCATCTTTTTTGCGGAACTGCCGGACCATGCCAAGCACATCGCCAAGGCCTACACCAAGCTTGAGCGCGCGCTCGGATGCGCGCTGGATTGCCGGGCCGTCGGCCATCGGATCGGAAAACGGGACGCCTATTTCAAGGATGTCGCAGCCTGCGGAGGCAAGCGCGTGCAGCAACGGGACAGTCAGTGCGGGGGACGGGTCACCCGCGGTGATATAGGGAATCAGCGCCTTTTTACGCGCTGCGCGCAGTGCCTCGAACTTCGCTTGGATGCGGGACATCAGAACTGCAGGCCGGATTTTTGCGCGACCGTATGCATGTCCTTGTCCCCGCGACCCGAGAGGTTGACCAGCAGGATCTTGTCTTTGGGCAATTGCGCGGCGAGCTTCGCGCCGTACGCGAGCGCATGTGCCGATTCGAGCGCCGGGATGATGCCCTCTAGTTGGCAGACATCGTGAAAAGCCTTGAGCGATTCGGAATCCGTGATCGACACGTATTCCGCGCGCCCCGAGTCCTTGAGCCACGCGTGCTCGGGCCCGACGCCGGGATAGTCGAGGCCCGCGGAAACCGAGTGCGTCTCCATGATCTGCCCGTTGGCATCCTGCAGGAGATAGGTCCTGTTCCCGTGCAGCACGCCGGGCTTGCCTGCGCTGAGCGACGCAGAGTGCTTGCCTGTTTCGATCCCTTCGCCCGCCGCCTCGACACCAATGAGGCGCACGCCATCGACGGCGATATACGGGTAGAAAATGCCCATCGCGTTCGAGCCGCCGCCCACGCACGCGATCACCGCATCCGGCTGGCGGCCGGTCATCTCCGGCATCTGAACCTTGCACTCCTCGCCGATCACCGCCTGGAAATCGCGCACCATCATCGGGTAGGGATGCGGGCCCGCGACCGTGCCGATGATGTAGAACGTGTCGTCGATGTTGGTCACCCAGTCGCGCATCGCTTCGTTGAGCGCGTCCTTGAGCGTCTTCGAGCCGGATTCCACCGGCACGACGCTCGCGCCGAGCAGCTTCATGCGATACACGTTCTGTACTTGGCGCACCGTATCCTGCGAGCCCATGTACACGATGCACTTCATGCCGTAGCGCGCGGCTACCGTCGCGGTCGCGACGCCGTGCATCCCGGCACCGGTCTCTGCGATGACGCGTGGCTTGCCCATTCGCCGGGCGAGCATGGCCTGGCCGATCGTGTTGTTGATCTTGTGGGCGCCGGTGTGGTTGAGGTCCTCGCGCTTGAGGTAGATCTGCGCGCCGCCGATCAGGTTCGACCAGCGCTTCGCGTGATACACCGGGCTCGGACGCCCGACGTAGTGCTTCAGCTCATAGCGGAATTCCTCGAGGAACTCCGGGTCCTTGCGATAGCGCTCATAAGCCGCGCGCAACTCGTCGAGCGCGTGCGTAAGCGTTTCGGCAACGAAAGACCCGCCATAGGGGCCGAAGTGGCCGCGCGCGTCGGGTAAGTCATACATCTGCATGGTGAACCTCTTGGATGAACGCCTCGATTTTCGCAGCGTCCTTGATGCCTTTGTCCGACTCCACACCGCTCGACACATCCACCGCCCAGGGCCGCACTGCGCGGATCGCTTCGCCTACGTTGCTGCTTGTGAGCCCGCCCGAAAGCACCAGCGGCTTGTCCCGCTTCGAGGGAACCAGCGACCAGTCGAACGTCTGGCCGGCGCCGCCGTAACCTTCCACGTAAGCATCCGCGAGCCAGCCAGCGGCTCCCCCGTAAGCACGGAAGTATTCTAGCAAATCGACTCCCGGCTTCATCCTGCAGGCCTTGATCCAGGGCACGCCGAAAGCCTTGCAAAAGGTAGGCGTCTCCTCGCCATGAAACTGCAGCAGCGAAGGCCGCACGCGCGCGATGACCTCCTCCACTTCTTTCCGCGCCGGGTTCACGAAGAGGGCGACGATCTGGACGAAAATCGGCAGCGCATCGCGCACTTCGAGTGCACGCTCGATCGTCACGAACCTCGGGCTCGGAGGATAAAACACCAGACCAATCGCATCCGCGCCTGCGATTGCCGCTGCCTGGGCGTCCCCCGGACGCGTCAGGCCGCAAATCTTGACGCGCGTTCTCATGGCGACACCGCGCCGCTTTCTTCCGAAACCCGGTACGCGTCGGGCAGGTTCCATTCGGCGCCGTATTCGACATGCTCGAGGCACAGTCCTTCGGGCGCGAAGGTCGGCGCGGCGCGTGTGCGATTGCGCGACTCAAGGAGTTCAGCCGCCCAGTTCGACGGGTGCTTGCCCTTGCCCACGTAGACGAGCGTGCCGACGAGATTGCGGACCATGTGGTGCAGAAATGCATTCGCACGGATGGTGAATACGATTCGCCCGCCGCTCGCCTCGATGTCGAGGCAGTGCACCGTCCTCACAGGGCTCTTCGCCTGGCATTCGCTCGACCTGAATGCGCTGAAATCATGCGTCCCCACGAAATGCCGCGCGGCCGCGCGCATCGCGTCGACGTCGAGCGGGGCGTGATACCAGCCGGCATGCCGCGCTTCGAGCGCCGGACGCACCGGGCGGTTCAGGAGAGTGTAGCGGTAGGTCCTCGAGCGCGCGCTGTAGCGGGCATGGAATTCAGGCGCCACGCGGGTCGACCAGGTCACGGCGACTGAATCGGGCAGGAGCGAATTCGCCCCCCTGACCCACGCCGTTTCGGGACGATCCGCATCGGTATCGAAGTGGACCACCTGGCCGCGTGCGTGCACGCCCCGATCGGTGCGGCCCGCGCAGGTCACCGACACAGGGATCGAGGCCACCGTGGTGAGCGCAGTCTCGAGCGCGTCCTGCACCGTCCCGCCTCCGGGCTGGGTCTGCCAGCCCAGGAAACGGTTGCCGTCATATTCGATGCCGAGCGCAATGTGGTTCATGGCGAATACTACTTTCCCAAAATAAAAAGGCCACGGCGCGCCGGCCGTGGCCTTGGTCGGGGCTGCGGTCCGCTCAGCCGAGCTTGGCGAGCATCTGTTTGGCCTGGCTTTGCTGCGCGTCGTCGCCTTCCTTGGTCACTTCGTTGAGAAGATCGCGCGCGCCGTCCTTGTCGCCCATTTCCTCGTAGGCCTTGGCGAGGTCGAGCTTGGTGGCGACCTCCTGCCATCGCTGGTCGCCTTCGACGGCCGGTGCCGCTGCGTCGGGTGTGCCGAGGTCAAAGCTGATGGCGGAAAGATCCACCTCGGGGGCCTTCGACGCCGAGGGCATCATCACTGTTTTGTCCGAGTCGAGGTCCAGGTTGAAGTCCAGGCCGCCGAGGTCCGTTACGAGCGCAGGCGCGGCGGCCGGCGCGGGCGCCGGCTTTGCGGGCTCGTCCATGCCCAGGTCGAAGTCCAGTCCGCCCGACGCGCTTTGCGCCTCGCCAGGATTGAGCACTACGGTCGCGCCCGGTTCGAATTCTTTCTCCGCCGCTGCCGGTGCAGGTGCATCGCCCGCTCCGAGGTCGAAGTCGACCGATGCGGGCGCAGATGAAGCCGGGGCCTCAGCCTCCAGGGTGAGATCCGGCGTTGCGGCAGGGGCCGCTGCGTCCAGGTCGAAATCGAGCGTCGGCGCAGCGCCGGCAGCCGGGCCTGCGGCGGGCCGCACCATCACGGTTGCTTCGGGGTCGCCGCCGTAGAGCGTGTTGCCCGGATCCGCCGTGCGTCCAAGGACGATGGCCTTGTCCCAATCCTCGCCCGTGCCGCCGGTCAGCTCCTTGATCTTCATCGCGGTCTGCTCGAGGTTCTGCACGTCGCGTCGCGCAGCGTAGACCTCGAGAAGCTTCGAGTGGAGTGCGAGGCGGTTTGGATCCTTGGCCAGCGCATCCTTCAGGATCTCTTCGGCCTGGGTGTCGCGACCGTAAGCCATGTAGACGTCGGCTTCGGCGATCGGGTCGACCTCATCGGCGTCGATCGGACCGACGCTCGCGTCGCTGATCGAGGCTTGCGAAACGGCCGCGCCGGTATCCACGTTGTGTCCGCCTACGCCACTGAATACGGACGAGGCTCCCAGGCTGGATGCGGGCGGCGCGCCCATGACGCTGTCCTGGAACCGCGATTGCGCGGCCTTCTTGTTGCGCCAAGCCCACCATCCGTACCCGATGAGTCCGAGCACCGCCAGGGCGAGTGCACCGAGGGCCAGCGGGTTGTCGAGAAACTCGTCTATGAGGCTCGGCGGCGGGGGCGGCGGCGCGGCCTTCTTGGGGGCGTCTACCTTCGGCGCAGGCTTGGGCGCGTCGGCCGCGGGCTTGGACGCATCCGGGGCCTTGGCGGCATCAGCAGGCTTGGGCGGCTCGACGGCGGGAGGTGCTGGAGTCGCGGCGGGTGCCGGTGCCGGCGTCGCCGTGGCGGCAGGCGCAGGCGCCGCAGGCGTTTCAGGTGCCTTGGCTGCAGGCGCGGGCGCTGGCGCTGGCGCTGGCGCGGGCGGCGCAACTGGGGCGGGAGCCGCCTTGGTCTCAGGCGCCTTGGCCGCGGGTGCCGGAGCGGTCGGCGGTACGGGTGCAGGCGTCGCCGGCGGCTTGGCGCCGGCTTTCTTCTCGAGCTCGGCGAGCGACTGGTTCTTCAGTTCGAGCAGCTTGCGCAGGTCCTCGACATTCTTCTCGAGCTCCGCGACGCGCGACTCGGATTCCTTGAGTGCCTTGTCGCGGGCGGCGGCGTTGTCCCCTTTTGCAGCCTGTGCGCGCTCGCCTTTGCCCGCCGGATCGGCCTTCGAAAGCTTGACCTGGTCCTGGCGGTCGCCAGCGGCCGGTTCATCGGCTTTCGGGGTGATCTTGCCCGTCCCACTGCGTTGCGCCGAGCCGGGTTCTGCCGGCGCTGCACTCACGGCGCCCGCAAGCTTGCTTTGATAGCTGCGGAATTCCTGGCCTTGGGTGCTCACCTGCTTACGTGCTTCTTCCTGGTCGATGGCGATCGCTGTTTCGCGGTCCGGCACGTTGAGGATGCGCCCGGCTCGCAACCGGTTGATGTTGTTTCCGGCAAAGGCGTCCGGGTTGGCGCGATAAAGCGCGATGAGCATCTGCTGAACGCTCACACCACCAGGATTCGTCTGTCCGGCGATCTTGGCGAGCGTGTCACCCCTCTTCACTTCATACGTGCCGGCGGCCTTGCCCGCGGAGGCGGAGGGTGCGATCGGGCGCTCGACTGCCGCCTTTGGCGTGGGAACCGGCGTGGTCACCGCCGGTGCCGAGGGCCGGGCGGCCGGCGCGGGTGCCGGCGCTACGGGTTGCGGCGCTTTGTATTCGGGCGGATC
Organism: Pseudomonadota bacterium; assembly: GCA_025352885.1. Lineage (GTDB taxonomy): Bacteria > Pseudomonadota > Gammaproteobacteria > Burkholderiales > SG8-39 > SZAS-79. Next base: position 20,263 of record JANXRZ010000080.1, on the reverse strand, counting down.
GAGGAGGAACGTGTACTCGCGGACCAGCCGCCCCGTATTCCACGAGAGCTCGACCAGCACATTAAGGAAGGGCTCGTTGATCGGCGCGGTCGACACCATGCGGATGACCGGCCGGCCGGCGCGCTTATCGACGGAAAAGCGGACGCCGAGCAACGCTGAATTGGCTTCGATGCCGGCCTGCCGATAGGCCTCGCTCGGGGCGGAACGGGCAGCGAGCGAGTCTTCTTCACCGGCCTGCAGGGAGACGATCTCGATCTCCGCAGACAAGGGCTGACCCAATGCTGACGACACAGTGAGCTTGCCCAGTCCGGCCGCCAGCACATGAAGCGGCAGCCATAAGAGCAACGCCGCGGCCAGAAGCCTTGCGGTGACAGATTTTCCCACTGTACCACCCTGAGTCTTATTCGATGGGACAACTAACATAACATCATAGTGTTAGCCATGCAAGCTGATAGAACTTCTACGAATATTCAGCTTTCGTCCCGATCTGATTATATAAAAAGGCAGCACCGGATTACGCTTCCGGACGCGCCCCCCCTTGAAGTCAGTGTGCTGTGCCGTGGTCCAGGAGTATCCGCAAAACCCGGCGCAAGGGTTCGGCCGCCCCCCATAACAATTGGTCGCCAACCGTAAACGCAGTCAGATAGTCGCCGCCCATGGGCATCTTGCGCAAGCGGCCCACCGGCACCGACAGCTTTCCGCTCACGGCGGTCGGTGTCAGTTCGGCGAGGCTTTCGTCGCGGCGGTTCGGGATCACCTTCACCCAATCGTTCGCCTCGGCCAGCATCCCCTCTATTTCATCGAGCGGCACATCCTTTCGCAGCTTGATCGTGACGGCTTGTGAATGGCAGCGCATCGCGCCTACCCGGACGCAGATCCCGTCGACGGGAATGGGGCGTTCGCTGCGGCCGAGGATCTTGTTGGTTTCGGCCTGCCCTTTCCACTCTTCCCGGCTCTGGCCGTTTCCCATGTCCTTGTCTATCCAGGGCAGTAGGCTGCCCGCTAAAGCGTCGCCGAAATTCTCCTTGGGCATGCCCCCGTTCCGAAGGGATTCCGTCACGGCAGCGTCAATTTCCAGCGCCGAACTCGCCGGGTCCGCGAGGAGCTTGCGCGTCTTGTCGCCTAAATGGGCCATCTGGGCCGCCAGCTCCCGCATGTGGGCGGCCCCGCCACCAGAGGCGGCCTGGTAGGTCATGCTCGTCAGCCACTCGACCAAGTCGTGCTTGAAGAGGCCGTCCAGCCCCATCATCATGAGACTCACGGTGCAGTTGCCGCCGATGTAGTCGCGCACACCGCGCCCGATCGCCGCGTCGATGACAGGCCGGTTGACCGGGTCGAGCACGATCACGGCGTCGTCTTTCATGCGCAAGGCGCTGGCTGCGTCGATCCAGTAGCCCTTCCAGCCCGCCTGCCGCAGACGCGGGTAGATGTCGTTGGTGTAGTCACCGCCCTGGCAGGTGATCACCACGGGAAGCGATTTCAGCTCTTCAATCGAATTGGCGTCCTTGACCGGCCCCGTGTCCCTCCCGATCGACGGTCCCTTGCCGCCCGCCTGCGAGGTGGAGAAGAACACCGGCTCGACATGGTCGAAATCCTTCTCCTCGCGCATGCGCTGCACGAGGACCGATCCGACCATCCCCCGCCAACCGACAATCCCGACTCTCAACATGGTCCTTCCCTCTTGGGACACCCGCTTGGGCGCACTCCGGGACGTACTACAGGCGGACGTACTACAGGCGGACGCACTACGGGCGGACGCACTACAGGCACGCCACCACGGCTTCGCCCATTTCTTTGGTGCCCACTTTCCGGGCGCCCGCTTCCGCGATATCCGCGGTGCGATAGCCATCCTGCAATACTTTCTTCACCGCCGATTCGATCCGGTCAGCCGCCGCGACCTGGTTCAGCGAGTAGCGCAGCATCATCGCCGCCGACAGGATCGTGGCCAGAGGGTTGGCGATGTCTTTTCCCGCGATGTCGGGCGCCGAGCCATGGATCGGCTCGTACAACCCCTTGTTCTTCGCATCGAGCGAGGCCGAGGGCAGCATGCCGATCGAGCCGGTGAGCATCGACGCCTCGTCCGAAAGGATATCGCCGAACATGTTCCCGGTCACGATCACGTCGAACTGCTTGGGCGTGCGCACCAGCTGCATCGCGCAGTTATCGACGTACATGTGCGAGAGCTCCACATCCGAGTATTCCTTGCCCACCTCGGTCACGACGTCACGCCACAATTGGGAAGTCTCGAGCACGTTCGCCTTGTCCACGGAGCACAGCTTCCGGCCGCGCTTGCGCGCCGCCTGGTAGCCCACATGGGCGATGCGCCTGATCTCGCTTTCCGTGTAGCGCATCGTGTCGAAGCCTTCGCGCTGGCCGTCAGGGAGCTTATGGATGCCACGCGGCTGGCCGAAATAGATGTCGCCCGTGAGCTCGCGGATGATCAGGATGTCGAGGCCCGCCACGACTTCGGCCCGAAGTGCCGACGCGCCGGCCAGTTCCGCATACACCTGCGCCGGGCGCAGGTTGGCGAACAGGCTGAGGTGCTTTCTCAGGCCGAGGATCGCCTGCTCCGGACGCTTGGCCCGCGGCAGTTCGTCGTACTTCCAGCCGCCCACGGCACCGAAGAGGATCGCGTCGGCCTCGCGCGCCAGCTTGAGCGTCGCCTCCGGCAGCGGATCGCCCGACGCGTCATACCCGGCGCCCCCGACCGCGGCCGTCTCCAGTTCGAGCGGAAGCTCCAGGCGCTTGAGGACCGCAAGGGCCTGAGCGATGATTTCCGACCCGATGCCGTCGCCCGGCAGGACTGCGATCTTCATGCTCCCGGCCTCATCATCGGAAGACCCACGGGAACTGTTGCGTACGCATTGCCTCGAATGCACGGATCTTCTCGGCGTGCCGCAGCGTAAGGCCGATCTCGTCCAGGCCGTTGACGAGGCAGTACTTGCGGAAGGCATCGACCTCGAAACCGAACCTGAGCGTCCCGTTCGTCGTCGACACGGTCTGCGAAGCAAGGTCGACCACGAGATTGAACCCGGGGAAGGACGCCGCCTCGTAAAAGAGCTTGTCGACCTCGGCCTCGGTCAGCATCACCGGCAGGAACCCGTTCTTGAAGCTGTTGTTGTAGAAGATATCGCCGAACGACGGCGCGATCACGCAGCGAAATCCATAGTCCTGCAGCGCCCACGGCGCATGCTCGCGCGAGCTGCCGCAGCCGAAGTTCTTCCGCGCGAGCAGGATCTCGGCGCCCTTGTAGCGCGGCTGGTTCAGCACGAAGTCTTCGTTCAGCGGGCGCTTGGTGTTGTCCATGCCCGGCTCGCCATGATCGCGATAACGCCACGCATCGAACAGATTCGGGCCGTAGCCCGTGCGCTTGATCGACTTGAGGAACTGCTTGGGGATGATCGCGTCGGTATCGACGTTGGCGCGGTCCATCGGCGCCACCAACCCGGTGAGGACGGTGAATTTTTCCATCAGCGCCACTGCCTCACGTCGACGAAGTGCCCGGCAATCGCCGCCGCTGCGGCCATCGCGGGTGAAACGAGGTGCGTACGGCCGCCGTCGCCCTGGCGACCCTCGAAATTACGGTTCGAGGTCGACGCGCAGCGCTCACCCGGCTCAAGGCGATCTGCATTCATGGCCAGGCACATCGAGCAGCCCGGCTCACGCCAGTCGAACCCGGCGTCCTTGAAGATCCGGTCGAGGCCTTCCTTCTCGGCCTGCGCCTTCACGAGGCCGGAGCCCGGCACGACCATGGCGATCTTGATGTTGGAGGCGACGCGCTTGCCTTTGGCGATAGCGGCCGCGGCCCGGAGATCCTCGATGCGCGAGTTCGTGCAGGAGCCGATGAAGACCTTGTCCAGCAGGATGTCCTGGATGGGTGTGCTCGGCTTGAGGCCCATGTAGGTCAGCGCCCGTTCCATGCCCTCGCGCCGCGTTGCGTCCTTTTCTTTATCGGGGTCGGGCACAGTGCCGTCGACGGCCACGACCATCTCGGGCGAAGTGCCCCACGTGACCTGCGGCGCGATCTCCGCGGCATCGAGTGCGACTTCACGGTCGAATTTCGCGTCGGCGTCGCTCTTGAGCGTGCGCCAGTAAACAACAGCCTGGTCCCATTCGGGGCCGCTCGGCGAAAAGGGACGGCCCTTGAGGTAATCGATCGTCGTCTGGTCGACAGCGATCATCCCTGCGCGCGCGCCGGCTTCGATCGCCATGTTGCACAGGGTCATGCGGCCTTCCATCGACAGCGCGCGAATCGCCGACCCGGCGAATTCGATTGCCGACCCTGTGCCGCCCGCCGTCCCGATCTTGCCGATCACGGCCAGCGCGATGTCCTTGGCGGTGACGCCGCGAGGCAGCACGCCCTCGACGGTCACGCGCATGTTCTTCATCTTATTCTGCACGAGGCACTGGGTCGCGAGCACGTGCTCGACCTCGGACGTTCCGATGCCGTGCGCAAGGCACCCGAACGCGCCGTGCGTGCTGGTGTGCGAATCGCCGCAAACCACCGTCATGCCGGGCAGCGTCGCCCCCTGTTCGGGTCCGATGACATGGACGATGCCCATACGCTTGTCGCGGAACGGGAAGTACACCTTGGCGCCGTACTCGCGCATGTTCTCGTCGAGCGTCTGCAGCTGCAGACGCGAAGTCGGGTCGGCGATCCCTTCGATGCCACGGTCCCAGCCGGTAGTCGGCGTGTTGTGGTCGGCCGTCGCAACGACCGACGAAATGCGCCAGGGCTTGCGGCCGGCCAGCCTGAGGCCGTCATAGGCCTGCGGGCTCGTGACTTCGTGCACCAGGTGGCGGTCGATGTACAGCAGCGCGGTACCGTCTTCCTCGACGTGCACCACGTGGCTGTCCCAAAGCTTGTCGTAAAGCGTCTGTGCCATGTCCGTTCCGTTACGCCTGCGCGCCGGTTTCCATCTACTTCGTACTCGGCACGCGCAACTGAACTGACGATTATCTCACAGCGATGCGCGAATGAAACGGCGTGGCTACACCCTCACCCGCCAGGCAACGATGGCGGCGCCCGCGAGGCCGGCGAGTGCGCTGATGCCGAAGGTTATGGGCGCGCCGAAGCGATCCCAGGTCGCCCCGGCGAGCAGCGTCCCGGCCATGCCGCCCAGGCCATAGCACAGGCTCATGTAAAGCGACTGGCCGCGCACCTGCAGCGGCCCCTCGAAAAGACGGTGCACGACCGCGATCGATGCCGCATGGAAAGAGCCGAAGGTCGCCCCGTGCAGGAGCTGTGCGAACACCAGGAGGACCAACCAGTCCACGCCCCACCCGATCACGGCGAACCGCACGCCGGCCGCGAGGAAACTCACCAGCAGGATCGCGCGCAGGCTGAAACGCCGCACCAGCGCCGGCATGAAGATGAATACGACGATCTCGGCAAGCACGCCGATCATCCACATCAGCCCGACGACTGTCTTCGAATACCCGTGCGCGACCAGGTAGATCGAATAGAAGACGTACAGCGCGCCATGGGCGACGGTCATTGCAGAACACGCGGCGAAGAACGCGCTCACCTCGGGACGTTTGAGGATCGAGAGCAGGCTGCCCTTGGCCGGCGCAACGCGGACCACTTCGTGCGAAGGCAGTCCGCATGCAATCAGGAAAGTGCCGAGGCTGAGGCCGCAGAGTACCCAGAGGAGCCGCGTCACCGGCACGATGTCGAGGAGCGCGCCGGTCGACAGCACGGCGATGATGAAGCCGATCGAACCCCACAGCCGGATCGGCCCGTAGCGCTCCGTCCGCGCACCCAGCACCGAGAAGGTCAGCGCATCCACGATCGACAGCACCGCTGCGGAACACATGCCGATCAAAGCCACGGTCATCGCCGTCTCCAGGAAACCGGAAACCACGAACAAGGTCGCAACGGACAGCGTGGTGAGTGCGCACGACAACGCAACGACCCCGCGGCGCGATCCGGTCGCATCCGAAAGCCAGCCCCAGGCCATGGGCGCGAAAATGCGCACGAATTGCGGGAGCGCCAGCATTGTTGCGATCTCGCCGGACGCAAACCCCTTACCGGCCAGGTAAAGCGAAAAAAACGGCGCGTAGGCACCGAGGTAGCAGAAGTAGGCGAAGTAGAACGCGGCCAGCCGCACGGGAGGCGGAAGGACCACGCCGGCGGCGGGATTCATGAGGCGCGCAGGATAGCATCGCGCCGAGTGTGAAAAGGCTTTTTGGTAGGCCTCGTTTGACTATCAACTTGCGGCTGGTTAGCCTCGAAACGAAAAGCCTGCATTTCCTCCAGGATCCATCGCCATGCCAGCCACCTATCTCAAGAAAGCCGCCAAGACCCCGGAGTCCGAAACCGGCACCGCGCAGAAGGTCGTCACTGAAATGCTCGAAGAGATCGAGCGCAATGGCGAATCGGCCGTGCGGGACTACGCCAGAAAGCTTGACAACTGGACCGGCGAAATCCTGGTGACCGCCGGGGAAGCCGAGCAACGCACGCGCAGCCTGCCGGCTTCGACCCGCCGGGACATCGAGTTCGCAACCGCGCAGGTGCGCAAGTTCGCGCTCGCGCAGCGCGCGTCCGTCAGCGAATTTTCATCCGAGATCCATCCCGGCCTCATCGCGGGCCAGCGGCTCGTGCCGATCAACGTGGCCGGCTGCTATGTGCCCACGGGACGCTATGCGCACATCGCATCGGCTTACATGAGCATCGCCACGGCAAAAGCAGCGGGCGTGCGGACCGTGATCGCGTGCTCGACGCCCTATCGCGGCGAAGGCATCCATCCAGAAGTGCTTTATGCGATGCAGGTCGCCGGCGCCGACGTCATGATGACGCTCGGCGGCGTGCAGGCAATCGCCGCGATGGCCTACGGCCTGTTCACCGGAAAACCCGCGGACATCATCGTCGGACCCGGCAACAAGTTCGTCGCCGAAGCCAAGCGCGCGCTGTTCGGCAAAGTCGGCATCGACGTATTTGCCGGCCCTTCGGAAGTCGCCGTGATCGCGGACGACTCGGCCGATCCGGCCATCGTCGCATCCGACCTCGTCGGGCAGGCCGAGCATGGGCATGAATCGCCTGCCTGGCTGTTCACGACCTCGAAGGCCCTCGCGGAAGACGTCATGAAGCGGGTGCCGCTCCTCATCGACCGGCTTCCGCCGACCGCTCGCGATGCAGCCGGCTCGGCCTGGCGCGACTATGGCGAGGTCATCCTGTGCGGCTCGCGCGAAGAAATGGCCGAAGTGTCCGACCGCCACGCCTCCGAGCACCTCGAAGTCCATGCACGCGACCTCGACTGGTGGCTGGCGAACCTCACTTGCTATGGCTCGTTGTTTCTCGGCGAGGAGACCACCGTCGCGTTCGGCGACAAGGCTTCCGGCCCCAATCACATCCTGCCGACCAAGGGCGCCGCGCGGTATTCCGGCGGGCTCTCGGTGCACAAGTTCATGAAGACCCTCACGTGGCAGCGCATGACCCGCGAATCCTCGCGCGAGATCGCCCAGGTGACCGCGCGCATCTCGCGGCTCGAGGGCATGGAAGCGCATGCGCGCACCGCGGACGACCGCCTCGAGAAGTATTTCCCAGGCGAAACGTTCGAGCGCGGCGCGCCCGTCAAGACCTGATGCAGGCCAAGCCGATCTTCGAGTTGTTCGACCTCACGGGGCGGGTTGCGCTCGTGACGGGCGCGAACTCGGGCATCGGCGCCGAGATTGCGGATGCACTTGCGGAAGCCGGCGCCGCCGTCGTCCTTGTCGCGCGGCGCAAGGCCGAGCTCGACCAAGTCGTGAAAGCGATCGAATCCAAAGGCGGCCGGGCCGCGGCCCTCCCCTGCGACCTCACCGACCGCGCCGCGATCGACGAATGCGCGAAAAAAGCGCCGGCGTTTTTCGGCGCACCGGACATCCTCGTCTCCTCGGCCGGCGTGAACATCCGGCGCCCCATGCTCGAGATCACGGGCGAGGATTGGGACTCGACGCTGAAACTGAATCTCGACGCGCCTTTCTTCCTTGCGCAGCAACTCGCGCCGGCGATGATTGCCAAAGGCTGGGGCCGCATCATCAACATCGCGTCCATGCAGTCGGTGCGCGCCTTCGGCAACAGCGGCCCGTACGGCGCGTCCAAAGGCGGCATCCTGCAACTCACGCGGGCCCAGGCCGAAGCCTGGTCGCGCCATGGCGTCAACACCAATGCGATTGGTCCAGGGTTCTTCGCCACGCCGCTCACAAAACCGGTGGCGAGCGACCCGGCACGCTGGCAGGCGATGGCCGATCGCACGATGATCGGCCGCAATGGCGAGCTCAAGGACCTGCGCGGAACAGCTGTCTTCCTCGCGAGTCGCGCCTCGGATTACATCACCGGCCAGACGCTGTTTGTCGACGGCGGATTCTCGGCCGGGTGAGGCCAGCATGAGCACGATCGTTTTCGACAACGTGACGCGGATCTTCGAGCGCAACGGCCAGTCATCGCCCGCACTGCAGGGCATCAGCTTTGAGGTCCGCGACCGTGAGTTCGTCGCGATCGTCGGGCCTTCGGGATGCGGCAAGACAACGTGCCTGCGCATGGCCGCGGGCCTCGAGTTCCCGACCAGCGGCATCGTGAGTGTCGGCGGCAAGCAGGTCACCGAACCCGGCCCCGACCGCGCCGTCGTATTCCAGCAGTTCGCGCTTTTTCCCTGGAAGACGGTGCGCGAGAACATCGACTTCGGCCTGCGCAGCAAGGGACTCGAAGCCGCCGAGCGCCAAAAGCGCATCGCCGAGCAACTCGAGCTCATGAACTTGCAAGGGTATGAATCCGCCTTCCCGCACCAGCTCTCGGGCGGCATGCAGCAGCGCGTGGCCATCGCCAGGAGCTATGTGCTCGATCCCGGCGTGCTGCTCATGGACGAGCCCTTCGGCGCGCTCGATGCGCAGACGCGCGTGGTCATGCAGGAAGAACTCATCAAGCTCTCGCGCGTCAATCCGCGCACGGTGCTTTTCATCACCCACTCGGTCGAAGAAGCCGTGTATCTCGCCGACCGCGTTGTCGTGATGACGCGCCGCCCGGGCACCGTCCGGGAGATCATCGACGTGGCCGGCGTGCGAAAGTCCGACGGGTGGGACAGGATCGAGCGTGTCGAAGAGGTCATGGACCAGGCATCCTTCGTCCATCTGCGCACGCGCATCTGGAAGCTGCTGCGCGACCAGCAGCCCGCCGCGCACTGAGTCCCGCACCGACAACCGATTTACCAGAGGAGACACCATGAAAAAAACCATCAGGACACTCATTGCGGCGACGGCGATTGCTTCAAGCGCCGCCTTTGCACAGCAGCCAACAGAGATCAAGGTCAGCTACCAGCCGGCGCTCTACTGGTCGCTGCCGTTTTACGTCGCAACGGAAAAAGGCTGGTGGGCCGAGCTCGGCCTCAAGCCCGTGTTCAGCACCTTCCCCGCCGGCGTCCCGCAAATTGCCGCATCGGCCGCCAAGTCATGGGATGTAGGCGGCACGGGCTCGGTGCCCGCGGTGCTTGGCGCGGCGCGCTACAACCTGCTCACGATCGGCCTCACCAACGACGAATCCGCCGGCAACGCGCTGCTCGCGAGCGGCGCCAAGGCCGACGGCTTCATGAAGAACCCGGCCTCGATCAAGGGCCAGACCATCGTGCTGACGGCCAACTCGACCGGCGACTATGCGGTCCAGTCGTGCCTGGCCAAGTGGGGCCTCAAGAAAGCCGACGTGACGATCAAGAGCATGGGCCAGGCCGAAATCATCTCCGCGATGTCCTCGAACAACGCCGACCTCGGCGGGCTCTGGGCGCCGAACATCTACACGCTCGAAGAAAAGACCGGCGCCAAGGTGATCTGCTCCGGCAAGGACGCCGGCGCCGTCGTGCCGGGCGCGCTCATCGTGCGAGCCGAGTATGCGAAGGAGCAGCCGCAGAACGTCGCGAAATTCCTCGCCATCTACCTGCGCACGTGGAAGTGGATGGACGCGCACAAGCCGGAGGCCATCGCCATGATGAAGAAATTCTACGAGCAGGGCGGCGTGACCATCTCGGAAGCTTCCATGAAGAAGGAATTCGACACACGGCCGGTGCCGGATCTTGCCGGCCAGATCCGCGTCATGAACCGCGCATCGGGAACCTCCGAAGTCGATGGCTGGATGACGAAGATCGGCGAATTCATGAAGGGCACCGGCGCAATTGCCGAGCCGCCGGCCGTCAAGAATTACGTCACCGACGATTTTCTTCGTATGGTGGATCGCGACCCGAAGCTGAAGGAGTTCGCGAATCGATCTAACTGAAGGCACACGCCGCAAAGCGGCTCCAACCAGCCACGGGCCCGGTCCCTGGACCGGGCTCGCCACCCTGCTGGCGCTGCTGGCCGTGTGGTATGTCCTCACCACGCTGACGCAGGCAATCAGCCCCGCAAGATTCCCGGCGCCGAACGAGGTATGGGACTCGCTTCGCCAGGTCACGCTGGCGGGCTATGCCGACGCGCGCCTGCACATGCACGTGCTGCACAGTGTGAAACTGGTGCTGCTGGGATTCTTCGCGGCCGCGGCCGTCGGCGTGCCGCTTGGCCTGGCCATGGGCTGGAGCCGCAGCGTCGAGGCGTTCTTCAATCCGGCCTTCCTGCTGATCCGCCCCATCCCGCCGCTTGCCTGGATCCCGTTGGCCATCGTGTGGCTCGGCCTGGACGACGGCGCCAAGGTGCTCGTGATCTGGTTCGCCGCGTTTGTTCCCTGCGTGATCAACAGCTACAGCGGCGTTAGGACGATCGAGCCGCACCTGCTCGAGGCCGCGCGCACGCTCGGCGTGCCGCGGTGGATGTTCATCCGCGAAGTGCTGGTGCCCGGTGCTGCGCCCATGATCTTCACCGGGTTGCGGCTTTCGCTCCAGGCCTGCTGGACGACGCTGGTTGCGGGCGAGCTGATCGGCGCGGTGGCGGGGCTGGGCCACGTGCTCTACCAAGGCTCGCTCGACATCTATCCCGCGATGATCCTGGTCGGCATGATCGCCGTCGCGCTCACCGGCGCAGCCATGACCGCAATGCTGGCCTCGATTGAAACGCGGGTCATGCCATGGCGGCGGCCGGGATGAGCGCTCATCCCTCAAGCGCCCGGCTCACGGCCCTGTCGCTTGCGGGTGCCGTTGCCTTTTTTGGCGCGTGGACGCTGCTGGCCGTGTCCGGGCTCGTGCAGCCCCGCTTCCTGCCGACACCGCTCGCGGTACTCGACACGTTCGCCGACCTTACGCAGAAACCTTTCGTCGGCTATACGCTCCAGCAGCACCTGCTGTCGAGCTTCGGGCGCTTCGGCATGGGCTTCGGGCTTGCGGTCGTGATAGGCATCCCGCTCGGTCTGCTCATGGGCTGGTTTCGCTGGCTGGACGCGGTCGTCAGCCCGGTGTTCGACGCACTTCGGTTCGTTGCGCCCATCGCCTGGGTGCCCTTTGCCGCCTTGTGGTTCGGCACCGGCATCGGCGGGCCGGTCCTCATCATCTTCAGCGGCGCCTTTCCGCCCTGCGTGATCAATGCCTATCGCGGCGCCCGGCATGTGGATGCGCGCTTCATCGAGGCTGCGAGAACGCTCGGCGCGAGCCACTGGCGGATGATCACCGAGATCCTGCTGCCGGCCTCCGTGCCCTCGATCGTGGCGGGCCTGCGCATCAGCGCGGGCCTCGGGTGGCAGTCGCTGGTGGGCGCCGAACTCATCGTCGCCTCGAGCGGCATCGGTTACCTCATGGTCAAGGGCCAGAGCAACATCAGCACGGCCATCGTCATGAGCGGCATGCTGGCCATCGGCATCGTGGGGCTCATCATCGACGTGCTGCTGCGCGCGCTCGAGGCGCGCATCCATCGCAAACGCGGCCTGGCTTGAGCGCGCGCCTGCAGTCCCGCGCCGCGTTCTACCTGCTCTTCACGGCTTCCGGGTTTGCCGGCCTGATCTACGAATCGATCTGGACCCACTACCTCAAGCGCTTCCTCGGGCACGCGGCGTATGCCCCATCGCTCGTGCTGATCGTGTTCATGGGTGGCCTTGCGCGTCACCTACTCGAGCGTGCGCGCGAGCGCCTGCGCCGCGGAACTCAGGCAGTTCGCTAAACGCTGATCGCTGAAGCGCGCCGGGTCAGGGCAATCGGCGCGGCATCTGCGCCCGCATCGCCTGCAGTTGCGACTCGAGCTCGGCAATCCGCTCGAGGAAAGAAAGGGTCAGCGCCAGCGCGTTCGAATCGAGTTCGAATGCGCTGCCAAGTCGTCCTGCGGAGCGCAGCGTGACCACGCAACTCGCGCTGAAAGTCCATTGCGTCCCTTCAGCCGCTGGCGACAGGGCTCCGCACTCGACCAACTCGCGCAGCGTGTCGGCCGGGAGGCCCGAGAGGATCTCGAGCTCCTCGAGCGTCACGTGCGTGTGCTTAGTCATCCAGGCTGCGTCAGCCGGATCAGGATTCATGCGGCACCTCCGTCCGGAAATGGATGCGCGGGTCGAACTTAGACGCTGCTGCAAGCTCCTGGTAAAGCTCGCGCTCGCGATCGGTGGCGGGAGGCGCCACCGCGATCTGCGCAATGGCAAAGAGGTCGCCCGCCTCGCCTTGCGGCCGGGGCAGGCCGCGCTTGGACAAGCGCAGCTTCTGGCCGGCCATCGTGCCCGGCGGCACCTTGAGCTGGACCGTGCCCGTGAGGGTCGGCACCTCAACGGTCGCACCGAGCGCCGCCTCCCACGGAGCCAGCGGTAAATCCATGTAGAGGTCGTGCCCATCCGGCCTGAAGAAGGGATGGGGCAGCAACTCGATGTGGAGGAACAGGTCGCCGTCCCGCCCGCCATTGAAGCCCTTGCCGCCTTTGCCGCGCAGGCGCAGCCGCTGCCCGTTCGTGGCGCCTGTTGGGATGCGGGCCTTGAACGTCCTCGGGACGCGCCGCAGCCTTCCGGACTCGTCGTACTCGGGCACGCTGAGGTTGAGGTCCACGAGCGTGCCGTTCGCCGCGTCTTCGAGCGGGATGCGGGCGGTGACCTCGTAGTCTTCCCCCGGCATCGACATGTTCGCCGCGCCGCGCCCGCGCCCGCCCAGTCCTGAAAAGAGATCCGACAAGTCGATGTCGTCGAAATTGAAATTCGCGCCGCCCGGACCGGCATGCGCCCCGCCGGCCTGCGCGCCCCAATCCGGCGGAGGCTGGAAGTCCTGGCCAGGTGAGTAGCTGCCGAGCCGGTCGTAGGCCGCGCGCTTCTCCGGATCCTTGAGCGTTGCGTAGGCCTCGGCGACGTCCTTGAATTTTTCCTCCGCGCCTTTTTCCTTCGAGACGTCCGGATGATGCTTCTGCGCAAGCCTGCGATAGGCCTTCTTGATGTCGGCTGCGCTCGCGTCGCGCGGCACGCCAAGCGCTGCATAGTAGTCTTTGTATTTCATGCGCCCTAGGGTAAGGCACGTGCCGGAAAAAACAAGTCCCCGGGTCGCGGTTCAGCCCGTCGCGGACTGCCCCCTGCGCGTCGCCAGGAGGTCGAGCAGGCGCGCGTTGAACGCCTCGGCGCGCTCGTAATTCACCCAGTGGCCGGCGTCTTCGATGACCTCGAAGCCCGCATCCGGATCGGTCCGTCGCAGGATCGGCGCCACCTCTGCCAGTCGCCCTGCGGCGGTCGGGTCATGGCGACCCCAGATGCCGTCGATCGACGCGGTAACACGCGACAGCGGCTCGAGCAACACTTCGCCGCGCGAAAACGGCCCGCTGTTGATGCGTGAGCGAAGCGCATTGGAAGACTGGATCTCCAGCGCCAGCGCGTCGATTGCCGGTTCGCTCCAGAGCATGAGGTTCGCGAGATTGTGGCGATGCGCCTCGAGCCGGGCTGCGTCGTCCTTGAGATGACGCCAGGCGACGAGCGGCAGCTTCTCTCCGCCTCGCAACCCCAGACCTCCAGCGCCCACCAGAATCAGCCGGCTCACGAGGCGCGGAAAATTCGCCGCGAGCGTGCCGGCGACCAGGCCGCCGAACGAGAAGCCGACGAGCCGAACCGCTTCGGCCCGCCCGGGCAACCGCTCGATCCCCTGCGCGACGATGGCCGCGATTTCCGGCACTCGCGAACCCTTGGCAGGCGTGGAAGAGTCGCCGTACCCCGGCATGTCGGGCACCCAGACCGAATGGTGCTGGCCAAGCGGCAGCACATTGCGGATCCAGTGCGTCCACGATCCGGTGCCCCCGTGCAGGAGCACCAAGGGCGGGCCGCTTCCCCATCGGCGCCATACCATCTCGCCGTCCGCGCACGGCGTTGAGAGGCGCCCTGCGCCAGCCTCGACCGACGCGATCAATGCCAGCGCTTCAGCCCGCGGTTCAGCCCGCCGCAACCTGCCGCAGCCCCAGCCGCTCGGCCTCTATCCTTCTCTCGAGCACGCGGCGGAAATGCGCGAGTGCGGCGTCGGATGCGATCGGATGCATCCTGAACTGCGGATCGGCGTCGAGCATGCGCTGCTGGCCTTCGATGATCGCCTTGTCCTCCATGAATCCCTCGACCATGCTGTCATGGAGCGAGAGCGCGACCGTCGGGTTGTCGAGGTCGTAGTCGTGCAGGTAGTTCCAGAAAAAATGCGTGCTGCCCGGCGTCTCGGGCGTGAAGAACTGGCAGTTTCGGTATTGCTTGGCCTTGGAGAAGTCTCCCTTCTCCGCGCCCGAGCCGGCCTCGGCAAACAGCGACTCGAGGAAGAACACGCCCGGCACATACATGAGGCCGATGTTGCGCCGGTCGATGAGCCCGTCGTCCCGCGTGACCTTGCGGTGGAACGGCGGCGGGTTGGCGTTCATGTGCCAGCGCTCGACGCGGAAGCCGTTCTCGAGGCGCTCGATGGCCACGGGCTTGGTCTTGAACGCGTACTCCTCGGAGCCCCCGAGCGTCTTGGCGTGCACGAAGGCGAGGTGTGCGAAATCGGACAGGTTGTCGACGATGAGACGATAGTCGGCGTCGTAGTGCATGTAACCCGCCATTCCGCGCCACTTGGGATCGCGAAGATACGGGATGTCGATGATGAGCGAAGGATCGGCCTTTGCCGCTTCGCCCGGCCAGATCCACACGAGGTGGTCTCGCTCGACGACCGGGTAGCTGCGCACCCCGAGCTTGGCGGGGACGACGTCCTGGCCGGGAATCTGCACGCACTTGCCGGTGGGGTCGAACTTGAGGCCGTGGTACATGCAGCGCACACAGTCGCCTTCCAGCCGCCCTTTGGAAAGCATCGCGCCCCGGTGGCAGCACCGGTTGTCCAGCGCCACCGCGCGCCCGCTGTCGCCTTTGTAGAGCAGGACCGGCTGATCGAGGATTGTGCGTGCAAGGAGCTTGCCGTCGATCAGCTCGTGGTCCCAGGCGGCCACGTACCAGCAGTTCATCAGAAACGTGCCGTCCTTCGCCATCGCAAACCTCCTCTTCCGTTGCGGGAGTTTACTCCGCGCGGCGCAGCCTTCATCATTCGGCCTGCGTAAGCTAGGGCCGGAAAAATAATGACCGCTTTGCGCTACAAGTTCGATTTCCGCGACCGCCTCAACCGCCTTCGCGCCAAGGGTGCGACGGTCGACAAGGCCGTCAACGTGCGCGTGCGCGTGGCCCAGGATCCGCAGAGCCCCTCCATTCCCGCCTTCGCCGAGCTCGATCCCGAAGGGACCCTGCACGTCACTTTCACCACACTCACCGGCGAGCACAGCACGATCCGCATGGCGTATGCGGCCCTTCTTTGGGAAATCCACTGCCGTGAAGGCTGAGCGCGGGAACTCTTCGCGCACCATGGGGTCCGAAGGGGTCCTACGCTCGTAGGTGTCGTCTTACAAGAAGCCAAAAAGGAGCGGTATGCGGCGTTTTGCCCTGATGGTGCCGGTACTGGTGCTGGCGCTCTCCCCCACGGCGCAGGCGAGCACGACCGAGGTCTCGGACCTGGTCAATCGCCTGCGGTCGGTGCCTTCGAAGTGTGCCGGCACCCCCGGCCTCGAAAAGCTCGTGCGCCGGACCGAACTCGACCGCGCGGCCTCACGGGTCGCAGGCGGCGCCGGCCTCAAGGACAGCGTGAAGGGAACCGACTATCAGGCGCTGGCCTTGCAAGGCATCACCATGCGCGGAAGCACGAACGTGGAAGCGCTCGAGCGGCTGCTGGCCGACGGCTACTGCCCGCTCATCGTCGATCCGCGCATGGTCGACATAGGCGTGCACCAGCAAGGCGCCAACACCTGGATGCTCCTCGCGCCGGCCTTTGTTCCGGCCGCGGGGCTGGATGACGACGGCATCGCGATGCGCGTGCTTGCGCTGGTCAACCAGGTCCGCGCCCAAGCCCGGCAGTGCGGGGACCGGCTCTACCCCGCCGCCCGACCCGTCGCCTGGAGTCCGGTGCTCGCCGCAGCGGCGCGCGCGCATTCCAACGACATGGCGCGCAATGGCTTCTTCAGCCACACCTCGCCCGACGGGAGTTCCGCGTCCGACCGGGTCGAGCGCGCGGGTTACGATTACAAGAGCACGGCGGAGAACATCGCGGCCGGACAGATGACGCCCGAGGCCGCCATGGCGAGCTGGGTGGCCAGCCCGGGGCACTGCGCGAACCTCATGGATGCCGGCTTCACGGAGATGGGCGCGGCGCTTGCGAGCAACCGCGCGAGCCGCATGGGCGCCTACTGGACGCAGGTATTCGGGGTCGAGCGCGCTTCGAAACCGCCCAAGGCGGCGCGTCGTTCGCCTCTCCTGTAGTTTTCCGTTTTTGGAAACTTGATTCGGCTGCGAGCCGCGCAGCCATTGGATCCGCGTTAAATAAAGTTAAACTTTCTATCCCGCGCCAGCCCCGCCCCCGATGACGCGCTCGAGGTAAGCCGGCGCCAGGCTTGATCCGGACCTGCGGTCGAGCTCCGCCAGCACGAAGTGCGCAAGGTCGACGGCCTTCTGCACATCGTGCGCAAGCACGGCGTACTTCGCAAGCTGCCGCGGGCTCAACTTGTCGAGCGCCATCCAGTCGCGCACGTACCAGGCGTCGGACCACAGCATCTGGCCGAAGCTCGCATTGACGTTGCCGTTGGGGATCATGGGCTTCAGCGCCCGCCCGCCGAAGCCGACGAAGGAATGGAACTGGAAGCCCCGGCTGCGCAGGAAGGCGTCCACGTCGGCGAACAGCGGCTGGCCGCGATACATCTCGACGAACTCCACTTCTGTGTGGATAAGAAGCGTCGTCGACAGCGCATTCAGCGCGTTCTGGAACACCGCGAGCTCCCCGCCCTGCACGTCAATCTTGAAGAAGTCGACGTTGCCGATCTCGGGCAGGTCGTCCAGGCGCGTGGTGCTCACGGGGTGCCGGGCCATGGGCTTCGTCAGTTCGGCGAGGTTCTGGAATTTCTCAAGCAGCGGCGTGTTCGGCTCAAACAGCGAGCCGGTCAGCACCCAGTTCGTCTCGTGGTACGTACCGGGACGCCCATCCCCGATGAAGTTGGGAAAGAAGCGGTGCGGCGCGCCGTAGAGCTCGCGCAGCCTGGCGATCTCGGTTGCATCGGGCTCGAAGCCTGTGAGCCGCGCGCGGCCCGCTTCCATCAACGGCTCGTAGGGCGGCGCATTGTTCAGCGAAGCCCCGACATCCAGGATGTCGATGAGGAACGGCTCCGGGAAGTACTCCAGCAGGCTCTGCATGCGGCTTTACTCGGCCTTGATGCCCGCCGCCTTGATGAGCGGCCACCACTTCTCGATCTCGGCCTTGTGGTGCGCGCCCAGCGCTTCGGGCGTGAGCTGGTCCCTTGGCGGGATCTCCTGGCCGAGGTCGGCCAGGCGCTTGCGGGTGACCGGGTCGGCCAGGCTTTCGTTGATCGCCGCGTTGAGCCTCGCGACGATCGGCTTGGGCGTATTCGCAGGGGCCCAGATGCCGTGCCAGACCGACATGTAGAAGCCGGGCAGCCCCGCTTCGTCGACCGTCGGGATTTCCGGCGCGGCCTGCAGGCGCGTTTTCGAGGTGACCGCATAGGCGCGGACCTTGCCGCTTCTCACCAGCGGCAACGCGCTCGCCGCCTGGTCGAACGAGAGGTCGATGTGGCCGGCAACCACGTCCTGCATCGCCGGGGCTGCGCCGCGGTAATGCACGATCTGCGGCTTCGTGCCGGTGGTGTTCTGGAAATACACCGAGCTCACATGGCTCGGCGTGCCGGCGCCGCCGGTGCCGAGGGACACCTTGTCCTGGTTCGCTTTTACCCACGTGAGCAGTTCCTTGAGGTCCTTGGCCGGAACGGCGAGCTTCGAGACGAAGATCTGCGGGTTGGTCGCCACCATGGCGACTGGCTCGAGGTCCTTCAGGAGGTCGTACGGGAGTTGGTAGACGGCGCCGTTGATCACATGCGTGCCGATATGGCCGATGCCGAGCGTGTACCCGTCGGGCGTTGCCTTGGTGATCTTGCCCACGCCGATTGCACCACCCGCGCCGGTGACGTTCTCGACCACGACTGTCTGGCCGAGCGCCTGCGTCATGCGCTGCGCGATGATGCGCGCGATCGTGTCGGTCGGGCCGCCGGCCGAGAAGGCCACGGTGATGGAGACCGGCTTGGTCGGGAAGGTTTGCGCCTGTGCGGTGAGAGCGAAAGCCGCGAGCAACGCGGTCGCAGTGATCCTGATCGTTTTCATGCTTCTCCTTTATTCCGCCTTGATGCCGGCCGCGCGGATGATCGGGTGCGTCGCTTGTTATTGCGCGGAATTCTACCCGCATGCTTGTCAATCCACCTTTGATCCAGACTCCTTTACAAGGGGCGCCCATCGGGCGATCTCGGTTTTGAGGTAGGTGGAAAACTGGGCTGGAGTGCCGCCCAGGACTTCACCGCCTTCGGCCTCTAATTTTTTTCGCACCCCGGGCAGGCCAAGCACCCGATTGACCTCTTCGCTCATCCGCCTGACGATCGGCTCGGGCGTGGCGGCAGGAAACAGGAAGCCGAACCACGTCGTCGCCTCGAAGCCTTTGAAGCCGGACTCGGCAACCGAAGGGACGTTCGGAAGTTCCCCGCTGCGCTTTGCGCTCGTGACTGCGAGCGGGCGGATCTTGCCGCTCTTGATGTGCGAGATCAGCGTCGGGACCGAAGAGAGAAAGACGTCGATTTGCCCGCCCAGGAGATCTGTCATCGCCTGCGAGGCGCCCTTATACGGAATGTGCGTCATCTTGATGCCGGCGGCGCGCTGGAACATTTCCGCAGTAATGTGCGCGACCGTGCCGCTTCCGGGACTGCCGTAGGTAACCGAAGCCGGCGATTTTTTAGCGGCGGCAATCATGTCCCCGATGGTCTTGAACGGGGACTTTGAAGTCGTCGCAACTACCACCGGTGCGGACGAAAGAAGCACCACGGGAGCCAGGTCCCTTATCGGGTCATACGGGAGCTTCGAATAGAGGCTCGGATTGATCGCGAGGTTGCTGGTCTGCCCGATCACCATCGTGTAGCCGTCGGGTGGGGCCTTTGCAGCGATATCGACGCCGATGTTTCCCCCGGCGCCGGGCTTGTTCTCGACCACCATCGTCCAGCCTGGCGATTCGGTCAGCTTCGATGCAACTGTCCGCGCAATGATGTCGGTGCCGCCCCCGGGCGGGAACGGAACGATGACCGTGATCGGCTTGGCCGGGTAGGTCTGTGCCATGGCAGCGTGAAAGCCGCCCAGCATGGCGAACGCGGCCGCCACGCAATGCGTGAGGATCCTCACTCGGCCTTGATGTTCGCGTCTTTCACCACCCTGCCCCACTTCGCGAAGTCGACCTTCACCTTCTCGACGGTTTGCGCTGGGGTGAGCACTTCCGCGTCGCAGCCGGTGGCGTTGAGCGAGTCGCGCATTTGCGTGTCGCCCTTTGTTTTCTCCATCGCTTGCGAAATGCGGTTCACGACTTCAGCCGGCAGTCCTGCGGGGCCGATAAGGCCATACCACGCAGTGGACTCGAATCCCTTGAGCCCGAGTTCATCGGTGGTCGCCACGTCCGGGAACGCGGCGGACCTTTTCATCGAGGTCACCGCCAGCAGGCGGATCTTCCCGCTCTTCGCCGCGCCCACGATCGGTCCGAGAGACGAGAACAGCATCGGCACCTGTCCGCCCATAAGGTCCGTCATCGCCGGCCCGCCGCCTTTGTAGGGAACGTGGAGGAGCTTCGCACCCGTGACGCTCTTGAAGAACTCGCCGGAAAGGTGATGCGGCCCGCCGACGCCGGAAGTGCCGTAGCTCCACTTGTCCGGTTCCCTCTTCGAGATCTCGATCACGTCTTTCATGCTGTAGAACGGCGTGGACTGGTGCACGACCAGCATGCTGCCGCTGCCGCAGACGTGCCCAAGGTGCGTGAAGGACTTGACGCTGTCGTAGCCGACCTTGTTGATG
>JANXRZ010000155.1 GCA_025352885.1 Pseudomonadota bacterium | reverse complement strand
GCCCTCACCTCGCCCGCCTTTTCGAACCGCAGGACCAAGGGGACCTTGTCCCCCTGCTTAAGCGGCGCCTTGAGTTCCATCAGCATGAGGTGATAGCCGCCGGGCTTGAATTCGACCGCCCCCTTGGCCGGGACGTCGACGCCTTTCACTTCGCGCATGCGCATGACGTCTTTTTCCATCGCCATCGTATGCATCTCCACCCGTGCGGAGGCGGGGCTCGAGGCGCCGACCAGGCGGTCGGGCGCCGTGCCCTTGTTCCGGATCGTGAGGTAGCCACCGCCTACCGCCGCGCCGGGCACCGTGGCCCTTGCCCAGGGCTTTTCGATTTGCAGGTCGTCCTTCGATTGCGAGAACGCGGGATGCGACAGCGCGCCGAGTGAAGCGCAGATCAGTCCGGCCAACAGTTGTTTTTTCATGCGCGCAGCATACCGCACCGGCCTCAGCGGCCCGCCTGCGCCTGCTTCACGTTTTCGTCTTCCTGGAGCTTTCGCCAGAACACCTTGCCCGTGCCGGTCTTTGGCAGTTCGGTCACGAATTCGACGAAGCGCGGATACTTGAAAGCGGCCATGCGCTCCTTGGCCCACTCGATGATGTCCGCCGGCTGGATCTTGCCGCGCGATGCGGGATTGAGCACCACGACCGCCTTGACCGATTCCCCCCTGTAAGCGTCGCGGGTTGCGATCACGCAGGCTTCCTGGATGTCCGGATGCGCGTACAGCATGGCCTCCACTTCGGCCGGCCACACCTTGAACCCAGCCGCGTTGATCATGCGCTTCAGCCTGTCGGTGATGAAGAAATAGCCTTCCTCATCGTAGTAGCCCAGGTCGCCCGTGCGGAAGAACGTGTGAGCGTCGAACTCCAGGAAAGTGTCCTTGGTCGCCTGCGGCTGGTTCCAGTACCCGAGGAAAATCTGCGGGCCCCGGCTGATGATCTCTCCCACCTCGTTCGGCCCGAGCTCCACAAGCGTGTCCGGATCGATCACGCGCGAATCGGTGTCGAAGTACGGAATGCCTGCGCATTGCTTCTTCGGCCGGTGGATCGGATTGACATGCGTTGGCGCTGCAGTTTCCGTGAGGCCGTAGCCTTCGAGGTAAGGCAGGCCGATCTTGTCCTGCATCTTTTGCGCAACCGCCTCCGGCATGGAAGCGCCGCCGCCACCGACCCGCGTGAGGCTCGAGAGGTCGTAGTTGTCGAGCTTCGGGTTGGCGAGGAAATCGATCAGCATCGCCGTGATGTTCGTCCAGCCGGTCACGCCCCGCCGCTGGATCAGCTCGGCCGCGCAGTCCCTGTCCCAGCGTGTCATCAGCACTACAGTCGCGCCGGCGATGATCGGCGTATTCATGTTGCCCTGCATGCCTGTCACATGGAACATCGGAAGCACGCCCAGGACAACCGCGTCGCTCGTCGCGCTCCCCCAGTACACGCCGCCATTGGCCGTGAACATGATGGTCGAATGCGGATGCATGCAGCCCTTGGGCTTGCCCGTCGTGCCGGACGTATACGGCAGCACCGCAAGGTCCCCGGGGCCGGCAAGATGAGCGGAAGGCTCCACTCGCTCGGCCAAGGCATCGGCCCAAAGCGTTACGTCATGACGAGGCGCCGCCGCCCGGGGCGCGCGCACCATCTCCGGCAAGGGCAGGTCCGTTCCAGCATCGATGTAATCGGAATAGGCGGCGACGATGCATCGCTTGAGACCGGTCGTGCCCACTAGCGGCTCGACCTGCGGCCACAACTCCTGCCCGGCCAGCATGAGCGTCGCACCGCTGTCGTCGATGTAGTGACGCAGCTCTTCGGTGCGGTTCATCGTGTTCACCGGCACCACAGCCGCGTCGGCCCGGAGGATCGCGTAATAGCCGATCACGAATTGCGGGCTGTTCTGCATGAAGAGCAGCACACGGTCGCCTTTCTTCACGCCGCAGCGCTGGAGGTACCCGGCCAGTGCGCACACTTCTTCATCCAGGCGCGCATAACTCAGGTCAGCACCGTAGTAGTGAATCGCCGCCTTGTCCGGGTAGCGCCGTGCGCTGACGTAAAGGTTGAAGTAAAGGCTCGTCTGCGGCAGCGAAAGGCTCTTGGGCAGCGCGGGCGGCCAATGCGGGTAGTGACGCGTGAACATCTTCCTGGACCCCCGCTATATCGCGTACTTGGCGACGGCCTTTTCGTCCCACTGCATGCCGACTCCCGGGACCGAGGGAATCTGCGCATGACTGTCCGTGATTTTCATC
>JANXRZ010000130.1 GCA_025352885.1 Pseudomonadota bacterium | reverse complement strand
GTCCGCCGCTTCGTACTCGCGGAACCGAGCGGTGGGCTTGTCGGTTGAGTCAGTGAATCCAAGATACCGGAGGGCATGGAACAGCGAGCGCTGATCATTGCCGGAAAACTTGCTCAGAACGCCACGGTCAACCTGAGCTGGAAGCCCGTTATCGCTCATGAAATTAATCGCGTTTTGGAACGTGAGCGCAGACAAGTACGGCGGGGGAGCCGGTTTGCTGGCAGTCGTATCCTCTTCTTGTTTTGCCACTGGCCACGTCCGTTGTCGAATCGCTAACGAACGTGATTCTATAACACTTCCTTAAGGAATGGTCGGACGATTTTTCTTGTGGAGGAAAACGCGGGCACCAAGCCCCATCTATAAGAGGGCCGGAGTTGAAGAAAATCCTCGCAATATCATAGGTTTAATCTATTTGTCCCCCTGAACTTTACGGCCTATACTTTGTCGAAGAAGGCAAATAGGCACTGGGGGATTGAAATGGCTGGGCAAGTGCGCGCCGCCGATGTTGCTGATTTTATTCTGGCCAAGCTGGGCTCGATGTCGGCCATGAAGCTGCAAAAGCTTCTCTACTATTCGCAGGCTTGGGCGCTCGCGTGGACGGAGACGGAACTGTTCCCGGAAGACTTCCAAGCTTGGGCGAACGGACCCGTGCTACGTGGGCTGTACGACCAGCACAAGGGCTTCTATCGCCTGGATCCCGGGTTCTTTCGCGCTAATCCTGGAAATCTTTCAGAAGATCAGCAAGTCATTGTCGGGAGCGTCCTTGAGTACTATGGGGACAAAGATCCGCAATGGCTTAGCGAATTGACACATTTGGAAGATCCTTGGAAGGCCGCTCGCCAAGGCGTTCCAGATGGTGATCGTAGCGAGAACATCATCACTAAAGCGTCGATGCTTGAGTATTACCACGGCCTCTAGCCGTGGGGGACAAGTACGGCAAGCCTAAGCGCAAGGAAAACCCCGCCGAGCGCGCAGTTAAGCAAGGCGGCGATCCTCTAAGTACCGACAAGCTAACGCTCAGTTGGCAATTTGGTCGGCTCGACAATCAGCATCATCTATGGGGATTCGAAAAACTCGGCCGGGATCATTGGACGGAGTTTTTAGGCACCTTGGGCGCGCTTGAGCGAATAACTTGGGGCGAACTTCAAAAAGCTGCGGGTGGCCGCAATCACGGCAACAATCATCATTTCGTCGAAGTGGAAGACTGCTGCAAAGACGCGCAGGCGAGATTGGCTGAACTTCGGCTAGACGAATATGACCGCCTATTTTCTCTGCGCCTAGAAAATACGTTGCGCCTATATGGGATTCGGGATGGGCGCGTTTTTAAATTGCTTTGGCACGATCCGCACCACGGCAGCGGCAACGGCGTATATCCAACGAAGAACTAGCATAGGCTAGGGTTTCTCAGGTATATAACTGCCCTTATTTGGAAAGCATTCTCTCCAGCGCGAGGCTCGCCACTGTGCTGCCCGGCTCGCCCAATTGCCTGAGCACTTCGAAATGGTTGGCCTCCGGGATCTCCACAAGGCGCGCCGCTTTGCCGACTTTCTGGAGCGCCTCGAGAAACGCCTTGGGCTGCCGCTTGAACTCCGGCGTCTCGTTCGATCCGTAGACCATCGTCAACGGAACTCGCCAGTCATTTGGACGCAGGATCGCGCTGAAGTCCAGCACCTCAGCCTCTGAAAGCTTCACGTAGCTGCTGCGCGCCGACAGCATGACCGGCCGCAGGTCGTACATGCCGCAGAGGAGCAGCGCGCTTTTCACGACGTCCAGCGGCACGCCGAAGTCTTTTTCCCAGTCGGTCAGCAGCGCGACGCCGGCCAGGTGCGAGCCGGACGAGTGGGCGGAAAGGTGAATGCGATCCGGATCTCCCCCGAAGTCCCTGGCGTTCGCGTAAATCCATGCGATGGCGCGCTGGACCTGCGCAACCATTTCCGGGATGCGCACTTTCGGGATGTTCGAGAAATCGATGACGATGCAGATCGTGCCGGCCTCGACGAACATCGGCGCGATGAACGACTCCTCGTCTTTCGTGAACAGCGTCCAGCGCCCGCCATGCACGTGCACGTGTATGGGCGCTAAAGTCGACTCTGACCCCACATGTTGTTTGGGGGGGAAGATGTCGAGGGTTTCGTCTTCGCCCGCGCCGTAGGGGACGCTGCGCCGGTGTGGGAAGCGCGAGCGCACCCGCGCGCTTTCCTCGCCGTACCAGGTGACGATTTGCTCGCGGTTCGGGGCGTAGACCCGCTGGTCGTAGGCCGCGTCGAGCTCGGCCTGCGTGTAGTCTAGGTAGACCTTCGATGCGCCCACCTGGCTAGCGGGCATCTTGCTCGTCGGTGTACCAGTCAGGCACTTGCGGGTAGTGCGGCCCGTCGTAAATCTCCACCAGGATGCTTTCCTCGCGTGCCACGGTCGGGCCGTGCACGTTGCCCTTAGGATTGCAGTAGAAGCAGCCGGGCGTCAGGATTGTGTTGGTCGCCGTGTATACGTAGCGCCCTTCCAGGCAGAACATGAACTGGTTGGAGGCGTGGCTGTGCGGCTTCGGGATGCCCGCGCCCTTCTCGAACTTGTTGAGCGAGATCGTCGCGCCCGTGGCTTCGTCGCGCCAGAGCATCTTCTCGTGCAGGCCCTTGAGCGATTTGGCACGCCAGGGCACGTCCTTGGTCTGGATGAGGATCTCGGTGAGGCTGGGCGCGCCTTTGGGCATCGCCGGACCTTTCGCAGCGGTCATGCGCTTCTCCAGCAAGGATCTTGGGAGCGCGGATTGTAGCGTCGAGTACACCTTTGTTGACGGCCGGGGCAGCCTGCACCATCCTTGTGCCCTGAGCGACGCAATGCGCCTTTGCCGTGCGGGAACAAGTCGCCGCCCGCCGGTGTTGGCAGTGGCACGGCGCTTGCAACCGTCAGCGTTCCAATCCAAGGAGTCCCCATGTTCCTCAAGTCCAGAATCCTGCTCATTGCAGCCGGCCTCGCGCTCAGCGGCGCATCCACCGCCCAGGACATCAAAATCGGCCTGGTCGCGGCCCTCACCGGCGCATCGGCCCAGTCCGGCGAAGCGATCACCCGCGGACTCACGATCGCGATCGACGAACTGAATGCCAAAGGCGGCCTGCTCGGCCGCAAAGTGGTCCTCGTGCGCCGCGACGACGAATCGAGCCCGCCCAAGGGCCTGGCCGCCGCCCGTGAACTCATCTCCAACGAGAAGGTAGTCGGCCTCTTCGGCGGGATCGATTCGCCGGTGTCGCTCGCCATAGTGCCGGTCGCGAACAAGGAGAAGGTGCCGTTCATCGGGGTGTGGGCCGCAGCCACCAGCATCACGAAGAACGGCGCGAAGCCGAACTACGTGTTCCGCGTTTCCGCGCAAGACGACGACGTCGACGTGAAGCTCATCAAGTACGCGACAGCGACCTACGGCGTGAAGAAGCCGGGCCTCGTGCTCATCAACAACCCGTGGGGCGAGTCGAACGAGAAAGGCCTCAAGGCCGCCGCCGCGGCCGCCGGGATCGGCATCGCCGGCATCGAGAAGATCGAGCCGACCGATGTGGACATGACCGCGCAGCTGACGCGGCTCAAGAACGCGGGCGCCGATGCGCTGATCCTCGTCGCCAACGCCGCCCCTGGCGCACAGATGATGAAGGCGCGCGAGCGCATGGGCTGGAAGGTACCGGTCGTATCCCATTGGGGCATCTCCGGGGGCCGCTTCGACGAGCTGGTCGGGCCGACAGCCGGCGACGCGCACTTCGTGCAGACCTACAGCTTCGCCGGGACGCTGAACGACGCGGGCAAGCGCGTGTACTCGGCCATGCAGGCCAAGTACGGCGTGAAAACCCCGGCCGATGTCCTCGCCCCTGTGGGCACGGCCAACGCCTACGATGCGATGCACCTCCTCGCCCGCGCAATCACGACGGCGAAATCCACTGACGGGGAAGCCGTCCGCAAGGCGATGGAGTCGATCGACGAATACGCGGGCCTCATCAAGACTTACAAGAAACCGTTCGGACCGGATGACCACGAAGGCCTCGGGCCCGACGACTACATCATGGTGAAGTTCGACGGCCCGAAGATCGTCCCGGTCGGCAAGTAAGCCCGCCGGTAGCGGAGCAACACCGGGCCCCGCAAGCGGGGCCCCTTTCTTTTAAGCGATGGATCTCAACACCTTCCTTTCATCGGTGGTGGCCGGCGTCGGCCTGGGCAGCATGTACGGCCTGACCGCGCTCGGCTTCTTCGTCACGTACGCCGTCTCCGGCACGGTGAATTTCGCGCAGGGCTCGACGCTCATGCTCGGTGCCGTCCTGTATTACACGCTGGGGGTGCGCTTCGGCTGGCCGATGTGGGCCGCAGCCCCGCTCGCACTGGCGCTCTGCGCAGCCTGGAGCGCGCTGGTTGAAGCGATCGGCGTGCGCCCCTTCGCGCGGCGTGGATCCGAATCGTGGCTGCTCGCGACGGTCGCCCTGGGCCTCATTCTCGAGAACCTGGTCCTCTTCAGCTTCGGAAAAGATCCGCGCGGCATGCCCGCCTCGTTCCTCACCTCGACGGGATTCGAGGCCGCGGGATTGCGCGTGACGCTCCTGCAGGTCGCCATCCCGCTGGTCGGCTTTGGCATCGCCGTTGCGCTGAACGCTTTCGTCACGCGCTCGGCGGCCGGCAAAGCGATGCTTGCGGTGGCGCAGAACCGCGATGCGGCGAGCCTCATGGGCATCAACGTGGCGCTCGTCGTCACGGGCGCCTTCGCGCTCTCCGGCGTGTTCGCAGGCGTGGCCGGCATCCTCATTGCGCCGCTCTATACCGTCTCGGCCGGCATGGGGACGCTCTTCGGCATCAAGGCCTACGCCGCCGCGATCCTCGGGGGGCTCGGTAATCCCTGGGGGGTGATGCTCGCGGGCGTCCTGCTCGGCACGGCCGAGTCGGTCATCACGGCAAGCTTCGGCTCTACGTGGACCCAGATGCTGTCGTTCGCGCTGGTGATCGTTGCGCTTGCGCTGCGCCCGCACGGCCTCTTCGGCCGCGCCTCGGTGAAGAAGGTCTGAACATGCCGTCGATGCGCGCAACGCTGGTCGTAGCCTCGCTGGCCGTTTGTGCAGCCACGGTCGCCGCGTTTTACGGCAACAACTACCACCTGCTGATCATCGGTTCGATTGCGATCAGCGCGATCGTGGCAACCGGACTCAACGTCCTGTTCGGGCTCGCCGGCCAGATCTCATTCGGGCACGCGGGCTTCTTTGCCATCGGCGCCTACACCGCGTCCGTCCTCTCGGCCAAGGCCAGCGTGCCGTTCGTGCTCGCCGCACTGGCCGGCGCTGCGCTGGCCGGGGTCGCCGGGGCCCTGCTCGCCGTCCCTGCGCTGCGCGTGCGCGGACCCTATCTCGCCATGGTCACGATCGCTTTCGGATTCGTGATCGAGCAGGGGTCGGCCGAATGGAAAGACGTGACCGGCGGCTGGAACGGGTTCATGAACATCCCCCGCCCGGATTGGATGGGTGAGCCGCTCTCGGACCGCGGCCTGGCGATTGCCTGCGCGGTGCTGGCCGGCGTGCTCTTGTGCGTGTTCGCGCGGTTCGCGTCGACCCGCTGGGGCCTTGCGATGCGCGCGACGCGCGATGCGGAGATCGCCGCACAATCGCTCGGCGCGAATCTGGTTGCGGTGCGCACACTGGCTTTTGCGATCTCCGCGGCGGTCACCGGCCTCGCCGGCGCTTTGTTCGCGACCTTGCAAGGGTTCATCAGTCCGGAATCGTTCCCCTTCTTCCTGTCGATCACTTTCGTGCTCATGGTGCTCGTCGGCGGGCAAGGCAGCGCAACCGGGCCGCTGCTGGGCGCGCTCGTCGTGGTGCTCATGCCCGAACTGCTTTCCGCGCTGGCGGAATACCGGCTTCTCTTTTTCGGGGCGCTGCTGCTGCTTGTGTTATGGCTTGCGCCTTCGGGGATCGCAGGAGCGGCCACAGCGCTCATGCGGCGGCTTCGTCCTGGCGGTGTGGCCGATAAAGACGTCCAGCCGAACGAAGAGGCAGTCACGCAGTTCCTTAAGCGGGAACGCGCTGCACCGCTCACCGTAAGTTCGCTGGGCATTCGCTTCGGCGGCAACCTCGCCGTGGACAACGTTTCCCTCGTTGCCGAGCCGGGCAAAGTCACGAGCCTGATCGGGCCGAATGGCGCCGGCAAGACGACGCTGCTCAACCTCGTCTCGGGCTTTTACAAGCCGCAAACGGGACGCGTGATGCTCGGCCAGAAGAACCTGACCGGGTCATCCTCCTATGCCGCGGCCCGCGCAGGCGTTGCGCGCACCTTCCAGACTTCGCAGCTCTTTGGCGGCATGAGCGTGCGGGAGAACCTGCTCGTAGCGCTGCATCGCGGAGCACTTGCGGGCGGCCCTTCGCATGCGGGCGCCGATTCGATCGCGCTGACCGATGCACTGCTTGCGTGGGTTGGCTATACCGGCCCGGCCCTGCGGGCGGCAGGCGCGTTGCCGCACGTGGACCGTCGCCTTGTGGAAATCGCGCGCGCGCTCGCAACACGGCCGGAAGTGCTGCTGCTCGATGAGCCGGCGGCCGGGCTGTCGGCCGAAGACACCGAAAGGCTCGGGGAAGTGGTCCGTCGCATTGCGCATCTCGGGTTGGGCGTGCTGATCATCGAGCACGACATGCAGCTCGTCATGGGTATCTCCGACCGGATCTATGTGCTCGACGCCGGCAAGCTGATCGCGGACGGCACGCCAGCCCAGGTTCAGCAGGATCCCGCGGTGCGCCGCGCGTATCTCGGGGAAGGTGAATTCGAAGCGCTCGCGGACCGGGCACCCGCCGGAGGGCGCGCGACCGAAGCGCTCGCCGTGCAGGGCCTCACGACCGGCTACGGCGCCGCGCCGGTGCTGGAAGGCGTTTCGCTCGTGGTCCGCGAGGGCGAAGTCGTGGCCCTTCTCGGAGCGAATGGCGCGGGCAAGTCGACCCTCATGCGCGCCCTGGTGGGACTGCACCGCCCGATCGAGGGCAGCGTCTTTTTTGCGGGCCGCGAGATCTCAAGCGCGCAGGCGCATGCAATCGCGCGGTCAGGGCTTACGCTGGTGCCTGAAGGGCGGCAGGTATTCTCGGAATTAAGCGTCGAGGACAATCTTCGCCTGGGTGCGTATGGCAAGGAGGCGTTGACCGACCAGCGCGCAGCGGAATTGTTCGCCCTCTTCCCGAAGCTCGACAGGTTGCGCAACCGGCGCGCGGGCCTGCTCTCCGGCGGCGAGCAGCAGATGCTTGCGCTGGCGCGAGGGCTTGCGGCCAATCCTCGCGTGCTCGTGCTGGACGAGCCTTCGCTCGGGCTTGCACCCACGATCGTGAACGAACTCTTCGCG
Organism: Pseudomonadota bacterium; assembly: GCA_025352885.1. Classification (GTDB taxonomy): domain Bacteria; phylum Pseudomonadota; class Gammaproteobacteria; order Burkholderiales; family SG8-39; genus SZAS-79. Next base: position 9,417 of record JANXRZ010000130.1, on the reverse strand, counting down.
GCCCTGGCGCAACTGAAAGCCGAAGGCCGCACGATCCTGCTCGTCGACCAGATGGCGCGCCTTGCGCTTGCGCTTGCAGACCGCGCGTACGTGCTGTCCTCAGGCAAAATCGTGTTCTCGGGGACCGCTGAAGAACTAAAAAACAACCCGGTGCTCGAGCGCGCCTACCTGGGCGGCGCCTGAAATCATCCATAACGGAGACGACCTTGACCCGACCGCTCAAACCACACGACCGCTACGACTACGTCCCGATCCACAAGCGGCCCGACTACAGCTTCCAGGACGGCAAGCGCCTGGCCGTGTACCTCGGTTTCAACCTCGAGCATTTCGATTTCGGCGAAGGCCTCGGCGCGCGCATCGGTCCCGAGAGCCCGCAACCGGATGTGAGCAACTACGCGTGGCGCGATTACGGCAACCGGGTCGGCGTGTGGCGGCTGATCGAGTTGTTCGACCAACTCAAGCTTCCGGTCGGCGTGCTGACCAACACGTCCCTTTACGACTATTGCCCGGAAGTCCTTAAAGCGTTCGTCGAGCGCGGCGACGAGATGATCGGCCATGGCCACACCAACTCGGACCGCCAGGGCACGATGCCGGAAGCCGAAGAGAAGAAGCTTTTCGAATACTGCCGCGACCGCATCGCGAACGAATCCGGTACGCCGCCCAAAGGTTGGCTGTCACCGTGGCTCTCGGAGAGCTTTACGACGCCCGACCTCATGACGGAGACGGGCTATACCTACACGCTCAACTGGTGCATCGACGACCAGCCGGTGAAATTCCGCACGCGCAGCGGCAAGCCGCTCTGGTGCATCCCTTATCCGCAGGAAGTGAACGACATCCCGATGATCGTCGCCCGCCAGATGGACGGGAAGGATTTCGCCGACCTCATCATCGACAACTTCGACGAGATGCTCCAGCAGTCGAAGGCGCAGCCGCTGGTCATGGGCATTGCACTGCACCCCTACCTGGTGGGCCAGCCCTACCGCCTACGCCACCTGCGTCGCGCGCTTGAACACATCGTCTCGAGCAACAAGATCTGGTTCACGACCCCCGGCCAGGTCTGCACTTTCATGGAAGGCTCGGGCGCGTAAGCGTTCAGCCGACGTACTTCCGGAAAAAATCCAGCGTGCGCTCGCGCGCAAGCTTCGCCGAGGGCGCATCCCAGGACCCGCGCTGATCGCAATTGAACCCGTGGTCTGCCGCGTAGATGTGGAACTTCTGCGCCGCATGGTTGGCCGCAAGCTTCTTCACGCCGTCTACCGGGATCATGGCGTCGCGCTCGCCAAAGTGAGCCATTACGGGACAACGCGCCTCGATGTCGCCGTTGTCGAGAATGCCGCCTCCGTAATACGCCACGGCGCAGCCGAGGCCCGACAGCTTGGCCGAAGCCATCCACGTGACGAGTCCGCCCCAGCAATAGCCTACGATCCCGACCTTGCCGGCCGCCGACGCTTCGGCGATGGCCGCGCCCACGTCGAGCAGCGCAGGTCCGATCGGCGAAGCCGCCTTGAGCTCGCGCCCGGCCGCCACGTCGTCGGCCCCGTACCCAAGTTCGACGCCTTTCTTTATGCGGTCGAAGAGCGCCGGGGCGATCGCGAGATACCCGTCGGCAGCGAACCCGTCCGCAACCGACCGGATGTGGCTGTTCACACCGAAGATTTCCTGGATGACGACGACGGCGCCGCGCGGCTTGCCGGCGGGGTCCGCACGCCAGGCGTCGAGGACATGTCCGTCGGTTGCGGTGAGCTTGATCTGCATGAAGAAAGACTCCGTAGTGGGCGAGGGATCGCCGAGGATGGCATCGTGCGCGACCCCGTGCAAGAGGCGCCCGGCGCTTCGCTTTCAGCGCCCCGCGATGAGCAACTGGCGGTAGCAGGCCACGAAAGAACGCGAGGGCGCTTCTCCGTTCAGGCACTTGCCAAGCACGGCCCCCGTGCGCCGCTCGAACTCGTCCTCGTCGATGCCGAATTGCGTGTTCATCATCGCGAACCGCCGCGCGCGGTAGGCCGGATCGACGCCCACGAGCCCCAGAGCGGGCAACTCCGCAGCCTCGAGATATCGCGTCTGGTCGGAGGGCGCGGCCATGATCGCGGTGAAGAGCGCATCCGGCATTCCCATTTCCTTGTAGTACGCCTGCGTGAGGCGGTTGCCGGCCTCGAGCGCCGCGGCGGCCTTGGGGTTGGACTCCGGGTTCACGTCGACCACGCCGATGCCTTTCAGGAAAGTCGACAGTCGCGCGCGATGGATGCCGACCGAATGGTCACCTGCCACCCCGCGCACGACGCCAGCTGCCAGCAGGTAGACGCATGCGCTCGCGCAGCGGCCGACCACGAAGACGTGCGCCTTGGCCGCGCGAATCATTCGCCCGATTTCCATTCCGGCAAGACCATCCCCGCCCTGGCTGTCGAGCAGCACGATGGCACCGGCCGGATAGCGCTCAGGTTCAACAGCCTGCAGCGCGTCGCGCACCTTCTGGACGAGCGGCTTGGCAATTGCGCCCTTCACTTCGAGCAACCGCACGCCGCGCGGCAGGGGCTTGTCGAAGGGCGCCGCCTCCTGCGCCGACACAGGCATGCTGGCCAGCAGGATGCACAACATAGCCGGCCCGCAGGAACGCCAGGCCGATTGCGGCGAGAATAGCGCCCTGCACAAGAGGAATATCGCCATGAAGCCGGTCCTTGCCATCCTTGTCCTTGCGCTGGTTTCCATGGCCGCGCGAGCGGCCCCGCCTTCAGTGTTCATCGAGGAACTCACGTGGCCCGAAGTCCGCGATGCAATCGCAGGCGGCGCCACCACCGCAATCTACTACGCGGGCAGCACAGAGCAGAACGGGCCGCACCTCGTGACGGGCAAGCACACCTTCGTCGCTCGCCATGTCGCCGGGCGCATCGCTACGAGCCTTGGCAACGCGCTCGTCTATCCCATCCTTCCCTTCGCCCCTACAGGCGATGCGGCGGCGAAAACCGGCCACATGCGCTTTCCGGGTACCGTAAGCCTCTCGGAGGAAACCTACACCGCCGTCGCCCGGGATGTCGTGGCGAGCGCGCACGCAACAGGCTTCAAGTTCGTCGCGCTCATGGGCGATCATGGCGGCGGCCAGCAGGCGCTGGAAAAACTCGCCGCTTCGCTCGACCGGCAGAGGGCCGGCCAAGGTACGCGGGTGGGCTATGTCCCCGACGTGTATTTCGCCTCCGAGCGGCGGGTGCGCGAATACCTCGCCGCGCGGCGCTTGCCGGCGGGCGAACACGCGGCGATCCCGGATACCTCTGAGCTCCTATTCCTCGACATCGCGAGCAAGTGGGTGCGCCTTGGGAAACTCGAGGCGGGAGACGGGCGCAACGGCGTGGAAGGCGATCCCCGCGGCGCGTCGGCGGAATTCGGCAAGGCCTTCATCGACTTCAAGGTCGACGCCGCAGTTGCGCAGATCCGCAGGCTCGTCGAGTCCGCGCAGTCCCCCAGCCGCTAATGCACCTCGCGGCCTTCCCGCAGCGAACGGCGGCCGAACAAGCCGCGAAGCGCCCGCGCGCAGCCTGAAAACGGCAGGAGGTACATTCGCCGCACGCTGTGCCATTGTGGTTCCGACCCGTCGCCCAGGCCGAGCCTGAATTTTTCAGGACGCGAGTCCGGCATTCGCAACGTCCCGTAAATCCTGTCCCACACGGCCAGCGAGAAGCCACGATTACATCCCATATGCATGGGCTCGTAGCTGTGGTGCAGCTGGTGGTGCGCAGGGCTCACGATCCAGCGCCCTGCGACCGGGCCATAGGTGATCCACACGTTCGAATGCCGCAAGTTGTCGATGAGGTTGATCGCCCACAACATCACATGCAAGCCGAGGAAGCTGAAAAAGCTCACCGGGGCGTCGCTCACCCGGTTGAACACCCAGGTTGTCAGCCCGGTGAGGAGCGCGGGCACCCACGCCATGATCAGCAAGTCGAACGGATGCACGCGGAAGGCCGTGATCGGCGTGAGCACCTCCGCAGAATGGTGGACCTTGTGAAATTCCCATAGGGCCGGCACGTCGTGAAGCAGGCAATGCGCGACGAAGCGCCCAAAGTCGTAGGCGACAAAAAAGAGCAGCGTAAACGCGATGCGCCCTGCGACGCTTGCCGATGACCCCGCGGCAGCTTCCGCAGGCTTCGCCCCCAACAATGAATTCATCAGTCCGGCAATGTGCGTATCGCCGAACATGAGCCAGCCGAAGACGACCGGCAGCAGCAGCGCATTGGCGAAATACAGCCGGTAATCGGCGCGGGCCGAGGGGTGCCACCAGATTCCGCGGCTGAAGTAACCGCTGAAGTGTCCGCGCCACCCGCGCCCGTCCGCGGCCGAGCGCGCTGCGTAACCGGCCGCCACCATCATGATGACGATGGTGGAGACGATGAAGGGCCAGAAGAGGTAGGAATCGCGCTGCAGGAACGCCATGACTGCCCTGGAAAAATGGAACACCAGGTAGTACAGGACGTCGTAGGCCGCCTTCAGGTCGCCGGTAACACCGCTCATTGCCCGACGATAACCCAATCCCGGGTCAGCGTGCCGATTTGGCGAGCCTTACGTTCGAGAGCACGAGCCGGTCGACCACGTTCCGAAGCAGCGCGCGAAGCAGGTGGTGGCGGCACCCGATGCTGGTTTTTTCGAGAGTGGCGACCGAGAACTCGGCCACGGTCGAATCCGTCATCGATTCGATGGTGGCCTGGCGCACGATCTCGCCGCCGCCGATGTACGACATTTCGCCGAACCATTCGCCGGAGCTGATGATGTTGAGCAGCTGGCCCTGCTTGGTCACCTTGAGGTCGCCCTTGGCGAGGAACAGGAGCGAATCGCCCGGTGTGCCCTCGTTCAACAGCACCGTGCGCGCGGGCACGCGCCTCCAGTCCGCCACTTTGACCAGTTCCCAGATCTCCCCGTCCGGAAGGCCGGCGAGCATTTCGACGTCGCGCAGCGACGCGTACTTCTCGATGTCGGGAATGCTGTGCACATAGACGCTCAGCTTTCCGATGCTCGCGATCTCGAGCGCGAAATCCGCCCAGCTGGCGTAACGGTCGTCGGGGTTTTTGGCCAGCGCCTTCATCACGAGGTCGTCGATGCCGGCCGGCAAGGTCGGGCGCACTTCGCTCGGCTTAAGCGGGGTGTCGTTGAGCACGCGCCCGATCAGCGCAGGCATGGTCTCGGCCACGAAGGGGCGCTTGCCGGTGAGCAACTCGTAGAGCACCACGCCGACGCAGTACATGTCGGTCTTGTGCGTCAGCTCGTTGCCGCTGATCTGTTCGGGCGACATGTAAGCGGGCGTGCCGATGCTCACGGTATCGTTTACTTTTCCTGAGCGCAGCAGCGCCGCGCCGAAGTCCGTGATCTTCACCTCGGTCCCGTCGTGCACCATGATGTTCGCGGGCTTGATGTCGCGGTGGATGACGCCCTCGCGAAAGGCGTAGTCGAGCGCCCCGCAGCACTTGAAGCCCACCTCGACGGCGTCGCCGACCGAAAGCAGGTTCGCCGGGTCGGCGTACTTGGACAGGTTGGTGCCCGGCACGTATTCCATGGCGATGTAGCCGGCGTCTTCGGTGACGACCGCATCGAGGATCGCGACGATGTGCGGATGGTTGAGCTTGCCTGCGAGCGAGGCTTCGTTGAGGAACTGCTCCCTCAGAACCTGACCGAATTCGGGGTCCTTGAAGATCGCGGGATTGATGACCTTCAAGGCCACCTCGGAGCCCGAAAAGGTGTCGATCGCCAGGTGGACGCTGCCCGAAGCGCCCTCCCCGAGCAGGCTTTTCAGCTCGTACTTTCCGACCTGCTCCCCCATCGCTCCCCCAGCTCTTCAAACCCGGCGGGCATTCTGACACGCGGGCCGGCACGACGATTGACGTAAAATGCGCCCCCCTGCTTCCAGCGCGCCAAGAGCGCAGAAAGGCGCCCATCAAGCCCCCCAAGCGGCTCCTTCCCCTAGTCGAGGAAGGCCTCGTCGACGAAGTACTCCGCCAGCTCATGAGCGGCAAGGAGGCGGTCGTCTATGTCGTGCGCTGCGGACAGGAGATCCGCTGCGCCAAAGTCTACAAGGAGCCGGAAAAACGCGCCTTCCGCCAAGCGGTCCAGTACACGCAGGGGCGCAACGTCAAGAACAGCCGCCGGGCCCGGGCCATGGAAAAGGGCACGCGGTATGGCCGGCAGGAGCTGGAACAGGCCTGGCAGAACGCCGAGGTGACCGCCTTGCAGCGCCTGGCCGCTGCAGGCGTGCGCGTTCCGACGCCTTACAACTTCCTCGACGGCGTGCTGCTCATGGAACTCGTGACCGACGCCGAAGGCAACGCGGCCCCGCGGCTGAACGACCTCACGCTTACGCCGGAGCAGGCGCGCGAGTTTCACGGCCGGCTCATCCGGGAGGTCGTGCGCATGCTGTGCGCCGGCATCGTCCACGGGGACCTCTCCGAGTACAACGTGCTGGTCGACAGCGGGGGCCCGGTCATCATCGACCTGCCCCAGGCGGTGGACGCCGCAGGCAACATCGGCGCCGGCGCGATGCTCGAGCGGGACGTGGATAACCTGACAAGCTATTTCGGGCGCTTTGCCGCCGACCTGCGCACGACCGATTACGGCAAGGAGATCTGGGCGCTGTTCGAATCGGGCAAACTCGCGCCCGACAGCGTGCTCACGGGCCGGTTCAAGCGGGTGGAAAAGCCCGTCGATGTGCGCGACGTGATGCGCGAGATCGACGATGTGAAAAAGGAAGAGGCGGCGCGGCAGCTGTACAAGCTCTCGCTCGAGCGCTAAGCGCCGGTCAACGAACCGCCCGGCCGCGCGTTAAGGGGGGCCTGGAGACGAAAAGCAACCATCCTTTCCTCCTTACTCAATAAAGGCCCCTCAAAATGAACAAACTGCTCCCAGCCCTGGTTGCCGCGCTCTTCGCAACTACCGTTTTCGCCCAAAGCCCCGCCCCAGCAACCGCCGGAGCCAAAGCCGAAGTCAAGGCCGAGAAAGCCGACATGAAGGCGACGAAGTCCGAAGCCAAAGTCGACGCCAAGGCGGATGCCAAAGTTGCCAAGGCCGAAGCGAAGGCAGCCAAGGCAAAAGCAGCTGCCGACAAGAAAGCCGCAAAGGCCCAGGCCGCCGCTGACGCGAAAGCCGCCAAGGCGAAGGCCAAGGCCGATAAGGCAGCCGCCGCTTCAGGCGCCAAAGTCGAGACCGTGAAGGCAGACGCGAAAGCCGACAAGGCCACAGCGAGCGCCAACACGACGGCAGTCAAGGCAGAAGGCAAGGCGGACGTGAAAGCCGCCAAGTAATTCGCCCTTTCCGGCAGTAGAAAAAAAGACAGGCTTGCCTGTCTTTTTTTTGCCTGTCGACTATGGGTGAGGCAGCGCACGGACTCGTGTCGAGCGCACTCATACGATCGCGCCTTTGCCACTGCAGGAGTTCTTCATGCACGAAAACGCCGCGGCGACGGGTCCCAGGCTGGCCGATGTGAGCGCCGAAATCGCCGCTGCCGGGTCCTCGGCGCATGCAAAGGCCGAAGTGCTTCGCGAAGTTCCGCAAGACGTGCCGCGTCAATTGAGGGCGAATAACCTCGGCCTCATTGGAGTCACGCTCACGTGCGATTTCAGCGGAAGGCAGATGGATCTTCCCGTGAGCCTGGAGCTTTACGAGGACCTCGATGCCGAGGCGCTGCAGAACTACCTTGCCGACGCGGCGCGCCGCCAGGGCGTCTGCGAGCCGATCGCCCGGACGCATCGCCTCTTCGCCCTGCCAGATTCGTACTGACGCGGGCTACTGCCCCGCGGCCTGCTCGCCCGCCTTCACCATCGGCCCCATAGCCCGCCCCTTCGGAGGGTGCTTTACGTTCTTGTGATCGTCATAGAGCCTGACGATCTCCTCGACCGTGAGCGGAAAGAGGTTGCGCGGCGAGCCGTGCTCGGCGGCTTCAGTTGCGGCGGATCGAAGCGACTGGCCGTTCTTGATGCGCGATTCGAGGAATTCGAAGAGGTAGTGGCGGCGTCCCTCGGTGAGGTAGCCCTGGGAGATCTCGTCGCCCACCGACGAGTGGCGAACGATCGCAGTTGCGCACACGTATAGCTTTTTCGGCAACCCCGGCGTGCACAACACCATGCGGGCCAGCTTGAGTGCTCGGGCGTCGTTGCGTTTCTGCATTGCAGGGACTCTAGTGCCTTTTTGGGCAACGATTTGTGCTCTAACGCACGAAGGAGCGTCCCTCCTTCGTGCCGACTTGACCGACAAGGTGCGATAGCACACTGAAGCGCCCAACGGGCATCCCCATTCTGCCGTCGTCGTAACCAGCATCAACAATAGTGACGGAGGCCGTAATGCAGGAAAACCGAAGCACGAGGGGGACGAAAGACCATCCCCGCATCAACGTCAGGGAAGACTATGAAGTGCTGTATTGGACGAAGGAACTCGGCGTCGACCAGAAGACGCTGACCGGCGCAGTCAAGGCGGTCGGACCGTCGCTCGACAAAGTTCGCGTGTACCTGGACAGCCGTCCCGCTGCGGACTAGCGCGTTGCCGATGTTGAATACACACCACACCCCCGCAACGTCACCGGCCTTTTTCCGCCGTCCCGGGACTTCCTGCAACGAGTGCGCCGGCCTGCTGGACGGAACGCGGCAGAACCAGGGTCCACATGAGTATCTCGTCATTACCGGCCGCGACAGGACTCTCGCTGACGTATCGGCCTACAAGTGCCTGCTCTGCGGAAACAAGCTCATCCAGCACCGCAGCGGCAGCGGCAGCGGCAGCGGCAGCACCTCGCGCTGGGCATAGGAAGGCGTCCGACACAATGTGGCCGGAGGTTCCAGAGGGTGCGCCGAATGAACCCCGACAGAAGGATATTCGCCGGCGTCGCGTGTTCTGCGCCGACTGCCAGGGCCTGCGCGATGACCGCGAGGGGAAGGCAGCACCGCACGGCCAGCTGATGCTCAGCTGGCAGGATCCCGAAAGGCCGGCTGTTTCAGTTTATGTGTGCCGCGAGTGCAAGAACGTCCTCATTCTCAATGCGGACGACAAATTGCACCGGTGGAAATAAACGATTTAAACCGCAAAAAAAACGGGCATCTCGCGATGCCCGTTTTTCGTAGGACCGTGCTGCTGGTTCAGCGGCAGGCCGACGGGCGATACTTGGACAGGACCGTCGTGTTCGTTGCGCAATCCCAGTTGATGGAACCGCCCGTTGCGACCGTGCCGGCCGCCAATGCGGAACCACCGGAACTCGGGGTCATCATCATCGCGTTGCCACCGGCGGTATTGGTGTAGGTGATGGTGATCACGCCGGTTGAAGACGCAACCGAAAGCGACGACACGTTGGCGGTCGAGTTCGGCGGAGTCCAACCGGAAGACAGGTCCGATGCTCCGGATGCCGCATTCTCGGATACCGCGAGCTTTGCGGACCCGGCCATGGCAAGGCCTTCTGCCACA
>JANXRZ010000043.1 GCA_025352885.1 Pseudomonadota bacterium | reverse complement strand
TCGCGATCCGTTACAGGCGCACGAGATCGGTTGCGCCCGGCGCAACGAGCGCTATCTCCCGGAAGTCGCGCTTCCCCAGTCCCTCCACGTAACCGCCAACCTTGATGAAGCACTGCGGGATGCGCGCGTCGCGCTGCTTGCTGTGCCAGTCGCGGGATTGCGGGCGCTGGCCAAATCTCTTCACGCGCGCGGGAGCACCGTTCCGGTCATCTGGCTGTGCAAGGGCTTCGAAGAAGGCAGTGGACTGATGCCGCACGAGGTCGTAGAGGCTGCTTACGGCGGGTCGCTTCCCCCTTGCGGCGCGTTATCCGGCCCGTCGTTCGCGCTCGAAGTCGCGCAAGGCCTGCCCTGCGCGCTGACCCTTGCTGCGCGCGATGTTTCGTTTGCACGCACGCAAGCCGCGGAGTTGCACGGCGGGCGCCTGCGCATCTACTACACGACAGACCTCGCGGGCGTGGAAATCGGTGGCGCGGTCAAGAACGTCCTCGCGATTGCCGTAGGCATTTCCGACGGCATGGGGCTCGGCCAGAACGCGCGCGCAGCGCTGGTGACACGCGGCCTGGCGGAGATCCAGCGCCTCGGGATCGCGCTTGGCGCCGCACCGGAGACGATCATGGGACTCACCGGCGCGGGCGACCTCATCCTGACAGCAACCGGAACGCTGTCACGCAACCGGCGCGTCGGGCTGGAACTTGCGAAGGGACACTCGCTCAAGGGCATTCTTGCCGCGCTCGGTCATGTGGCGGAGGGCGTCCGGTCGGCTTGTGAAGTGCTCGCGCTCGCCCGGCGCCATCACGTCGAGATGCCAATCACGCAGGCAGTGAATGCTGTCCTTGCCGGAGAGGTGTCGCCGCAGGCCGCGCTCGAAACGCTGCTCTCGCGGGATCCGAGAAGCGAAGGCTAGCCTAGGCAGCCCCTTCGAAGCCCAGTTGTCGCCAGGCTTCGAAAATGACCACTGCAACTGCGTTCGACAGGTTGAGGCTGCGATTTTCCGGGCGCATCGGTAGCTTCAGGCGTTGGGCCGGCGGCACGCTCTCGATCAACTCTTGTGGCAGTCCGCGGGTTTCAGGTCCGAACACAAAGGCATCCCCGGCGACATACGCGGGGTCTGTATGCCGCGCGCGTCCTCTCGTGGAACACGCGAACAGACGCGCACCGGGAAGCGAAGCCAAACACGAAGCCCAATCGCGGTGAACCTGCAGGTGCGCATACTCGTGGTAGTCCAGGCCCGCTCGCCTGAGCTGGCGATCCTCGATCGAGAACCCGAGGGGCTCGATGAGGTGCAGGCTTGCCCCGGTATTGGCGGCAAGGCGGATGACGTTGCCGGTGTTTGGCGGAATTTCCGGCTCGTAGAGCACGATGTGAAACATCGCTAGTCCGCCGGCGTGCGGGCGACAACCCAGTTGACCACGCGGGCCGCGCCGAACTTCTTCAGCGTTGCCGCCACCTCATCGAGCGTCGCGCCGGTGGTCATCACGTCATCAATCACGGCCACGCTCGCCCCGTCGAATGCTTGGCGGGACGAAAACGCGTTAAGGACGTTTTCCCGGCGCTCCTTTAACGGGAGGCCGAGCTGGGCCGCGGTATTGCGCACGCGGATACAGGCATCGCCCCTGAGCGGGATGCCTGTCCGCGCCGACACGGCCCGTGCGATCTCCATCGACTGGTTATAGCCGCGCTCTCTGAGTCGCAGGTCGTGCAATGGCACCGGCACGATGCAATCGACGCGGGGCGCGACGACGCCGCCCAATTCGGTGTACAGCGCTTCGCCAAGCAGCGGCGCAAGCGCGAGTTCGCCGCGAAACTTGAGTCCCTGGATCAGCACATCGGCCGGAAACGAATAGGAAAACACAGCTACTGTCGCATCGTAGGAGGGCCGCTCGGCGAGGCATCGCCCGCACACGGCACCGTGGAGCGTCGGAAGGGCGCACTGCGGACATCTCGAGCGGGCAAGGTAAGGAAGGTCCCCGCTGCAAGGGGAACAGAGCACGCCGGTGCTCTTCCCGCGGCACAAATAGCAGGTGCCGCCAAAAAACCTTTCGGCCAGCGATGACGCACTGCTTGTCAACGAAAGGGCTTTCATCGCAGGCGATTATGCGGCAGACAGCCGGTCTTGTTGACGACGCTGCGCCGGCCACAGCAGAATCGGCGCCTCCTCCTAGATGCGGAACACCCCGACCATGTGGACAGTTGCGGCCCTCTCAAAACGGTTGGCTTCCGGGGAAGCCACAAGCCGCTCGTTGGTCGAAGAAGCGCTGGCCCGCATCGCCGACCCGGCTGGCGAGGGCGCGCGCGCGTTCCTAAAGACCTATAACGACACGGCCCTTGCCGAAGCCGAGTGCTCGGACAAGCTGAGGCGCGCAGGCATCGTGCGATCGCCGATAGAAGGCATTCCAATCTCGGTCAAGGACCTGTATGACGTCGCGGGCGACGTGACCCGCGCCGGGTCTCGTGTCCTCGACGACGCTGCGCCCGCAGTTTGCGATGCGCCTGCCGTGGCGAGACTGCGCGCAGCGGGGGCAGTCATCGTTGGCCGCACCAACATGGTGGAGTTCGCGTTCGGGGGCGTGGGCCTGAATCCGCATTACGGCACGCCGAAAAATCCGTATGACCGCAAAACCGGGCGCGTGCCGGGCGGTTCGTCTTCCGGGGCCGCTGTATCCGTGGCCGACAGAATGTGCTCAATGGGATTGGGCTCGGACACGAGAGGCTCCGTGCGCGTGCCGGCCGCTCTTTGCGGCATTACGGGCTTCAAGCCGACCGCTTCGCGGGTGCCGCGCGAGGGTGCCTTCCCGCTTTCATGGACGCTCGACTCGGTCGGCCCGCTTGCCAGCAGCGTGTCCTGTTGCGCCGACTATGACGCGGTGCTGGCCGGCGAGCGCCCCGCCCCGTTGCCGGACTGGCCTGTCAAAGGCCTGCGCCTGCTGGTGCCCAAAAGCATCCTCACCGACGATCTCGACGCCGCCGTCGAACAAGCTTTCGAGCGTGCGCTTTCGACTTTGTCCAAGGCGGGCGCGCTGATTACGGAACTCGATGTCCCTGCCTTCACTCGCGCCATGGATTTATATAAGAACGGCGGATTCGCGGGGGCGGAGGCCTACGTCATCCACCGCGACCGGCTGGCTTCTCGAGCCGAGCGCTACGACCCGCGGGTCTCGAAGCGCATCGTGCTGGCCAAGGAGTTTGGCGCTGCCGACTATATCCAGCTCGGGTTCGACCGCGCCGCGCTTATTCGGGAATCGGAGGCGCTCGGTGCGCCTTACGATGCAATGGTCTACCCGACGGTCGCTGCAATTGCCCCGACCATCGAGGAAGCGAATCGCACCGATGAAGAGTATTTTCGCTGGAACCTGCGCCTGTTGCGCAACACCGGGCTTGGCAACGTGCTCGACGGATGCGGTGTAACGCTGCCTTGCCAGGCACCTGGGTCCGCCCCGGTAGGCTTCTCGGTCGCCGGATTCGCCGGAGGCGACCGCCGGGTGCTCGCCATAGCCCGCGCAGTCGAACGCACGCTCGACCCGATTACGCAACGAGCCGGCCGGTAAGGCACAGGCCTGCTGGCTTTCCATGCCCGCACCCCCCGCTTCCTACTCGATCGACAAGGGAGCGGCACGCCGGAACGCCGAGGCTGCCGCGCGCGGTTACCTCGGCGCAGCGCGGCTCGAGCAGGAAGTCGGCGCTCGCATGCTCGAGCGGCTCGACTACGTGAAACTGGCGCCGAAGCGCCTCCTCGACGCGGGTGCCGGTCCTTCGCCCCAGGCGGCTGCGCTCGCCGGACGGTATCCGAAAGCGCACCTCGTGGCGCTTGATTCATCCCTTGCAATGCTGCAAGAAGCGACGCGCCGGAGCCTGTTCGAGCGGCTGACCGGCAAGGCGTTTCGCACGCCGGTGTGCGCCGACATGGAGCGCCTCCCGCTCGCGGCGAAAAGCTTCTCGCTCGTGTGGTCGAACATGGCGCTTCACTGGGCGTGCGACGTGCAGGCCGCTCTCGGGGAATTTCACCGGGTGCTGGAGGTGGAAGGTCTGCTGATGTTCAGCACGCTCGGGCCGGACACCCTCAAGGAACTTCGCGCCGCGTTTGCACTAGTCGGTGGACCGACAAGGGTCCACGGTTTTATCGACATGCATGATCTGGGCGACATGCTGGTCGCGGCGGGGTTCGACGCGCCGGTGATGGATGCCGAGCGGATCACGATGACCTATCCGGGCGTCGAGTCCCTGACCGGGGACCTTCGGGCAACGGGACAGGTGTGCGCGCTCAGCAGTCGTGCGCGCGGGTTGCTGGGTGCGCGCCAGTGGCAGGTAGTCCGAGCGGCGCTGGAAAAAACCATGAACGCGGGGCGGCTGCCGGCGACAATCGAAGTGGTGTACGGGCATGCATGGAAACCGAAGCCGCGCGTCACTTTGGAGGGGCATGCGATCGTCGGCCTGCCGAGCCCGAAGCGGATGCGAAACTGAATCGGAAAACGCCTCTAGATACGAGGCTTTATCACCGGTTTTGGCTTGTTCGGCGCAGGGGTTTGTGATACCGTACGCGGGCTTTTTTTGCGGTGCCGCCACGACGCTTCCATGAACGGCTGGAGTCATGAATTCCCCCGCCAGGAACTGGCTTTCAGCGGGCAGGGGACCGGGTTTTGCCTCCTTTTGAAGCGCAATTGCTCGATCTCGCCGGCCGGCCTGATGGCGGACTACGGCCTGATCGTGCTCGTGACGACGGGGATTGCGGTGGGCACCTTCTCGAACTGCGCGGCCGATGCGTGGAGATAGGCCGCCACCTGCAGGCGCAGGCGCGGCTCGATTTGGCGAGCGAGCTGAACAGAAGATTACGGAACCAGGAATCGAAAGGGTGAGCATGCAACAGTCCTCGGGACGAAAGATCGGGCAGTGGGCTCTGGTGGTGGGCTTCCTCGCCCTTGCGGTCGCCGGCAGCGCGTATGCGCTCGAGTGGAACCTGCAGCCGGCCGTAACGAAGATCGCAGACGACGTCCATGACCTTCACGAATACGTCATGGCGCTTATCGTGGTCATCTTCGTCGGTGTCTTCGGGGTCATGTTCTATTCGGTGTTCGCGCATCGCAAGGCGCCGGGGCGCAAGGCGGCGAACTTTCACGAGAACACGACTGTCGAGATCATCTGGACGCTGATTCCCCTCCTCATCCTCGTCGTGATCGCCTGGCCGGCCACGCGCGCGGTCATCGCGCAAAAGGACACCACCAACTCCGACATGACCATCAAGGTCACCGGCTACCAGTGGAAGTGGGGTTACGACTACCTCAAAGGCGAAGGCGAGGGCATCAGCTTCGTTTCGCAACTCTCGACGCCTCGTGACCAGATCGAAGGAAACGCGCCCAAGGGCGAGCACTACCTGCTGGAAGTGGACAACGAAGTGATTGTCCCGGTGGGCAAGAAGGTCCGCATCCTGACCACGGCTGCCGACGTCATCCACTCTTGGGGTGTCCCGGCATTTGCCGCTAAGCAGGACGCGATTCCCGGATTCATCCGCGACCTCCATTTCCGCGCGACGAAGGTCGGCGTGTACCGCGGCCAGTGCGTGGAGCTCTGCGGCAAGGAGCACGGGTTCATGCCCATCGTCGTCAGGGTGGTGAGCGCTGCGGACTACACCGCGTGGGTCGGCGAACAAAAGAAAAAGATCGCGGCTTCCGCCGACGATCCGACCAAGACTTACACGCTGGACGAACTCAAGGCCCGCGGCGAGAAGGTGTACACGGCGAACTGCGTGGCCTGCCACCAGGCGAACGGCAAGGGCACGCCGCCCGCCTTCCCGCCGCTGGACGGCTCGAAGATCGCCAATGGTCCCAAGGGGCCGCACCTGGACATCGTCATCAACGGCAAGCAGGGCACCGCGATGGCGGCTTTCGGCAAGCAGCTGAACGACACCGAAATCGCGGCGGTCGTGACCTACGAACGCAATGCGTGGGGCAACAAGACCGGCGAGGCGATCCAGCCCGCCGAGATCAGGCCGCTGCGCAAGTAACGCCACCAGACATAGAGCCAGGAGACCTTCCATGAGCGCAGTTATCGACGATCACGGCCACGCCCACGGGCACGACGATCACCACCACGGCTACGGCGGCATCATGCGGTGGATCACCACCACGAACCACAAGGACATCGGCACGCTTTACCTGTGGTTCAGCTTCACCATGTTCATGGTCGGCGGCACGATGGCGATGGTCATCCGCGCGGAGCTCTTCAGCCCCGGCCTGCAGATCGTCAACCCGGATTTCTTCAACCAGATGACGACCATGCACGGCCTCATCATGGTGTTCGGCGCGATCATGCCGGCGTTCGTCGGCTTCGCGAACTGGCTGATCCCCATGCAGATCGGCGCGCCCGACATGGCGTTCGCCCGGATGAACAACTGGTCGTTCTGGATCCTGCCCTTCGCAGGGTCGCTGCTCATCCTCTCGTTCTTCGTGCCCGGCGGCGCGCCCGGGGTGGGCTGGACGATGTACGCGCCGCTCACGGTCCAGATGGGAATGGGCATGGACCTCACGATCTTTGCCGTTCACCTCCTCGGCATGTCGTCGATCATGGGCTCGATCAATATCATCACCACGATCCTGAACATGCGCGCCCCCGGCATGACGCTCATGAAGATGCCGCTGTTCTGCTGGACCTGGCTGATCACCGCCTACCTGCTGGTGGCGTCCATGCCGGTGCTCGCCGGCGCGGTCACCATGACGCTCACCGACCGGCACTTCGGCACCTCGTTCTTCAACGCCGCGGGTGGCGGCGATCCGGTCCTGTACCAGCACATCTTCTGGTTCTTCGGCCACCCCGAGGTGTACATCATCATCCTCCCGGCCTTCGGCGTGATCTCGCAGATCATTCCGGCGTTCTCCCGCAAGCCGCTGTTCGGTTATGCGTCGATGGTCTATGCAACCTCTTCGATCGCGATCCTCTCTTTCATCGTCTGGGCCCACCACATGTACACGGTGGGCATGCCGGTCACGGGACAGTTGTTCTTCATGTATGCGACGACCCTGATCGCGGTCCCGACGGCGGCGAAGATCTTCAACTGGCTGGCCACGATGTGGCGCGGTTCGCTCACGTTCGAGACGCCGATGCTGTTCGCGCTCGGGTTCCTGTTCCTGTTCACGATGGGCGGATTCTCGGGGCTGGTGCTGTCGCTCGCGGCAGTGGACATCCAGCTGCATGACACGTACTACGTCGTCGCGCATTTCCACTACGTGATGGTGGCCGGCGCCCTGTTCTCCGCTTTCGGGGGCATTTATTTCTGGCTGCCCAAGTGGACCGGCAAGATGTACAACGAGACGCTCGGCAAGTGGCATTTCTGGCTGTCGATGATCTTCTTCAACCTGACCTTCTTCGTGCAGCACTTCTCGGGCCTGGCCGGCATGCCGCGGCGCATTCCCGACTACCCGCTGATCTTCGAAACGTGGAACAAGATCTCCTCGATCGGCGCGTTCGGGTTCGGCCTCTCGCAGCTCCTCTTCCTGTACATCATCGTCAAGGCCCTCTCGAGCGGCGAGAAAGCGACGGACAAGCAGTGGGAAGGCGCCGATTCGCTGGAGTGGACGCACCTGCCCTCGCCCGCGCCTTACCATTCGTTCGAGACGCCCCCGGTCATCAAGTGAGCGGTGCGCTTAGAGAGCTTCCCGCAGACGGGCCCATGAGCAGGAACGCGAAGACCGGCCTGATTCTCGCCGCCGTGGCGCTGGCTTTCTTCGCCGCGATCATTGCAAAATACTGGCTGCTCAGATGAGTGCTGCCCAGGACCAGAATGGGATGAGCGAGAACCGGCGCATGCTGGTCAAGCTCTCGATCGTCGCCTCGCTCATGTTCGGGTTCGGCTATGCGATGGTGCCGTTCTACAAGCAGATCTGCCTCGCGCTCGGCCTGAACAGCCTGGTGCCGGTCTCTACCGCGACCGCGGAGAACACTCAGATCGATTTCGCGCGAACGGTCACCATCGAGTTCGACGCCAATGCGCATCACCTGCCGTGGCGTTTCCGCCCGCTGCAAGCCCACATCGCGGTCCACCCGGGCGAACTGACCACGATCGAATACGAAGTGGTCAACATGCGCAACACGCCCGTGACAGGCCAGGCGATGCCGAGCTATGGGCCGCAGCTCGCCGGCCAGTACTTCAACAAGCTCGAATGCTTCTGCTTCACCAAGCAGACGCTGGCTGCGGGCGAAACACGGAAGATGCCGGTCGTTTTCCTGATCGACCCCAAGCTGCCTGCCGACGTGCGGACGATTACGCTCTCCTACACCTTCTTCGAGGTTGCCGGCATGGGCGGCAAGTCGTGATGGCCGGGGAGGCTCCGCGCAGGGCATCGTTCGCCGAAGTGGCCAGGGCGGTGTTCTGGTCTTTCTTCGGCGTGCGCAAAAGGAAAGACTACGAAAGCGATTCGAAGAGCATCAGCCCGGTGCAGGTGGTCGTTGCCGGGCTAATAGGCGCGGCGCTGTTCGTGCTGACGCTGGTGATGGTGGTCAAGCTGGTGACCAGTTGACCGGGCCATACGCAAACAGGAACACGGGAGAACACACTATGTCGCAACATCCGACCGCAGCAGGCGCCACCCCGGCTTATTTCATTCCGCAGCCGATGCCCTGGCCGATCATGGGCTCGGTGGGCCTGTTCTGCATGGCGCTTGGCGCGGTGTTCGTCTTCAACGGGATGCGCGCCGGCTGGGTGTCCCTGGCCCTCGGATTCGTGATCCTGCTGTACATGATGTATCGCTGGTTCGGCGACGTGATCCGGGAATCCGAGAGCAACCAGTATTCAAAGCAGGTGGATGTGTCTTTCCGCTGGGGGATGAGCTGGTTCATCTTTTCCGAGGTCATGTTTTTCGCGGGATTTTTCGGCGCACTTTTCTGGGCCCGCGTGGTCTCGGTGCCGGATCTTTCAAGCCTTCTCCATAACGAGGTCCTCTGGCCGGGATTCACGTCCCACTGGCCTTCGGCCGGCCCGGGATTCACCGAGAAGTTCTCGCCGATGGGCGCCTGGGGCCTGCCAGCGCTCAACACGTTCCTACTGCTTTCGTCCGGCGTGACGATCACGATCGCGCATTGGGCGCTCAAGGAAGAAAAGCGCGGCCTGCTGAACCTTTTCATGTTCTTCACCGTCTTGCTCGGCGTTATCTTCCTTACCTGCCAGGCGATCGAATACGGCCATGGCTATTCGGAACTGAACCTCAAGCTGACCACGGGCGTGTACGGCTCGACGTTCTACATGCTGACGGGCTTTCACGGATTCCACGTGACGCTCGGCGCCATCATGCTCACAGTGATCCTCGCTCGCTGCATAGCGGGTCACTTCAAGCCGGAGCACCATTTCGCATTCGAGGCGGTGGCCTGGTATTGGCACTTCGTCGACGTCGTATGGCTTGGCCTGTTCATTTTCGTCTACTGGCTGTAGGCCGGGGGACCGCGCAAGGACAACGAGGAGGAGGATTCCACGCGCGCGCACCAAGACGCGCGCCGGGAATTCCGGAGGTAGCAAGTCTTGATGCCGCACCTGGTGCGGCATCTTTTTTTGTGTTCGGCCCTGCGGTGCGTCAGCCGCCCGCGCGGCCGGGAATGAGGCCGAAGTAGTAACTGGCCATCAGGATCAGGAACAGCGCCATGGACAGGCCGACCCGGATCGCCAGCGCCTTGACCGCGCGCTTTGACTTGCCGTCGTCGCGCATCACGAAATAGAGGCCAGAGCCCAGGCTCGCAACGATGAGAACCAGCATCAGCACCACAACGTATCGCATGATTGCAGTGTAGCCGATGGACTATGACGATTCTACGGATGCAGTTTAGCGTGGGCCGGTATAAGTTCAGGCCAAAAGGGGGGGCGTTTGCGCTCACCCTCGCGGTCTGCGCGCTGACGATCTCGCTTGGGAATTGGCAAACGCGCCGCGCGGAGGAGAAGCGGGTGCTGGCCGAGCGCTTCGAGGAAGCTGGCCGCGCACCTGCAACGCCAGTGCCGGCGGTGCCGACCCCGGCCGGGACACTGGCTTTCAAGCACCTCGTCGCGCAAGGACAGTTCCTTCCGCAATTCACCGTGCTTCTCGACAACAAGGTTTATCGAGGCCGAACCGGTTACTTTGTGGTGACGCCCCTGCGAGTCGGCCAAGGTCCCGAGCACGTCCTGGTAAACCGCGGCTGGATCGCAGCCGGTGCCCGGCGCGAAGATCTCCCGACAATCAGCACGCCCGCCGGAAACGTCAGCGTCGAAGGCTATGGTCTCGAGCATGCGCCCCGCGTGCTCGTGGCGGGCAATGCGCCGCCTGAAGGCAAGGTGTGGCAGCACCTGGAGTTCGAGGAATTTACACGTTGGTCAGGCTTGGCGCTGCAACCGGTTTTCCTCGAGCAGCGCTCTGACGCTGCGGATGGACTGGTCCGCGACTGGCCGAAGCCGGATTTCGGCATCGAGCGGCACGTGAGCTATGCGATCCAGTGGTATCTCATCGCCGCATTGGCCGCCGGCATTTTCATCTCCCTGAGCATTGTTCGTGATCAATCTCCTGCCCGCTGATCCGGTCAAGCGCGGGCGCATCAAGATGCTCGCACTCGCGGCCTTTTTCGCGCTGCCCGTTGTTGCGAGCTACGCGGTGTACTTTCTCGACCTTGCGCCGGGCACCACGGCGAATTACGGGACCTTGCTGTCCCACCCCCTTGGCGATACGACGCTGCAGGGCGTCGACGGCAAGCCGGTGAGGACCGCCGACCTGCGCGGAAAATGGGTCCTCGTGCAGTTCGATTCCGGAGAGTGCGGCGAATACTGCGAGCGCAAGCTCTATTTCATGCGGCAGGTCCGGAAAGCGCTGGGCAAGGACATGTCGAGGGTCGAGCGGCTGTGGCTGTTGACCGACGCCCAGGCGCCCAAGCCGCCGCTCGCTGCCGCGATCGAAGGCACGCGCCTGGCGCGGACGGCGGGAAGCACCATCGCAGCGGAATTCCCGGCCGAGCGATCCGCGGCCGACCATATCTATCTCGTCGATCCGCATGGCAATCTCATGATGCGCTTCCCGCGCGATCCTGATCCTTCGCGCATGCTCAAAGACCTTCAGCGGCTCATGAAGGTGTCGACCATCGGATGAGCGCGTACCGCAAGTTGATCCTCCTCTGCGCGTGCCTGACGTTCGCAGTTGTGGTCGTGGGTGCGTATGTGCGCCTGTCGGACGCGGGTCTGGGGTGTCCCGACTGGCCGGGGTGCTACGGGACTCTTACGCCGGCCAACGCTGAGCGGGCCATCCGCCAGGCGGTGGAAGACCAGGGGGGCACGCACGGACCCGTGTCGATGCCCAAGGCGTGGAAGGAAATGGGCCACCGGTATCTCGCGGGCGTGCTCGGCGTGCTGCTACTTGCGACCTGCGTGATCGCATGGGTGCGCAGGAAGCGGCTCGGGCAATCGCCCTGGCTCGCGACCGCCATTGTGTTGGTCGTCGCAGTTCAGGCAACGCTCGGCAAGTGGACCGTGACGATGCTGCTCAAGCCCGCGATCGTCACGGCCCATCTCATCGGCGGGATGACGACGCTCGCTCTCGTCGTCTGGCTTGCGCTGAGGCAGTGGCGGCCGCCCGAACGGGGAGGCGCTGGGACGTATGCCGGCGCACAGCGACAACGCCGGCTTGCAGTCGCCGCCTTAATCGCTTTGAGTGTGCAGATCGTGCTCGGCGGCTGGGTCAGCACCAACTACGCAGCCCTTGCCTGTCCCGACCTGCCTCTGTGCAGGGGTGCCGTGGTTCCACCGATGGACTTTCGCAATGCGTTCCACGTCGTGCGTGAACTCGGCATGGCGCCGGACGGTGGGCTCTTGTCGGCCGAAGCGCTCACCGCCATCCATTGGACCCACCGGCTCTTCGCGCTGGCCGTGGTTGCATTGCTCGGCGCGCTTGCTCATGCGCTTTTGCGAACGCAGGAGCTTCGCCTCCTCGGCGGAGCGCTTGCCGCTGCGCTGGCAACGCAATTTCTCCTCGGCATCGCCAACGTGGCGTTTTCCCTTCCCCTGGCATTGGCGGCGGCCCATAACGGTGGCGCCGCGCTCCTGCTCGTGCTGCTCGTCGTGATAAACTATCTTTCTTTCCATGGACTTGCGCAGCGAAGTCTCGCGCATCCTCCGACCGCCTGACTTTGCAGAACGTGTCCGCCGACGCACTCCATCCAGCAGGCCAACGCACCTTCGCTCGCAAGGTGCGTGCGTTTTATGCGCTCACCAAGCCCCGTGTCGTATCGCTGATCGTATTCACGGCGGTCATCGGGATGTTCTTGTCGACCCCCGAAATGGTCCCGCTGCAGATCCTTCTTGCCGGGACCCTTGGCATCGGCTTGGTGGCCGGTGCGGCGGCCGCCGTCAATTGCCTCGTCGAGCAGAAGATTGACGCGCTCATGCGCCGGACGAGTTGGCGCCCGCTTCCGCGCGGCGACCTTACGCCCGCACAGACGGTCGCCTTCGCCGCGATCGTGGGTGGAGGCGGCCTGTGGATCCTGCATGCTTTCGTCAATCCCCTGACCATGTGGCTTACTTTGGGGACGTTCGTAGGCTATGCGATCGTTTACACGGTGATGCTCAAACCCGCTACGCCGCAGAACATCGTGATCGGCGGGGCGTCCGGGGCCATGCCGCCCGTGCTCGGATGGGCAGCCGTGACCGGCGAAGTGAGCACCGAGGCGATGATGCTGTTCCTGATCATCTACACGTGGACGCCGCCGCACTTCTGGGCGCTCGCCCTCTACCGGACCGAGGAATACGCGAAGGCTGGCCTGCCCATGCTGCCGGTCACGCATGGGCAGAAATTTACCCGCCTGCATGTCCTGCTCTACACGCTGATCATGTTTGCGGCGTCGCTCCTGCCTTTCGTGATCCGCATGAACGGCTGGCTCTACCTCGGCGCTGCGCTTGTGCTGGGCGGCATTTTCATCGGCTACGCCGTTCGCATCTACCGCGACTACAGCGATCGCCTTGCGCAGGCGACTTTTCGCTACTCGATCCTTTACCTGTCGCTGCTCTTTGCAGCGCTGCTCGCTGACCATTACCTTGTCGGCTAGTCCGGGCCGGTCGTTGTGGGTGGCGCTCGCCAGCGCCCTCCTGATCGCCGGTTGCGACAGCGGCGGCCCCAAGTTCAAGAACGTCGATATGACCGGGGCGGACTACGCCAAGGGCTTCGCGCTGACCGATCACACCGGCAAAGCTCGCACCCTCGCCGATTTCCACGGCAAGGTCGCGGTCGTGTTCTTCGGCTATACGCGGTGCCCGGATGTCTGCCCGACCACGATGGTCGAGCTCAAGGAAGTGATGCGAAAGCTCGGTCCGGACGCTGATCGTGTGCAGGTGCTGTTCATCACCCTGGACCCTGAGCGCGATACGCAGCAGGTCCTCGCGCAATACGTTCCGGCTTTCGATCCTCGCTTCCTCGGCCTTTATGGGGACAGCGCGACCACGCTTAAGACTGCGAAGGACTTCAAGGTGTTCTACGAGAAACGCCCGGCCGCCTCGGGTGACAGCTATACGGTGGACCACACCGCCGCGAGCTATGTGTTCGATCCGGCGGGAAAGCTTCGCCTGTATGCGAAACAGGACATGCTCAGCACGACCTTGGCCGATGACATTCGCACGCTGCTGAAAGAGTCCGGCCGGTAGTAGGCGAGGCCAAATGAAAACGGCCGCTTTCGCGGCCGTTTCGACAGGCTGGCTGCCTCAGGCCGCGACCGGCCCGATCAGCTTGCGCATCTTCTCGAGCGCCTTCGCCTCGATCTGCCGGATGCGTTCGGCAGAAACCTTGTACTCCGCTGCGAGGTCGTGCAGCGTCAGCCCGCCTTTTTCCTGCAGCCAGCGAGACTCCACGATGCGGCGGCTGCGGGGGTCGAGGCTCTCAAGCGCCCTGGCCAAGCCTTCGGACCGCAATCGCTCAGACTGCTCAGTCTCCAACACCTTGGAGGGCTCGTCGTTCGGGTCCGCCGCGAGGTAATTCACCGGCGCGTAGGTCTCATCGTCCTCGTCGGCCTCGAAGGTCATCTCTTGCCCCGCCATGCGCATCTCCATCTCGGAGACTTCCTCGGGCTTGACCTTCAGCTCGCGCGCCATGCGGCCGACCTCGTCCGGTGACAAGGTCCCGAGGCTCTTCTTGAGCGAGCGCAGGTTGAAAAACAGCTTCCGCTGCGCCTTGGTGGTCGCAAGCTTCACGATCCTCCAGTTGCGCAGGATGTACTCGTGCATCTCCGCCTTGATCCAGTGGATGGCAAACGAGACCAGCCGCACCCCCCGTTCGGGGTCGTAGCGCTTCACGGCCTTCATGAGGCCGATGTTGCCTTCCTGGATCAGGTCGGCGTGAGGCAGGCCATAGCCGAGGTAGCCGCGGGCGACCGACACCACCAGCCGCAGGTGCGACAGGACCAGTTCGCGCGCCGCGCCCAAGTCTTCCGTATCCCGATACCGGCGGGCCAATTCCTGCTCCTGCTCCTGGGTCAGGAGCGGGAAACGGTTAACCGTCTGGATGTACGTATCCAGGCTCCCAACTGGCATCGGGACAGCAAACTGCGCCGGCAGATTCATCGTTGCTTGCATTCGCTAATCTCCTTTGGCCGATAATTCTAGCACTCTCGGTATTGGAGTGCCAATGCCCAAAAAGGTTCCCCCGCAATGGACAGGCGCTTTCACCGGGGCCGAGCAGCCCGTAAGTAGATGCTCACTGACTGGTACGCCCCAAGCCATCCCAAGGCGCCCGCGAACAGGGTAACGGCGAGGGCGTCCGCCCCCATGGGGAACGCAAACTGGAACCCGGACCCATAGGTCTCGGACAGTGCGCGAACGCCGCGGTTCAGCATGACCAATCCCCCGGCAAGGATAAGGAGCCCGATGCACCCACCAGCTATCCCCTGCAGGGCGCCAAGGTAGTAAAACGGCCGCCGAATGTAGGCGTCCGTTGCGCCGAGCAGGCGCGCCAACTCGATCTCTTCGCGCTGGGTGAGGACCTGCAGGCGGATGGTGTTGAAGGTGACGGCGACCATGCCGGTGGCTAATAGGGCACTGAGGAGCACGATCCCGAGTCGTCCGATCTCGATGAGGGCGGCCAGCCTCTTGGCCCAGTCCGAATCGGCCTGCACATGGCCGACGCCGGCGCGCTTACGCAAGTCCTCTGCCAGCGCTTCGAGGTGCCGCGGCTCTACGTCCCGAAGTTTCACGACAAAGGCGTCCGGCAGCGGGTTCTCGTTGAGGGCCGCAATGACCTCCGCGATGCCTTCGGTTTTTTTCAGGCCCGATAGCGCGGCCTCGCGGGAGACGAACCGGACGGCGCTGACCCGCTCGTCCGCCATCAGCCGCTTTTCGAGCGCATCGCGCTCGGTGACCAGCGCACCGGGCGTGAGGAAGATGCTCATCTGCGGTTCGAGTGAAAAGCGTGTGGCTACGCCCTGCAGGTTCGCAAGCAGCACATAGCCACCGAGCGGCAACGAAAGCGCGATGCCGATCACGAGCATGTTGAGCATGCTGGCGGCGGGTTGGGCTGCGAGTTTGCCGAACGCACTGCGAACAGCCTGCAGGTGTTGGCTGATCCAGATGCTCATTCGGGGTCGTCGCCCCCCGCCATCCTGCCGCGTTCCAGCTTGAGGATGCGCTTGCCGGCACCGCCAAGCAGGGCGACATCGTGGGTGGCGATCAAGACGGTGACCCCGACCTGCCGGAAGGCCACGAAGAGATCGACGATTTCGGCGGCTGACTGCGGGTCGAGGTTCGCCGTGGGCTCGTCGGCCAGCAGGATCGCCGGCCGGTTGGCCACCGCACGGGCGATGGCAACCCGTTGCTGCTCGCCGCCTGAAAGTTCGATCGGATTGGATTTTTCTCGATTCGAAAGGCCGACCTTGTCCAGCGCCGCGCGCGCCCGCTTGGCGGCCTCCTTTGGCGGGAAACCGCTGAACGCAAGTGGCAGCAGGACGTTTGCAATCACGCTGCGGTCGTACAAAAGCTTCTGGTCCTGGAACACGAGGCCGAGGCTGCGCCGCAGGAAGGGCACTGCCGACTGCTTGAGCGCCGAAATGTTTTGCCCGTTCACCAGGATTGCGCCGCTGGTTGGGCGCTCGATTGCCGGGATCAGCTTGAAAAGCGTCGACTTACCGGCGCCCGAGTGTCCTGTCAGGAAGACGAGCTCGCCGGGTTCGATCGAAAAGCTCACGTCGCTAAGCGCTTCCCGGCCACCCGGATAGTGCTTCGAGACGTTGGAGAAGCTAATCAATCAGCGCCTCTACGAACTCCCGCGCATTGAAGGGACGCAGATCGTCGATGCCCTCGCCTACGCCGATGAAATAAAGCGGCGTGGGGCGCGCTTTGGCCTCCTTCGAGCGCGCGTGCGCAATGGCGGCCAGCACGCCGCCTTTTGCGGTCCCGTCGAGTTTCGTGAGCACCAGGCCGGTGAGGCCGACGGCATCATCGAAGGCCTTGAGCTGGTTAAGCGTGTTCTGGCCGGTGTTGGCGTCGAGCACCAAGATCACTTCGTGAGGCGCGTCCGGCATCACCTTCGCAATCACGCGCTTCACCTTGCGGATTTCTTCCATCAAATGGAGTTGGGTGGGCAGGCGACCCGCCGTATCGGCCAGCACGATGTCGATGCCGCGCGCTTTGGCAGCGCTCACAGCATCGAAGATGACGGCGCTTGGATCGCCCGATTGCTGGGCGACGACGGTGATCCCGTTTCGCTCGCCCCAGATCGCCAGTTGCTCCCGCGCGGCCGCGCGGAAAGTGTCACCCGCGGCGAGCAGCACGCTCTTTCCTTGTCCCTGGAAATACTTCGCAAGCTTGCCGATGGATGTGGTCTTGCCCGCGCCGTTCACGCCCGCAACCATGATCACCAGCGGCTTGGGGCGCGCCAAGGAGAAGGGCTTTTCAAGCGGCGTGATCAGCTTGAGCAATTCCTCCCTCAATAAAACCTTTACGCGGCTCGCATCCGTTGCGCCTTCCTTGCGCACCCTCGAGCGCAGCGATTCAAGCAGTCGCGCAGAAGCTTCCACGCCGCAATCGGCGCCCAGTAAGGCGGCTTCGAGTTCGTCGTAAAGCGCCTCGTCGATCTTTTCGCGCACGAACAGGCCGCCGATCGCGTCCCGCGTGCGGGAGAGGCCGGACTTCAGTCGCTCCGACCACGATGGGGCCGGCGTGTCCTGCGGAGGTTTTTTCGTGAAGCCGAACATGGGCGCCCGGGGCCGGGAAAGCCGCTAAGATGAGTCGGCATTTTAACAAACGCCTCACCGCGGCCTCACACTTACTTCCCTCTCCGCATCTTGGCTAAATCAAGCGAAGCGCCCGCCGGCCAGGTCCGCGTCATCGCAGGCGCATGGAGAAAAAGCGTGCTCAGGTTTCCGGCCATCGAGGGACTGCGCCCGACGCCGGACCGGGTGCGGGAGACGCTTTTCAACTGGCTCGGCCAGGACCTGACCGGCGCCGACTGCCTGGACCTCTTTGCCGGCAGCGGGGCACTGGGTTTCGAGGCGGCCTCCCGCGGAGCCTCTCACGTGGTGCTTGTGGAACGCGACCCGCTCGCTGTCCGTGCCCTGCGAGCCAACGCCGAACGGCTTGGCGCAACCATGCTCGAAGTGGTGAACGGCGACGCCAGCGCGTATGTTTCAACGGCCAAAGCGCGTTTCGACGTGGTTTTCCTGGACCCCCCGTTCAGGCAGAATGGCCTTCCCGAACTTCTGGGGCGCCTGCCTCGCCTGCTCAAGCCGCGGGCGAAAGTCTATGTCGAAGCGCCCGCACCCCAGTCTGTGCAAGGCGCCTGGCGCGAATTGAAGCGCGGCCGGGCGGGCCAGGTGAATTACCAATTGCTGGAGTGGAACGATGATTACAGCGGTCTATCCGGGGACGTTTGATCCCCTCACCCGCGGGCACGAGGACCTCGTGCGGCGCGCGTCGGTGCTGTTCGGCAGCGTGATCGTCGGCGTGGCCGACAGCCGTGCGAAGAAGCCTTTCTTCACGTTGACCGAACGGGTCGACATCGCGAGGGAAGTGCTCAAGGACGTGTCCAACGTGAAGGTCGTAGGCTTCAGCGGGCTGCTCATCAACTTCATCCACGAGCACAACGCGCGAGTGATCATGCGCGGGTTGCGCGCAGTCTCGGACTTCGAATACGAATTCCAGCTCGCCGGCATGAACCGGAATCTTTATCCCGAGGTGGAGACCGTGTTCCTCACGCCCTCAGAGCAGCACATGTTCATCTCAGCCACGCTGGTCCGTGAGATCGCTACCCTTGGCGGCGACGTGTCCAAGTTCGTACATCCGCTGGTGCGCGACAAGCTGAGGGAAAAAGTGCAGTCGCTTGGCGGTTGATTTATTTCTGGCAGACCGTGCAATAAAAGGTCGCGCGCTGGCCAATCACTGCCCGGCGGATCGGCGTCTTGCAAGTCCTGCACGGTTCGCCGCCGCGCCCGTACACCTGGTAGGCCTGCTGGAAATAGCCTGAACTCCCGTCGCTGTTCACGAAATCGCGCAGGCTCGAGCCGCCGGCACGAATCGCGGCTTTCAGCGTGTCTTTCACTTCGACCACAAGCCGCTCGGACTGCTTCATCGTGAGCTTTGCGGCCTTCATGCGCGGGTGGATGCGTGCGCGATGCAGGCTCTCGTTGGCGTAGATGTTGCCGACGCCTACGACGTTCTTGGCGTCCATGAGGAAATGCTTCATCGCGACGCGGTGACCGCGGGAGAGCGCGTGCAGGTGGCGTGCATTGAAGCCCGCGGACAACGGCTCGACGCCGAGCCCCGAAAGCAATCGGTGCATCTCCGGGCTTTCTGCAGACCAGAGCACGGCGCCGAACCTGCGCGGGTCGCGCAGACGCAGCACTTTTTCGCCAACGGTCAGGTCGAAGTGATCGTGTTTCCCGGCCGGCGCGCCCGCGTCAAGAATCCGCAAGCTTCCCGACATGCCCAAATGCAGGATCAGGTGGCCGGCACCGCAATCGACGAGGATATATTTTGCGCGGCGCTTGACCGAGAGGATGGTGCAGCCGGCAAGCGTCCCCACTTCTACAGGCACTGGCCACCTGAGGCGCGGCTCGCGCACTTCGACCGCAGTGATCGTTTGGCCCTTGAGGAACGGCTCGATGCCGCGGCGGGTGACTTCTACTTCGGGTAACTCTGGCATCGGAGAACTTAGCGGTCCCCCCGGAGTCGAAGCCGGGTAGTTTGCGTGGTCCGCGCTTGTGCGGAGCGGCAAATATACCTAATATGACCCGTGACCGACAGCGCATTCCGCCCGTCTCCCACTCCGTGTTGCCCCAATTGCTCCTGAAACTCGCTCGCTTGTCCGAAGCACTGTTCCGTTTGTTCGTGATCACGCTCGCCATCGCGTTTTCGGCCGGCGCGCTTGCCCAGTCGGATGCGAAGGACGACGACGATGACGACGACGATGCGCCCGCTGCGACGAGCGTGGCCCCCGAGGTCAGGAAAGAGCCGACGGCGTTCCCGAACCAGGACCTGACCGAGCCTGTCCTGCTCGGGTTGCTGGTCGCCGAGATTGCTGCGCAGCGCGACAACACCGGTTATGCCGCGCAGACGTATGTCGACCTTGCGAAGCGCACAAAAGATCCGCGTATCGCGCGGAGGGCGGCTGAGATCGCGAACTTCGCCAAGCTGCCCAATCTTGCGCTGGACGCAGCCAAGGTCTGGTTCGACGCGGAGCCGGGTTCCATGCTTGCGCTCCAGACGGTAAGCGGACTGCTTATCGCCTCACGCCGCGTTGAGGAAGCCGAGCCCTACCTCGTCAAGCTTTTCGCCTCGAACGATGCGACCGCCACGAACGGCTTCATGCAGATCAACCGGTTCCTCGCGCCCAATCCGGACAAGGCGATGAACCTCGCCATCGTAAGAAAGCTCGCCTCGAACTACCCGATGCTGCCGCAGGCGCATTTTGCTGTCGCACAAGCCGCGGCCGCGATCGACAACGACTCACTCGCGCTCGAGGAGATCCGCAGGGCGAGCCAATTGCGGCCGGAATGGGATCTCGCCGCGATCTTCGAGGCGCAGCTGCTTCAAGGTAAAGCGCCGGCGGAAGCGCAGGCGCGCCTTGCCGGGTACCTGCAGAAGTATCCCGGCTCCCGCGAAGCGGGCCTCAACTATGCGCGCCTGCTCGTGCTCGACAAGAAACTGCCGGAAGCGCGCACCCAGTTCGAGTCCTTGCTCAAGACTTTTCCCGAGAGCCCGGACGTCCTGTATTCGGTCGGCCTGCTCTCGGTCCAACTCAAGGACTACGACTCGGGCGAGAGATACCTGAGCCGGTTACTGCAAACGCAGTTTCGCGACAAGAACGGCGTGCGCTTCACGCTCGGCCAGATCTCCGAGGAGAAAAAGGATTTCCCGGCCGCGCTCAAATGGTATTCGCAGATCGAATCGGGCCAGCAGTTCGTCCCTTCGCGTTTGCGCTACGCCAATATCCTCGCCAAGCAGGGCAAGCTCGGCGAAGCACGCGAGTTCCTGCGCAAGACCAGCGTCGGCGACCAGCAGCAGGTCCCGATGATTCTTGCAGAAGCCCAGTTGCTGCGCGAAGTGAACGAAAACGCAGAGGCGCTCAAGGTGCTCAACAAGGGGCTCGAATCGCAGCCCGACCAGCCCGAACTGCTCTACGAAAGGGCGCTCACGGCCGAAAAGCTCGAGCGCTTCGACATGCTCGAGGCCGACCTCACCAAGCTCATCAACGTAAAACCGGATCATGCGCACGCGTACAACGCGCTCGGTTATTCGTTCGCAGACCGCAACGTGCGCCTGGACGAAGCCAAGAAGCTCATCGAAAAAGCAATGATCCTTGCGCCCGAGGACCTCTTCATCGTGGACAGCCTGGGCTGGACCTACTACCGCATGGGCGACTATCCCAAGGCGCTCGAGGCGCTGCGGCGGGCCTGGCAAGGCCGGCCGGACGGCGAGATCGGCGCGCACCTTGGCGAAGTGCTCTGGGTATCGGGTGATCGCGCCGAAGCCGAGCGCATCTGGCAGGAAGCCGTCAAAAATGCGCCCGACAACGAGGCGCTGCAAAAAACGATCAAGCGTTTCAAGCGCTGAACCGCCGGCCGCGCCGGAAAAGCATGACGCTACTCTTCCGGGCTTTCACCGTCTTGGCTGTGGTCGCGGTCAGCGCCTGTGCCGAACTACAACCGGCGCGCTCGCCGGACACGATCGAATTCGAACTCGCGGGGCGCATTGCAACGCGCTATCGCGACGAAGCGGCCAGTGGGAATGTCGCTTGGCGCCATGCGCGCGATTCCGATGAATTGCTGATCACTTCGCCTGTCGGCTCGAGCGTTGCGCGGGTCGTACGCACGGGCAGCGAGGTTGTGTTGACGACTTCGGACCAGCGGGAGCATCGAGCAAACGACGCCGAGACGTTGACGGAGCAGGTGCTCGGCTTTCGCTTGCCGCTCGCGGGCCTGACCGATTGGGTGCGGGCGCGAACACGCGAAGGCTCGCAAGCTGCCGTGGTCCGGTCGCAGGATGGACGCCTCCAATCGCTCGAGCAGGATGGGTGGCGGGTCGAGTACCAGGAGTTCCGCGAGGACGGGCTGCCGGTGCGGATGAAATTGAACTACCCGGGCATCGAGCTGCGGCTCGCGATCCATGAATGGACGATCGCCCGGCAGTGAACTGGCATCCCGCCCCTGCCAAGCTCAACCTCTTCCTGCATGTCCTCGGCCGCAGGGCGGACGGGTATCACCTGCTGCAGACTGTTTTCAGGCTCATCGACCGATGCGACCGCGTAGGGATAGCCGTGCGCAGCGACGGGGTCATCCGCCGGGTAGATGAAACCCCCGGCGTGGATGCGCACTCGGACTTGTGCCTGCGAGCTGCGCGCGCGTTGCGCGAAGAAAGCCACGCACGCATCGGCGACCGCAATACATCGCTTGGGGCCGACATCGGATTGGAAAAAGTGCTCCCGATCGGCGGAGGGTTGGGCGGCGGATCGTCGGACGCAGCCACCGTGCTGCTCGTCCTTAACCGCCTCTGGGACCTCGGGCTCGACCGTTCGGAGCTCATGGCCATCGGCCTTGGGCTCGGCGCCGATGTCCCCGCTTTCCTGTTCGGCCGGAACGCGCTCGGGGAGGGGGTGGGCGAGCGCCTTACGGGCCTTTCGCTGGACCCCGCCTGGTACGTGGTTTTGACACCGCAAGTATCGGTAATCACAAAAGAAATCTTCTCCTCCGTCGCGTTGACACGGGATACGAAAGCACTCAAAATACCGCCCTTTTTGCCGGGTCTTGTAAAGAACGACCTTCAGCCGGTCGCAATTGCCCTCTACCCGGAAATCGACGCGCACCTAAAGTGGCTTTCCCAGCACGGCGATGCGCGCATGACGGGCTCCGGTGCGTGTGTCTTCGCGGAGTTCGGTTCGCAAGCCCAGGCGCTCGAAGTCGAGGCGCGGATGCCGGAAACCATGCGCGGGTTCGTTTCCCGCGGGTTGGACCAGCACCCGCTTCGGGATTGGGCCTTGGATAGGTAGGACCGCAGTTCAGGATTTGAAGCAAAGATTTGGGGAGTCGCCAAGCTGGTTAAGGCACCGGATTTTGATTCCGGCATGCGAAGGTTCGAATCCTTCCTCCCCAGCCACATTGAATGCCTGCGTATAAAGAGTCGAGCCCATGGCGAACCTGATACCGACAAGAGCGCTTGATCGCTTGATGGTATTTACGGGCAACGCCAATCCGAAGCTCGCCCAGGATGTGGTGAAGCACCTGAACATCGGGGTGGGCCGGGCGATCGTCGGGAAGTTCTCCGACGGCGAGGTGATGGTCGAATTGCTCGAGAACGTGCGCGGCAAGGACGTATTCGTGCTGCAGCCGACGTGCATGCCGACGAACGACAGCCTCATGGAACTTATGGTGATGGTCGACGCGCTCAAGCGCTCGTCGGCCGCGAGGGTTACGGCGGCCATCCCGTATTTCGGTTATGGCCGGCAGGATCGCCGGCCGCGCTCGGCGCGTGTCGCCATCAGCGCTAAAGTGGTGGCGAACATGCTCACTGCGGTGGGCGTGGCGCGCGTTTTGACGATGGACCTGCACGCGGACCAGATCCAGGGATTTTTCGACATCCCGGTGGACAACATTTACGCGGCGCCCGTCTTGCTGGGCGACGTATGGAAGCAGCGGTACGAGAATTTGATCGTGGTGTCGCCTGACGTCGGGGGCGTGGTGCGGGCGAGGGCGCTGGCCAAGCGGCTCGAATCCGATCTCGCGATCATCGACAAGCGCCGGCCGAAAGCGAACGTGTCGGAGGTGATGAACATCATCGGCGAGGTCGAGGGCCGCACCTGCGTGATCATGGACGACATGGTCGACACCGCGGGCACGCTCTGCAAGGCCGCGCAGGTGCTGAAGCAGCAAGGCGCCACCAAAGTGGTTGCGTATTGCACGCACGCGGTGCTCTCTGGCGGCGCGGTCGGCCGGATCGCCGAGTCCGACATGGACGAGCTGGTGGTCACCGACACGATCCCGCTGCGCGAAGACGCATTGGCGTGCAAGAAAATCCGCCAGCTGTCGGTTGCAGGCCTGCTGGCCGAGACGATTCTGAGAATCTTCAGCGAGGACTCGGTGAGCTCGCTGTTCGTGGAGTAAGTTTTTTTAACGTGTGCCTGGTCGCGGGCCGCGAAACTTAGGAGCAGTCATGAAAATCGAAGTCAGCGCGAAAAAGCGCGAGTTGCAGGGAACGGGTGCGAGCCGCCGCCTGCGCAATGCCGGAAAAGTGCCCGGCATCGTGTACGGTGGAACGGTCGATCCGGTGAACATCGAGTTGAACCACAAGGACCTTGCGCAGAACCTCTCGAAAGAGGCGTTCCATGCATCGATCCTGACCCTCGACCTCGACGGGAAGAAAGAGCAGGTGCTGCTGCGCTCTTTCAACATGCACCCGTTCAAGCTGCAGGTGCAGCACATCGACTTCCAGCGTGTCACCAAGGACCGCAAGATCCACATGAAGGTCCCGCTGCACTTCACGAACGCCGAGCTGTCCCCGGCAATCAAAGAGCAGGGTGGCGTCGTCAGCCACGTGCTGAACGAGCTCAACATCACGTGCCTGCCCGACGACCTGCCCGAGTTCATCGAGATCGACCTGTCGACGGCCACCGTCGGCTACTCGGTGCATGCCAAGGAGATGCAGCTGCCCAAGGGCGTTGAATTGGTACTCCATAAACGGGAAAACCCGGTTGTCGTGTCCGTGCTCGTGCCGCAGCTTGCCCAAGTGGAAGAAGAGACGACTGCAGTGGCCCCCGCGGCAGGCGATGTGCCAGCCAGCAAGCAGGCCGAGCCCGCCAAGGAAGGCGACAAGGCTGCGGATGCCAAGGGTGGCGCCAAGCCCGGCGACAAGGCCGGTGCCAAGCCCGCAGCGAAGACCGCAGCGAAGCCCGCCGCGGGCGGCGACAAGAAAGACAAGAAGTAAGGGCAGGGGGGCCTCTTTACCCCCCGGTCACTTTTGTTCAAGAGCACTCTCGGGCGGCCGCTCCCTTGGAACCGGCCGCTTTTTTCTTTCTGAGCCATGGCAATTCGTCTCATCGTCGGCCTGGGCAATCCCGGCAAGGAATACGAGGGCACGCGGCATAACGCGGGCTACCGGCTGGTCGAGCGGTTCGCAGAAGGGCATCGGATCCCCTTGCGCAAGGAAGCGAAGTATTACGGCATCGCGGGGCGCGACGAGGCGACCGGCGTCTGGCTGCTCATGCCGACCACGTTCATGAACCTTTCCGGCAAATCGGTCGGCGCGCTGGCCGGCTTCTTCAAGATCGCGCCCGACGAAATCCTCGTTGCGCATGACGAGCTCGATTTCCTGCCGGGCGTAGTCAAGATGAAACTCGGCGGCGGGGCGGGCGGCCATAACGGCCTCAAAGATGTCTCCGCTCAGCTCGGGACCAACGATTACTGGCGGTTGCGCTTCGGCATCGGCCATCCGGGCGACCGCGACATGGTCTCGGATTACGTGCTCGGCAAGCCCTCCCAGCTCGATCGGGAAGCGATCGAGGAAACGATAGACCGTGCGCTCGAAGTATTGCCGCTGATCATGAAGGGCGACTCGGAACGCGCCATGCACAAGCTCCACACCAAACCCAAGCCACCCAAAGAACCTCCCGTGAAGGAATCCCCGTGAGCCTCAAATGCGGCATCGTCGGCCTGCCGAACGTGGGCAAGTCCACCCTCTTCAATGCGCTCACCAAGGCCGGGATCGCGGCCGAGAACTACCCGTTCTGCACGATCGAGCCGAACGTCGGCATCGTCGAGGTGCCCGACCCGCGCCTTGGCAAGCTCGCAGATATCGTGAAGCCCCAGAAAGTCCTGCCGGCGGTCTGCGAGTTCGTCGATATCGCGGGCCTTGTCGCGGGCGCTTCGAAGGGCGAGGGATTGGGCAACCAGTTCCTGGCCAATATCCGCGAGACCGATGCGATTGCGCACGTCGTGAGGTGCTTCATCGATGAAAACGTGATCCATGTGGCCAACAAGATCGATCCCGTGTCGGACATCGAGACGATCAACACCGAACTCGCGCTCGCCGATCTCGCAACGGTAGAGAAGCAGCTGTCGAAAAACGTGAAGCTCGCCAAGACCGGCGGCGACAAGGAGGCCCAGCGCCTGGTGGCCGTGCTCGAGAAAGTGCAAAAGGCGCTCGACCAGGGCCAGCCGGCCCGCACGGTCGATCTCGCCAAGGAAGAACTCGTGGTCATCAAGCCACTCTTTCTCCTCACGATGAAACCGACCATGTACGTCGCGAATGTGGACGAGAAGGGTTTTCACGACAATCCGCTGCTCGATGCGGTCGAAGCTCACGCAAAGAAGGAAGGCGCGCCGGTCGTTGCGATCTGCGCGTCGCTTGAAGCCCAAATGGCCGACCTCGAAGACGAGGAAAAGAAGATCTTCCTCGAAGACCTCGGCCTCGACGAGCCCGGGCTCAACCGCGTCATTCGGGCCGGCTACAAGCTCATGGGCTTGCAGACCTATTTCACGGCCGGCGTAAAGGAAGTCCGCGCCTGGACGGTGGCAATTGGCGCGACGGCGCCGCAGGCCGCAGGCGTGATCCACACCGATTTCGAGCACGGCTTCATCCGCGCCGAAGTCATCGCCTATCCGGATTTCATCGCCGGCAAGGGTGAGCACGGCGCGAAGGAAGCCGGGAAGATGCGAGTGGAAGGCAAGGAGTACATCGTGCATGACGGCGACGTCATGCATTTCCGCTTCAACGTCTGACGCTCAGTATCCTTGGATAGGGGGCTGCGGGGCGACCTGCTCCCAGCCCTCCGGGCACTGTGCGACGTCGGGGTAATAGGCGTTGAGGCTGGGGCAGAAAAAGCCGGATGCCGGCAGGGGCGCGTAGCCGTACGGCGGTGCGTAGTAAGGCGGTGCGTAGTACGGTGAAAAAAGGAACGGCGCGGCGATTGCGCCGCCGAACACGCCGGCGCCGAACCCATATCCATACCCCCGAAATCCGCCCCGGTAATAGCGAGGGCCGCCCGACGGGCGCGCACCGCCGCCATGGTGAGCGCCACCGCTCGCATGATGGCCCCCGCCCGAATGCCCTCCGCCGCCTCGTCCACCGCGAGCCGCGCCCGAAGATCCCGCCGACAGGCACAAGGCGAGGACGCACAGCGCTCCGGCGAGGACTCTCATGGAGCGAGCACCAGTGGCGTGATCCGCTTGGGCGTGCCAGCTTGCTCGGCTGCAATCAGCGCCTCGACTACCTTGCGCGCCTGGACGCCGCCCGTGTCGGTCGCAATGTTGACGCGCGGCACATCCGGATCGAGATCGATGTTCGCCTGCTGGCCCGCAATCATCTTCAGGTCCTCGAGAAAGGCGCCGTGCGTCATGCGGAAGTCCAGGTCCGCGATGCTGGGGTCTTCGGTGCCGAAATTCTGCGCCTGCGCCCAGAAATAATGGCTGGTTTTTTCGGTCTGGGGCGTGATCGCGTTGAGGTTGCGAGTAGTGACGCCTTTCGACCGGTCGCCCGTCCGCGCGCCCGTGCCCGCGAGCGCCGCGCCGATATCGAGGCGCACAAAAGCCGGCGGCGTGAAGACGAGGTGCATCCAGCGATCGACAATCGCCTCGCGCGGAAAGCCGGCGATCGCCCGAAAGTAGGAAGTCACCGGCACGTTCTCGGTCCAGCGCTCGACGATCACGGCGTTGCCTTCCCGCCGGGCCTGCGCCGCGCCTTCTTTCGGTGGGATTGCAGTCGTCCCGAGCGAAGAAGAATGCACGAACGGCAGGTGCGTGAGGTCGCAGAGGTTCTCCACGAGCAGGAGGTAATTCCCGGGCAGCTCGAGGCGCTCGCCGCGATAACGCCACGCCGGGTCGTTCAGCCAGTGGAAGTCCTCGATCAGGGCTTCGTCGGCCAGCGCCGGGTCACCCATCCAGATCCACACCAGCTGGTGGCGCTCGACGACCGGGTAGCTGCGCACGCGCGCGTTTGGCGGAATGGTGTCCTGCGTCGGGATGCGGACGCACTTGCCCGAAGGGTCGTAGGTAAAGCCGTGGTAGCCGCACTCGAGGTTGTCGCCGCGAATGCGGCCCGAGGAAAGCGGCGCGTGCCGGTGACAGCACCGGTCTTCGAGCGCCACGGGCTTGCCGTCGGTGCGCCGATACAGGACGACGGGTTCCTCGAGCAGGATGCGCCTCAACATGGCCATGCGGCCGATCTCATTGCCCCAGGCGGCGACATACCAGCTATTGCGGATGAACGTGCTCATGCGTTCCTTTTCCCGAGCGCGGCGTGCGCATTCTCGCGCAGCACCCGGCGCAGCACTTTGTTGGCGGCGTTGCGCGGAATCTCGTCGAAGAAGAGATACGCGCGCGGGCGCTTGTAGTTCGCGAGCGTGGACTCGCGGCAGAAGAGGTCGAGCTCGTCTTCGCTGGGCTTCGCGGCGCCGGCCTTCACGCAGGCCACGACGATCTCGCCCCAGCGCTCGTCGGGGACGCCCAGGACCACCACCTCGGCGATGCCCGGGTGCTTAGCGATCGTCGTCTCCACTTCGTACGGGTGCACGTTTTCGGCGCCCGTGATGATCATGTCGTCGACGCGGCCCCGCACTTCCAGGTCGCCATCCTCGCGGCGCATCGCGATGTCGCCCGTGCGATACCAGCCGTCCTGCATCTTTTCGGCCGTCGCGTCCGGGCGGTTGAGGTAGCCGAGGAAGGTCGCGTCTGCTGTGGAGTCGATGAGAAGTTCCCCCTCCTCGCCGATTTCAGCCACATCATGGACGGTTCCGCCGATGCGCCCGACACGAACGTTCGAGTAGTAGCCCGGACGGTACTGGTGCGGCCGGCCTTGCGGGTTCGGCATGTACAGGCCGTTCATGATTTCCGTTGTGCCGTAGATGTTGGTGATCGCGCGTCCGGGGAACGCATTGGCGACACGGTCGAGCAGGGGACCGGGCATCGCGGCACCAGCGTAGATGACTGTCTGCACGCTCTTCATGCGCGCGTCGGAGAAATTCGGCGCGGCGAGGATGCCGTGAAGGTGGGTAGGCGAGCCGTACAGCAGCGTGATGCCTTCGCGTTCGATCGCCTCGACCGCGCGCACCGGATCGAATGCAGAACACAGGTGATACGTGCCGTCGAACGCAAGGGCGCCCATGAGCCCGGAGAAAAACCCGACCGCGTGGAAGAGCGGCATCAGGCCGAGCACCTTGTTGTGCGTGCCATGGACGACGCCGCACTGCATCGACATGTACAGCACGCGAGCGTCGGTCGCACGGTGGGGGATCATCACGCCCTTGGGCAGCCCGGTTGTGCCGGAGGTGTACAGCACGAACGCGAGTGATTCCGGATCGGGCGCTTTCCACGGTGCGACGGATTCGGGTTTGCCACGGCACTCGTCCAGGGGTTTCGTCCCCGACGGTCCTTTGCCCACGGTGACCAGCGGGGCGCCTTTGGGCAGGACCCCTCCGAGCGCGCGCACCATCGCCTCATCCGGCAACGAAACCGTTGCGGCCATGCCGCCTTGTTGCACGAGACCCGCGGCTTCCTCAGGCTTGAGGCGCGCATTGATCATGGCCGGTACCGCGCCGAGGCGATGCAGCGCAAGCAAGACCAGCGCATGCTCGAAGAGATTCGGGAGGACTGTTGCGACGATCTTGCCCGGCCCGATCCCCAAAGCGGCGAAGCCGGCCGCGAGCGCATCGATTTCACCGATCAACTGCCCGTAGGTGAGGCGCCGGTCCGTGCGGTCGTCGGCAATGGCCAGGTGATCGGGGCGCCGAGCGGCTGCCAGTCGCACAAGGTCGTAAACGGTCTGCATGCCCTGTCTCCTATTCCGCAATCGTGCCGGGACTATCTTAATCGACGCAGGTCGGAGGGCGAAGACGGTTTCACCCGCGCGTATTCGTCGAGAAGAAGGCAAGATG
This sequence comes from Pseudomonadota bacterium, assembly GCA_025352885.1. Lineage (GTDB taxonomy): Bacteria > Pseudomonadota > Gammaproteobacteria > Burkholderiales > SG8-39 > SZAS-79. The sequence goes on along the minus strand of JANXRZ010000043.1, from coordinate 84 downwards.
CGCCCCATGAAACTCAAGATGAACGAGAACTCGATCTTCGCCGTGCTGTTGCGCTCCCCCTGGTGGATCAGCGGCGGGATTGCC
>JANXRZ010000275.1 GCA_025352885.1 Pseudomonadota bacterium | reverse complement strand
CGAAGTGCCTGGTCGAAATCATGGTGGTCGCGGCCAAGTAATCCCATGCTGAAGACGATCCTGGTCGTGGAGGACGACGACACCATGCGGGAGCTCTTGCGCCTGCATCTCACCACGGCCGGGTATGCCGTGCGTGTGGCGGCCAACGGGATCGAAGCAGGGCACGCCGTGCTGGGCTTAACGCCGGATCTAATAATCACGGACGTACGCATGCCGCACATGAGCGGATTCGAGCTGGTCGAGGCCCTCAAGGAGGATCCCGCCATGCGCAACATCCCGGTCATCTTCCTCACGATCGAAGGGGATTCCTACGATCGCGGGGCCAGCCTCGGTGCGCTCGAATACCTCGCAAAGCCGATCCGGGTGGAAGTCCTGCTGCAGAAGGTGGCCAAGCATTTGCCGCCCGGAGGAGCCTAGAACTGGACGCCCACGAGCTCAAGAAAATTTCCGAGGGGACGCTTGCGCACTACAACCAGCGCGCCGCGGACTTCTGGGTGGGCACCCGCGACCATGACGTCAGCCAGAACATCGACGCACTCCTGCGGCATATCCAAGGCACACCGCCTTTCGCCGTCCTCGATTTCGGCTGCGGCCCGGGACGCGACCTCATCGCTTTAACCAAGCTCGGGCATGCTCCGACGGGCCTGGACGGCTCGGAGGAGTTCGCGGCGATGGCTCGGGAGAACAGCGGCTGCGAAGTCTGGCGGCAGGACTTCCTTGCGCTCGACTTGCCGCCGGCGCGGTTCGACGGCGTGTTTGCGAATGCATCTCTCTTTCATGTCCCCAGCCAGGAATTGCCGCGAGTCCTTAAGCAACTGCACTCGACACTCAAACCGGGCGGCGTCCTGTTCAGTTCGAATCCGCGCGGCGCAAACGAGGAAGGCTGGACCCGGGGCCGATATGGGGCCTATCACGACCTCGAATTCTGGCGCGAGCAAGTGACTGCAGCCGGATTCGCGGAACTCGAGCATTACTACCGGCCGGCGGGCCTGCCGCGCGAGCAGCAGCCGTGGCTGGCCAGCGTCTGGCGTCGCCCAGGCTGATTCGTTCAAAGGGAGAACACAATGATCCACGAGCTTCGCATCTACAAATGCATGCCGGGCCGTCTGCCGGATCTCAACAAGCGGTTCGAGTCGGTCACGCTCAAGCTTTGGGAGAAACACGGCTTCCGCCCGGTCGGCTTCTGGACCGTGCGCATCGGCCCGAGCAACCAGGACCTGTATTACCTGCTCGAGTGGAAAGACATGGCGGAGCGGGAGCGCGTTTGGGACGGCTTCATGTCAGATCCCGAGTGGCTCAAGGCGCGTGCCGACTCGGAGAAGAACGGGCCGATCGTTGTCAATATCGAGAACGTGATGCTGTCGCCTACGGCCTATTCGAGGATGAAGTAAACGCTATGCATGGCCTTTGGCAGGATTGATCATCACCTTCGCGCCAGTCGAAGGCTTGCGGTAAGCGCGGATCTCCTCGAGGCCGAGCGCCTCGGCAAGCGACACTACCTTGGTGTAATGGCTCGCAAAGGTCGTCCTTATTTCGGCGGCCACGCGATCGCGCAGCTTCTGGGCGGCATCGCGGCCGATCTTCTGCAGGAAAGGCGTGAGGAACCACCCGCCGACGCCCCAAAGCATCCCGTAGCTGCGGCTGAGGGTCGTGGGCCCCGTGTCGAGGTTGCCGTAGATGTAGACCTGCTTGAAAACGGCCGAGCCGTAACGGCTGTACTCCTTGGTCGTGCGGTTCGCGGCCGCCTCCATGCAGCCGAGGATCTGCCCGGCAAGCGCTCCGCCGCCGATCGCATCGAACGCGATGGTCGCGCCGGTGGCCACCAGGGCTTCGGTAAGCGCTTCGGTAAAGCCCGATTCACTCGAGTTGCACACGTGCTTGGCGCCCAGCGACTTGAGCAAGTCGGCCTGCTGCGTCGAGCGCACGATGTTGACCAGCGCAACGTTGTCCGCAATGCAGATCCTGTTGAGCATCTGCCCGAGATTCGAAGCGGCCGCCGTGTGGACGAGCGCCGTGTGGCCTTCCCTGCGCATGGTCTCGACCATGCCTTGCGAGGTGAGGGGATTCACGAAGCAGGAGGCGCCTTCGGCCGGCGTGACGCCGGAGGGCAGCACCATGCAGACCTTCGCCTTAACGCAGCGGTATTGCGTGTACATGGCCCCACCGAGGATCGCGACGGTCCTGCCCATCAGCGCCTGCGCTTCGGGCGCCTCACCGGCGCCCACCACCACGCCCGCGCCCTCGTTCCCAACCGGCATGGACTGGTCGATCCGGCCGGAGAGCGCCTTCATCGCGGCTTCGGGAACCTTGGCGGTGACGACCGGTTCGTCACGGGTGCCGGACACGCGCGCCGTGCTCATGTCGGCCGGGCCGAACATGAGGCCCATGTCCGAAGGATTGATTGGCGTGCCTTCAATTCGAACGAGCACTTCGTCTGCCTTCGGGACGGGAACCGGCACGCTGACAAGCGACAGTTCGAGTTCCCCGCTCTTCCTGACGAGGGAACGCAGTTCGAGCGCGGTGCCTGGGGTGGGGGTGGCCATGTCTGTTGTCTCCGCTTAAAAATCGTAAATGTTTGAGATTTTATTTCCTAGACCTAATATCCATGCGCCTCACAGGCCAATTCGCGTATCGGTACCGGTACATCACAAGGTGCCGATCAGGTCGCCGGCCGGCTGTCCTTCGAGCGCAAATAGACGGCCAGCCCGGCCAGGCTTCCGACCGCCAGCATGCCGAAAACGGCGCGATAAGCCTGTTCCGGCGCCACCGCACCCACAGCGGTCCCGGCAATCTCGCTCACGAGGTAGCCGGCGAGTGCCGGCAGCAAGGTAGCACCGACCAGTTGCGCCATGTTGACGGTCGTCACGCCGCGCCCGGCGAGCCGGTCGGGGAACAGGGACCGGCCTTGCGCAACGATCACGATCGAGTAGGAGGACAGGAACGGGATCGCCATCAGGAGGGCCACCGTCAGGCCGAGCGGCGGCTTCGAGAGCGCCGCAAGCGCGGCAAAGACGGCGACGGACAAGGTGGCTCCTGCGCTCACGGTGGCGACGGTGGCTCGCGCGCCCCAGCGGTCGAAGGCCATGCCCACGGGAATTTGCACAAGCAGCAGCGAAAAGAAAAACGCGCCGCCGGCCAGCCCCAATTCGCGCGCGCCAAGGCCAAGCTCGACCGCAAGCTCAGGTCCGATGACACTGTTCGAGACCCGGTAGAACTGGCTGAGCGCGGTAACGGCACCGAGCAGGAGGACCAGCGTGACGGCCGCCTTCGGCGCAGCCGCGTCCTTCGGCCCGCTACTCGAAGAGATGGAGGACCCCGTCCAGGCCTGAGTGATTGAGCGCGTGCGTCGCTTTCGCCCGCACGACGGGTTTCGCGTGATACGCGACCGACACCCCGGCTTCGGCCATCATCGGGACGTCGTTTGCCCCGTCGCCGATCGCGAGCGTCTGGTCCTTGCGCAGCCCAAGTGTCCCGGCGAGTTCCACCAGTCGCGCCGCCTTGGCCGAGGCATCGACGATGGACCCCGTCACGCAGCCCGTGAGCTTGCCTCCTTCGACCTCGAGCACATTCGACAGCGTGTAATCGAGGCGCAGGCGATCCTTGAGGCGCTCGGTGAAAAAAGTGAATCCGCCGGACACGAGCAGCGTCCTGATGCCCAGGTCCTGCGCTTGTTTCACCAGCCGCTCGGCGCCCGGCGAGAGCTCGAGCTTTTCCCGATAGACGCGGTCCAGCGCCTCGACGTCCAGGCCCTGGAGCAAGGCAACGCGGCGCTTGAGGCTCTCGGCATAGTCGATTTCGCCCCGCATCGCGCGTTCGGTAATCGCGGCGATCTCGGACTTGATCCCGAGCATGCCGCCGATCTCGTCGATGCACTCGATGGTGATGAGCGTCGAATCCATGTCCATCGCCAGCAGCCCGAGGTCGGCGAACATTCGTCCTGCGGGCACGTAAGCCCAATCGAGGGAGCGCCGTTCGCAGTACGTTGCGACCTCATCGGAACCGGAGGCATCGGTCAGTCGCCACGCGCAATCGCCTAGTTGCTCTACGGAGCGTGCACGGCTGAGGGCGGCGAGAGCAGAGGCATCCTCGACCTGTGCGCCGGCTCCCTGGATCACCAGGTTCATTTCTTGTCGAACCCGGATTTTTCGCGCCAGCGCCGCGCCTCTTCAGCGTCCGAGGGCACGCCCAGGCCGAGCTCGTAGATCTTGGACAACTCGAGCATGGCATTGCGGTTGCCGCCTTCGGCCGAGCGCTGCAGCCAACCATGCGAGGCGACGAGATCCCGCTCGAGGCCCACGCCTTTCTGCAGCATGAGGCCGACAAAGTACTGCGCGCCCGCATGGCGCTGGTTGGCCGCAAAAAGGAACCAGCGCGCTGCCTCCGTCGGGTTGGCCTTGACCCCCAGCCCGTTCAGCAGGAACTGGCCGTACTGGGCCTGCGCGGCGGGGAGGCCGGACATGGCCGCCTTCTCCATCCACTTGGCCATTTCGGCGTTGTCCTTCGCGACGCCTTTTCCGTTGGCGTAGAGGAGGGCGAAGTTGTACTGGGAGACGGCAAAGCCCTGTTCGGCCGCGGCGCGATACCACCGGGCGGCTTCCGCTGCGTTGGCGGGCGTGCCGCGGCCGTCGATGTACATGGCGCCCACGTTGTTCTGGGCCGCGGCGAACCCGGCATTGGCTGCCTTCAGGTACCAGCCGAATGCCTCAGTGGGCTGCGCGAGGGTGGCCGGCGCTTTTTCGAGCGCCATCCCGAGCAGGAATTGCGCCTGCACGTCGTTTTGCGCCGCGAGCGGCCGGAGGGTATCGATCGCCTGGACGTAGTCGCCGCGTTCGATGGCGCCCTGGGCCGGGGCCAGCCGGGGATCGTCTTCCTGCGCCTGGGTTTGCGTTTGCGCCGCGGCGGTCAGGGCGAGTCCGAGTAGCGCGACGAGCGCGCCCAATGCAAGCCCCCTCACGCAAGCCCCCTCACGCCGCCAGCGCCTTAAACGCGTCCTTGGCGGCCTGCACTCTTTCCTGCCACGAAGGGAGCTTGCCTTCGATGCGCAATTTCTCCGGCCCGGCCAGACGCCAGGTGCGGCGCTTTTGCATGAGGTCGATGATCTTTGCGCCGTCCACGGCGCCCTTGGCAATGGTGTCCTTGCCGAATTGCATCACGACCGATTCGTGCGTGGCATCGACGCGCGAGATGCCAAGCGGCTTGGCGAGGATGCGCAACGCGTGGCATTCGATCAGCGCCTTGGCCGGATCGGGCATCTGCCCGAAGCGGTCCACGAGTTCCTCGTGCATGCCCTGCAAGTCCTCGGTCGTATCGCAGTTGGACAGGCGCTTGTAGAGCGTGAGCCGCTCGTGCACGTCGCTGCAATAGGAATCCGGCAGCAAGGCCGGCACATGCAGGTTGATCTCGGTGGTGAGGTCGGTGGGCTCCTCGAGGTCGACGATCTTGCCGGCCTTGAGCGCCCGCACGGCGCGCTCGAGCATCTGCGTGTAGAGCGAGAAGCCGACCTCCTGGATTTCGCCCGACTGCGATTCGCCGAGCACTTCGCCCGCGCCCCGGATTTCGAGGTCGTGCATCGCCAGGTAAAAGCCGGAGCCGAGCTCCTCCATCATCTGGATCGCTTCCAACCGCTTCTTGGCCTGCGTGCCAAGGGCTTCTTCTTCGGGCGTGAGCAGGTACGCGTAGGCCTGGTGGTGCGAGCGTCCTACGCGCCCGCGCAGCTGGTGGAGTTGTGCAAGGCCGAACTTATCGGCGCGATTGATGAGGATCGTGTTCGCGTGCGGGTTGTCGATGCCCGTCTCGATGATCGTCGAGCAGAGGAGCACGTTGTGCCGCTGCTGGGTGAACTCGCGCATTACGCGTTCGAGTTCGCGCTCCCTCATCTGGCCATGGGCGATGGCAATGCGCGCCTCGGGCAGCAGGCGCGCAAGCCTCTCGTTCATGTTCTCGATCGTGTCGACCTGGTTGTGCAGGAAGTACACCTGGCCGCCGCGCTTCAGTTCCCGGAGGCACGCTTCGCGGATGATGCCGTCGGACCATGGCGAAACGAACGTCCGGATAGCGAGGCGCTTCTGCGGCGGCGTGGCGATCACCGAGAACTCACGCAAGCCTTCAAGCGAGAGCGCGAGGGTGCGCGGGATCGGCGTGGCGGTGAGCGTCAGCACGTCGACTTCGGCGCGCAGCGCCTTGAGCGCTTCCTTCTGGCGGACGCCGAAGCGATGTTCCTCGTCGATGATCACGAGGCCGAGACGGGCGAACTTCGCGTCTTTCGAAATGAGCTTGTGGGTGCCGATCACGATGTCGACCGCGCCCGCCGCCATGTCCTTGATGACCTGCGTCGCTTCCTTTCCCGTCTTGAAGCGGGAAAGCTCGGCGATGCGCACGGGCCACTGGTCCGCGACATGCGCGAAGCGATCCGAGAAGGTCTCGAAGTGCTGCTCGGCCAGCAACGTCGTGGGGCAGAGGAGGGCGACCTGCTTGCCGCCGGCCACTGCGAGGAAGGCCGCGCGCAAAGCGACCTCGGTCTTGCCGAAGCCCACGTCACCGCAGATCAGCCGGTCCATCGGCTTGCCTGAGGTCATGTCTTCGATCACTGCGTTGATCGCGCTTGCCTGGTCCTCGGTCTCCTCGAACCCGAACCCATCCGCGAAGGCTTCCATGTCGTGCTGTTTGATGGCGAAGGCGTGGCCTTTGCGGGCGGCGCGTTTTGCATAAAGGGCGAGCAGTTCCGCAGCCGTATCGCGCACCTGCTGGGCGGCTTTGCGTTTGGCCTTGTCCCATTGCCCGCTGCCGAGCTTGTGAAGGGGCGCGGCCTCAGGCTGCGCGCCGCTGTACCGGGATACAACCGAAAGCTGCGCGACGGGGACATACAGCTTGTCGCCGTTTTCGTACTCGAGGTGCAGGAACTCCGTGACGCCTTCCCCGAGGTCCAGGCTGATGAGGCCGACATACCTGCCGATCCCGTGCTGCGCATGCACGACCGGGTCGCCGATCTTCAGCTCGGACAAATCGCGCAACATGCCTTCGACCGACGACTTGTTCGCCGCGCGCGTCGTCCTTTGGCGAACCGTGCCCGCATACAGCTCGCTTTCAGTGACGATGCACCACCCCTCGGCCGGGACCGTGAAACCGTTCGCAAGCGGCGCTACGCCGATGCCAAACGATTCAACGCCCGCGAGGAAACCGGGCAAGTCCGCGGCCTGTGCGGGCTTCAGCCCGTATTCCGCGAGATAGGCGGCCATCGTTTCCCGCCGGCCCGGGGATTCGGCGGCCAGGAAGATGCGCAACCCGCACGTATCGACAAAGGCCTTCAGGCGCAGGAGCGGATCGTTTGCGCGGCGGTCTACGGCGAGTTCGGGCAGTGCGCCGGTATGGAACTCGTCCACCATGCCGGGGACAGCGTCTTCTTCCGGCGGCGCGGCGACATCGACTCGTGAGAGCGGTTGCAGTCGGACAAAAAATTCCTCGGCGGGCACAAAGATCTGCGCCGGCGGCAACAGCGGTTTTTCCGGGTCGTGCGAGAGCAGCTTGTAGCGGGAGGCGGCATCCCGCCAGAACCCGAGCACTGCCGCGGTCACATCCCGATGCATCACCGCCGTCACGTTCGCGGGCAGGTAGTCGAAGAGCGTGGCCACTTCCTCGAAGAACAGCGGCAGGTAGTACTCGACACCCGCCGCCGGGATGCCGTTCGAGACATCGCGGTAGAGGCCCTTGCGCGAGGGATCGCCTTCGAACACTTCACGAAATGCGGTCCTGAACCGCGCCCGTCCGGCTTCATCGATGGGGAATTCGCGCGCCGGCAAGAGGCGCACGTCGCTGACCTTGTAGACCGTCCGCTGGCTGTCGACGTCGAACGTCCGGATCGATTCGATCGTGTTGTCGAACAGGTCGATTCGATAGGGCAGGGCGCTGCCCATCGGGAAGAGGTCGATGATGCCGCCCCGGATGCAGTATTCCCCCGGCGCGACGACCTGCGTGACGTGCGCATACCCCGCGGTGAGCAATTGCTGCTTGAGCGCGTCGGGGTCGAGCGTCTTGCCGGCCTCGAGGAAGAACGTGTAGGCCGCAAGGTAAGACGGCGGGCACAGGCGATACAGCGCGGTCGATGCCGGTACGACCGCAATATCGAACTCGCCGCGCTGGATCTGGTAGAGCGTTGCCAGGCGCTCGGAGACGAGGTCCTGGTGAGGCGAGAAATTGTCGTAGGGCAGCGTCTCCCAATCCGGCAGCAGGAGGACGCGCAATTGCGGCGCGAACCAGCGTGCTTCGTCGACCAGCCGCTGCGCATCGAGCGCAGTGGCGCTGATGACGACGAGCGGGCCTTCAGCGGCCAGCCGGGTGATCGCCAGCGCGTCGCTCGATCCGGCGAGCCGTGTCAGGCGCCGGCGCGGTGCCGGGCGTGGAACCTTGGGCGCCGTATTTCCGGCCAGGTGTGTGTCGCGATGCATGTCGTCGATTGCAAAAAGCGCGTCAAATGCAAATAGCGCCCGCCGGAAAAGCGAGGGTTTCGCTTGTCCGTCCGAGCGCGCCATGCAATTATACAGGCTTGAATTTCCGGCATAATTTCACAAAATCACGGGCGTCTGACTGTGTCTTACTTTGCGCTGATACCGGCTGCCGGCAGCGGCGCTCGCATCGGGGCCGAGGGCCCCAAGCAATACCTTCCGCTTGCCGGCCGCCCGATGCTCTACCACTCGATCCGGTGTGTTGCGATGCCGCCGATCGAAACCATATTTGTGGTCCTTTCGCCCGAAGACAAGCAATTTTCGATGCACGACTGGGGCGAATTCAGCGGACGCATCGAGCCGCTTTACTGCGGAGGGGCCACCCGCCGCGACTCCGTCCTCAATGGCCTTGTTTCCGCGATGGATGCAGTGGACGCTGATGACTGGATACTCGTGCATGACGCGGCGCGCCCGTGCCTGCCCAAAGCGGATCTCGAACGACTCATCGACGAAGTGTCGTCGGATCGCGTTGGCGGCCTCCTTGCATTGCCAGTCGCCGAAACCGTCAAGCGGGGCGCCGCCGATGAGCAGGGCGCAATGCGGGTGACTGCAACGCAAGACAGGCGCGCCTTGTGGCTTGCGCAAACGCCGCAGATGTTTCGCGCCGGCCTGCTCGGACAAGCCCTGCGCGCAGCCGGGAGTGCGGTTACCGATGAAGCAAGCGCCGTGGAGTTGCTCGGCCTGCAGCCCCGACTCGTTGCAGGCAGCAGGCGCAACCTCAAGGTCACTTTCCCCGAAGACCTCGCCCTCGCCGAGGCAACCCTGGAGCGCACATGAGAGTAGGGCAGGGATTCGACGTGCATGCGCTTGTGACCGGTCGCAAGCTTGTCATCGGCGGCGTGGCCATCCCGTATGACAAGGGGCTCGACGGGCACTCGGACGCGGATGTACTGCTCCACGCGATCTGCGACGCGTTGCTCGGTGCCGCGGGGCTGGGCGATATCGGGAAACATTTCCCGGACACCGATGCGGCTTACAAAGGCGCGGACAGCCGCGTGTTGCTTCGGTCCGTCGCTGCCAAGGTTGCGGCCGCCGGCTTCAGCGTGGCGAACATCGATGCGACGATCATTGCCCAGGCGCCGCGCATGGCCCCGCATATTGCGCAGATGGTGGAAAACATCAGCGTCGATGTGCGGGTCGGGCCGAGCCTCATCAACGTCAAGGCCACGACAACCGAGCGCCTTGGCTTCACCGGTCGAGGCGAAGGCATTGCCGCCCAGGCCATCGTCCTGCTTCAGCCGGTCCCCGGCCCGTCGGACGTGTTTGCTTCCTACTGACCTCCAGAGAAACTCATGTACTCACCAAGCTACAACCAGGTCGAAAATCGCGCAGAGGTGCTCGAGTTCATGCGGGCGAACGACTTCGCGGTCGTCGTCACCGCCACTGCCGGCGAGCCGCGAGCGTCCCATTTGCCGGTGCTGGTCGAGGAGCGCGGGGAGGGCTTGGTGATCGTCGCGCACATGGCGAAGAACAATCCGCAGTGGGAAACCTTCTTCGACGATGAAGTGCTCGTGATCTTCCACGGCCCGCATGCCTACGTCTCGCCGCGCTGGTATGACGAAAAGGAGCGCGTGCCGACCTGGAATTACGCCTCGGTGCACGCGTACGGCAAGGTCAAGGCGTTCCATGACCCGACTTCGAAGCAGGCCGCGGTCGCCAAGCTCGTCGCGCATCACGACCCGAAATGGCAGGCGGACTTTGAGAAGCTCTCGCCCGCCTACATGGAAGGCATGCTCGCCGGAATCGTGGCTTTCGAGATCCCGGTCGACCGGCTGGAAACCCGCTGGAAGCTCTCGCAGAATCGCGGCCGGCGCGAGATGGAGCTGATCACGGCGGAGCTGGATAAATCGCCGTTTGCCGCCGAGCGCGAACTGGTCCCGCTGATGCGCAGGCACCTGGTCGAAAAATGATACTGGGGCGAACGTAATGCGCATCGCCGTACTCGGCGCGGGACTGGCCGGGGTCACCACGGCGTGGTGCCTGTCCAGGGACGGGCACGAAGTCCTCCTCCTCGAGAAATCCGCACGCATCGCGGATGCCGCCAGCGGCGCGAACGGCGGCATCGTTTCGGCGAGCCGCGCGTTTCCGTGGCCGAGCCCGCAGATGCTGAAAACCTTTCTCAAGGCGCTGGTGCGCAATGACCAGTCCGTGCGCGTCTACCCCATGCGCTGGGATCCTGAATTCTGGTCATGGGGCCTTGCGTTCCTTGCGTGCTGCAACGCTGCGAGTTACGCCCAACTGTTGGCCCGCAAAGTGCGCTATGTCCGGTATTCGCAGGCGCAACTTGGCCGGATCGCCGAGGAATCGGGCGTGTCTTTCCATCGCAAGCAGGGCGGCGTGATGTATCTCTATCGCACGCAGGAGGCGCTTGAAGCGGGGGTCCGAAAAATGGCGCCCATGAAAGCGTTCGGCTTTCCTTTTCGCGTGCTCGATGGGCGCCAGGCGGCGCAGATCGATCCGGGACTCTCCAGGGCGCCGATTGCGGGCGCCGTGTTTTCCGAAACGGACGAGAGCGGCGATTCGGCGATGTTCTGCCGGGAGCTGGCCAAGGTCTGCGAATCGCGTGGGACCGAGGTGATGCTCAACTGCGAAGTGAAAGGCATCGCGGTCCAGGGCGACCGCGTTACGCATGTCGAGACGTCAACCGGCAGATTGGCTGTGGACGGCGCCGTTGCGGCGCTCGGCATCATCGACCCACATCTCCGGAAATCGCTCGGGGCGGAGTTGCCGATCTATCCGGTCAAGGGCTGCTCCGTCACCCTGCCGATCGTCGAGCCGCAGCGCGCGCCCCGTCATGCGGGCATGGATGAATCCAAGCTGGCGGCTTATTGCCCCATGGGAGACCGGCTGCGACTCACCGGGGGCGCGGAATTCGCGGGTTACGGGCGCGCGCATCGCGCGGAGGATGCGCAGCGCCTCGTGCGATTGGCCGAAGAGTTGTTTCCCGGCGCAATCGATGGCACCCGGGTAGAGGCACGCGCCTGCCTCAGGCCGATGACGCCGCAGAGCACTCCATTGTTCGGCACCGGCCGGTATCGCAACCTGTGGTTCAACGTCGGGCTCGGCCACATGGGTTGGACGATGGCGTCCGGCGCCGCTGCGATCACCGCTGACCTGATCGCAGGCCGGCCCAGTGCGATTCCGTTGGACGGGCTGCTCGTCCGGCGCGCGTGACCCTGCGCACTAATTCGGAACATTCATATTGAAAACACGACTGCCTGTGCGGCGTTCCAGCCAATCGGCATACCTGAAAGGTAATAATCCGGAAGGCAAGCTCCGGCTCTTCTTTGCGCTCTGGCCGCCCGAGGAAGTGGCGCGCTCGATGCACGCTTGGGCGACGCTTGCGCATGCGCAGACCGGTGGGCGCGTCACCAAGGCGGCCACCGTCCACCTCACGCTTGCTTTCCTGGGGGACGTCCCGGGCGACCGAGTAGCCGCGCTCATCGATTGCGCTCGCCGGGTGCGCGGCAAGCCCTTCGACCTGCGGCTGGACGAGGGGCGCTGGTGGGAGCACAACGGCATCGTCTGGGCCGGCCCGCGCAGCATGCCCGAACCCCTGCGCGACCTTGCTGCGCAACTGGACAGCGTGCTGAAGGCAGGGGGATTCAGGACAGAGAAGCGCGAGTTTAAGGCGCACATCTCGCTTGTGCGAAGGGCTGTGAAAGGAGAGACGCTTCCGCCCCTTGATCCGCTCGAATGGCATGCGGCCGAATTCGTGCTGGTGCGCTCGACGCTCGCCTCCGACGGCCCGGCTTATGCAACTCTCTCCCGCTTTTCACTCGGGGGCGAGCGCCCCGCCTGAGCTAGCGCGGGCGAGGGTCGGGAAACAATTCCTTGAGGATGAACGCCTCGAGCTCGGCTGAGTCCGCAGGGCGGGCCGAGAGCCACAAGCCCCGGTTCAGGCGCTTGGACTGCCAGAGGAAATCTTCCTTCGAGCGCTCGCGGATGATCGAAATCATTTTTCGCACGACTGCGATCTCCATGTTCTCGTTGTTGCCCCGGCGCACCTCGACCACTTGGAGCGAGTTGCGGTTGATCGCCTTGTTCCAGCCGAAGAACGCGAACTCGGCAATGTCGTAGCCCATGCTGCGAATCTGGAACACGCCGCCGCCCCGGTCCGGGTCGTTGCCGAAAGTGGGCGTGCTCGTCAGGCCCAGGTTCTCCGCCACAGTACGGTTATGCCGCTCCTGCTCGGTTTCCGCAGGCTGCGTGGGCGGCGCCCCCGCGCCTTCGCGCGCGCGCCTGCGAGAGGCGATGTAAGCCGCGAGGTCCTCGGCCGGTGCAGGCACGGTCGCCGTAGCGGGAGGTGGCTCGCGCGTGACTGATGGCGGAACCCTGAAGGAGGGCGAGGGTGAGGGACGCTCGAGCGCAAGCACCGGTGGCGGAGGCGCCGAGCGGGCAGGGGTCCTTTGCGCCGGAGCCTTGCGCGCGCCCGGGGGGCGGGCCGCGATCGCCGGCGGCGGAGGAGCGGCGCTCGGCGGCGGCGCCGTGAACGGCACGAGCCGGATCGCGAGGCTGCCACTGGGATTGCCAAGCTTCGGTTCCTGGAAAGGGATGGGCGGCTTCGCGATCCATCCAAAGAGGCCCGCAGCATGCAGCAGGACCGACAACGCAATCGCGACCCAGAGTGTCGGGACGCTGATGCTGTCATTGGAGGGGCGAAAAGAGCCGAGGCGTTCGCTCATTGCTTCGATGTTACGCGACGGGTCGGGGACGTTAGAAGACCTCATCACGACTGCGAACCTTGCGATCCTCTGACGGATGGGCCGGCCGACCACCGTTGCAGACTAGAGGGGGGTTACAGGCGTCCTGAAAGGGGTAAGGCCAAGCGGGTCGCGCAACGGCACGCCGGTAATCGGCAACGTAATGCGCGCGGTCAACCCGCCGCCTGCGCGCGAAAGCAGTTCCAAAGTTCCGCCATGCAGTCGCGCAACGCGGTCGACAATCGCCAGGCCCAGCCCGGATCCGCCCGGCCCGCTGCGCGCCTCTTCGAGCCGCGTGAACGGGCGTTTCATCCGCTCGACCTCGGAGGCCGGGATGCCGGGGCCGCGATCGCAGACTTCGACGATCGCAAGATCGCCCTGGCGGCGGGTCTCGATCTCGACGGGTTCGGCCGAATAGCGCAGGGCATTGTCGATGAGGTTCGAGATCGCCCTGCGCAGGGCCATTTGCGCGAGAGGCATGCGGACCTCAATGGATGTGCGGTGCACGAGCGCGCGTCCTATCTTGGCATAGCGCTCGCAGATTTCGCCCACGAGCACTTCGAGATCGGTGTCGATCTTGGTTTCGATCTCGCCTTTTGCGAATTCGAGGAACTGGCCGATGATCTTGTCCATCTCGTCGATGTCGGTGGCCAGCGCTTCGCCCATGGCCGGGTCGCCGCCGACCATCTCCAATCCAAGCCGAAGGCGCGCAAGGGGCGTCCTGAGGTCGTGCGAAATGCCGGCCAAAACCATCGCGCGGTCCCGCTCGAGGCGCGCGAGGTCGGCCGACATCTGGTTGAAGGCCGCGGCGAGCATGCGGATCTCGGCCGGGCCTTTTTCTGGCGCGGGCTTCACGTGCTCGCCCCGCCCGACTTGCTGCGCAGCTTGCGTGAGCGCCGCTAGCGGGCGCGAGATGCGCGACGCTATCGCCCACGCCCCGACCAGCGAAAGCAGGAGCGCGAACAGTCCCCAGCCTATCCACTGCGTGGCGAAGTCGGGCTCGAGGCGGTCGCGTTCCAGCTTGACCCAGAACTCGTCGTCATCGATGTTGAAGCTGACCCAGTACCCGTCGATGCCGTTCCTGGCAAAGGCCAGGCGCGTCGACGGTCCGAGGCTGTCCTTGATGCGATTGCCGATCAGGTCGTAGAGCGGCTCAGAGGGAACGGCCTCGAGGCGCTCGTCCGTTGTTCCTGCATAAACGCGGATGTCTTCCGTCTCGTTGAGGTCGAGCAGCAGTTCGCGCCGCAGGCGCGGATCGGCGTTTACGATCGCGGCGCGCGTCAGGTTGATGATCGTGACGGTCTGCTGCGCAATCTCACGCGCGATGGGCTCGCGCTGGTAAGTGCGATAAATCTGGAACCAGCCGCCCAGCGACAACAGCAGCAGCAGGGCGATCAGCAGGAACGAACGGGCAAGGAGGGAATCGGGGCGCCAGAAAGGCGCTTTCGCGGTCTTCTCTTTTCGGTCGGCGGGCCGCGCCGCCGTCACTTCAAATTGCCGTCCGGGACGAACACGTAGCCGAATCCCCAGACCGTCTGGATGAAGCGCGGATGGGCGGGGTCGTCCTCGAGCAATTTGCGCAGCCTCGAAATCTGCACGTCGATGGAGCGGTCGAACACCTCGTACTCGCGGCCGCGTGCGAGCTCCATCAGCTTGTCACGGGAAAGCGGGGTCTTCGGATTTTGCACAAGGACCTTGAGCACGGAGAATTCGCCCGTGGTCAGCGGCACATCCTTGTCGGACTTGGTCAGGGCCCGCGTGCCGAGGTTGAGCTCGAAGTCGCCGAACTTGTGGGTCTCGGTGCCGGACGCAGGGGCACCCGGCGGACCGGACGCGGCTTTGCGGCGCAGCACGGCATTCACACGCGCAACCAACTCTCGCGGGTTGAAGGGCTTGGCGAGGTAGTCGTCGGCGCCCATTTCCAAGCCCACGATGCGGTCGACGTCGTCGCCCTTGGCTGTCAGCATGATGATGGCGGGCGGCGCGTTCTGCGTGCGCAACCGCCGGCAGATCGACAGGCCGTCTTCGCCGGGCATCATGAGGTCGAGCACGATGAGGTCGTATCGCTCGCGTGAGAGCTGCTTGTCCATTGCGGCGGCGTCGCCGGCCGCGCGAACCTCGAACCCTTGTTCGCCGAGGTAGCGGGTCAGCATGTCGCGCAGGCGCTGGTCGTCGTCTACGACCATGATTCTTGTCTTGAGCTCAGCCATGGGGCAAATGGTATAGGGGAACGGCGATCTTTGTCTGTGGGGCGTATCGCTTTGGGTAACAGGCTGTGAGCTCGGGGCGAATCCAGTCACCATTTGTTACAAAAGGGCCCCGGGGCGGCGATCTGCCTTGACACCCCTCGCGTAGTATCTGCGTCAAAGAGGACTGCTCAATGCACCCGGTCGCCCGATTGACGCTTGTACTCGCCCTTGCCGCAGCGGCTGCGGGGACGGCGCTTGCGCAGCCTTCGGGCTGGCGAGGCGAGCGGCGGCCGGAATGGGGCAACGGCCGAATGTCAGGCGAAGAGCGGCAGCGGCTGCGCGAAGACCTCCAGCGCCAGCAGGTCGATCCGCGCCGCCAAGGAGGCGACCCTGCCGGGGAAGAGCGCGCGAGGCGATATGCCGAGTGGCAGCGCATGTCGCCCGAGCAGCGCGAAGGCATCCGCCGCGACATGCGCGACTACAACCGCGACTTCGACCGCCGGCGTCGCTGAAGGCCGACCGATGAGGGGAAGCGCACTCCGCTCGGCCCCGCTGCTGCTACTGTTCCTGGCCGTGGCGTTCGGCGCAGCCTCCGTGTCCGGCGCGCCCCTCGGGCCGGAAGGCGCCCGCCACCTGCTCAACCGGACCGGGTTCGATGCTCATACGGCCGAGATCGCCTTGTTCGCAAAGCTCGAACGCAAAGATGCGGTCGAACGGCTGTTGAGCGGGGTTCGCACGCGCGCGGCCACGCCGCCCCCAAGCTGGACGACGGAATTCATTTCGCCCCGCAAGGTGCGCACACTCTCTGACATGGAGCGAAAAGCTTTCCAGCGCGAGCAGGTCGAGCGCGCCGTCGAACTCAAAAATTGGTGGACGAAGGAAATGCTGACGACCGCCTCCCCGCTCACGGAGCGCATGACGCTTTTCTGGCACAACCATTTCACTTCGAGCCTCCAGAAAGTCCGGTCCGGTTCGCTCATGTACCGCCAGAACGTGCTGCTGCGCGAGCATGCGCTTGGCAACTTCGGAAAGATGCTGGTCGAGGTCTCGAAGGACCCGGCCATGCTCGTTTATCTCGATTCGGCAACCAATCGCAGAGGGCAGCCCAACGAAAATTTCGCGCGCGAGGTGATGGAGCTCTTTACCCTGGGCGAGGGCGGCTACTCCGAGCAGGACATCCGCGAGGCCGCCCGCGCCTTCACCGGCTGGAGCATCGATCTCGAAACGGGCGAATTCCTCAAGCGTCCGTTTGCGCACGACGCCGGCACCAAGACTGTGCTCGGTCGCAGCGGGAATCTCGATGGCGACGACGTGCTCGGCCTCCTGCTGGCGCGCCCCGAGACGGCTGAACTCGTCGTAACCAAGCTCTGGAAGGAATTCGTCTCGCCTTCCCCGGAACCCCGTGAAGTGAAACGGATCGCAAGCGCTTTCCGGCAATCGGGTTACGACATTCGCACGGCAGTGGCCGCGCTGCTGGTCTCGGACGCCTTCTATGCGCCCGAAAACCGCGGCACCCTCATCAAGTCGCCGGTCGACTTCGTGATCGGGACGATGCGCCAGTTCGACGTCGGCTACTCCGACCCGCTGCCGCTGACGCTGCTTTTGCGTACGCTCGGACAGGACTTGTTTGCGCCGCCGAACGTGAAAGGCTGGCCGGGCGGCGACGCATGGATCAACAGCACCACGCTGCTTGCGCGAAAGCAATTCGTCGAACGCCTGTTCAGGGTGGACGAAAACCGCATGCAACTCGACGAAGCCAGGATGAAAGGCATCGAGCGACTGGGGGAAGGCAGGGCTCGTCTTGCGCGCGCGTCGCTCGACATCCGCTTCTCGGGGACCGAATGGCTCAGGAAGGCCGGTGGGGAAGGCGGCCTGTCGCAGGTGCTGCTTGCCCTGCCTGTCGCGCCCGAAAGCACAGCGGACATCCGGGGGGTCGACTTGATCCGGCGCATCACGGCCGATCCGGCCTACCAGCTCAAATAGGCGGACGCATGGATCGCAGGCAATTCGTTTGCGCAGGCCTGGCCGGGTTTGCCGTGGCTGCCGTCCCGCGAGTGTCCTTGGCGCTAGAGCGCACAGGCTACGGGCGCCTCCTCGTGCTCATCGAGCTCAAAGGCGGAAACGACGCGCTCAACACGGTCGTGCCTTATGCGGATCCGGCTTATTACGCGCTGCGTCCGCGCATTGCGGTCAAGCGCGATGAAGTCATCCAGCTCGACGAGCGCACGGGCTTGCATCCCGCGTTGGCGCCCTTGGCACGGCTGTGGGAGGCGCGCGAACTCGCCGTGGTCCAGGGCGTCGGGTATGCGCGCCCGAATCTTTCGCATTTCCGGTCGATCGAGATCTGGGACACCGGTTCGAAGCCCGACGAGTATCTTGCCGAAGGCTGGCTGGCCCGGGCGTTCGGCACCCGACCCGTGCCTCGCGAGTTTGCGGCTGACGGCGTGGTGGTGGGTTCGAGTGAACTCGGTCCGCTGGCAGGTGCAGGCACGCGTGTCATCGCGCTAAACGAAACCGACCAGTTTCTTCGGCAAGCGAGACTTGCAGGCGGGGGGGCGCGCCCCGGCAATGCCGCGCTCAACCACATTCTGAAAGTGCAGGAAAACATTCTGCAGGCCGCGGCCCACCTGAACCCCAACATCATGTTCGGCACCGAGTTCCCGAAAAATCCTTTCGGCAATGCGGTGCGCACGGCCGCGCAACTGGCTGCGAACCCTGCGGGAGTCGGGGTGATCAAGCTCAGCCTCGGCGGGTTCGATACCCACCAGAACCAGCCGCCGGTGCACCAGCGGCTTCTCGGCGAACTGGCCGAGGGCATCGCGGCGCTCCGCGCTGCGCTTGTCGAAATCGGCCGGTGGGATTCGACGCTTGTCATGAGCTATGCGGAATTCGGCCGGCGACCCAAGGAGAACGCCTCGAACGGCACGGATCACGGAACCGCCGCAGCGCATTTCATCGCTGGGGGACGCGTTAAGGGCGGGTTGTACGGCCAGTCACCTGTGCTCGCGCGCCTCGAAGACGGTAATCTCCCGTTTGCAGTCGATTTCCGCAGCCTCTATGCCACTGCGCTCGAGCGCTGGTGGGGAGTAAGCTCCGAGGGCGTGCTGCGGGGGCGCTTTCCGGCGATCGATGTGTTGAAAGGGTAGGGCGAAGTTTCGGGGGAGGGGGGATGCAAGCCGCAACGGTAGTACGCACTCTCAGGCTGGTCACCGGCCTGGTCCTCATGACGTTCGTCCTCGCGCACCTGGCCAACCTTGCGCTCGGGCTGCGCTCGCTCGAGACGATGGAAGCCTGGCGGGCCACGCTGGTCGGGCCCTGGCAGTCGACAACCGGCCGATTGATCCTCGGGAGTTGCGCGCTCGTTCACACGCTGCTTGGCTTGTACGCAATGGCCTCCCGCAGGTCGCTCTCGATGAGCCGAACGGATTGGGTGCAGCTCACGCTCGGCCTGGTGACGCCGCCCCTTTTGTTCAACCACGTGCTGATGACTGCGGTGGCGAGCGAACTGGTAAGCGGGTACGAACCGAGTTACGGGCTGCTCCTTTCCGTTTACTGGAGCATCGCGCCCATTTACGCGATCCAGCAATTGTTCGTCGCCGTCTTCATCTGGACGCACGCGGCCCTCGGCCTTTATTGCTGGTTGGTCCTGAAGCCGGTCTGGGGAAGGATAGGGCCGGTGGTCCTGCCGCTTCTGTTCGCGGTGCCGATAGCTGCGCTGCTTGGCTTTGCGGAGTCAGGCAAGGAGGTCGTAGACAAGCTCGCCGCAGAAACGGAGTGGCGCGCCATCATCCTTGAAACGGCCGGCCAGCTTGGGGAAGCCCGTGCGCGCTTGGATGCTTTGCAGGCGCAGATGCTCACTGCCTACGGCGTCCTTGCGCTGCTCGCGCTTGCTGTCCTGTTCGGGCGCCTCTTGCGCAACAGCTTGACGAGCGTGAGGATCGACTATGACGGCGGCCTTTTCGCCCGGGGTCGCAGCGGCTTGTCGATCCTGGAACTCAGCCGCATGAACGAGATCCCGCATGCCGATGTCTGCTCGGGACGCGGGCGCTGCGGGACGTGTCGCGTGCACGTGGACAGCGGCGCGTCAGCGCTCTCTGCGCCGGGCGCGGCCGAGCAGCATGTTCTGGCGCGCTCAAATTCGCCGGCCGGTGACCGTCTCGCCTGCCAGGCGTTGGTGATGGGCAGCGGCGTGTCGGTGACTCGCGCTTTACCGGCCTTTGCCGATGCGACAGCGGCGAGGCGTCCCGGGGAGTGGGCACAAGAAGAGGCCGTGGCCGCAAGCGGGGCCGCACCATGAGCGCCGGACTTTCGGCGGCAACCATGTCGGTGCTGGAGAGCGCCAAGGAACGCTTGTCCACCTTTGGCGCAGATGCGTCGCTTGCCCCAAAAGAGCTCGAGGGGTTGCTTGCAACTGTGTCCTCCGCACTGGCCAGCGGATCCGGGGTGCGCGCGGCGACCTACCTGTGGATCCTGCTTTTGATCGGGTGCGGCGTCGAGTGGCTGTACTGGAGTTATGCGTGGGGCCCGCTCCGGGCAATTGAGTCGGCCACCGTCGCGTCGCGAAGGCAGGCGCTTGGCCTTGGGATGCGTCGCCTGACGCTGCTCGGGTCTGGGCTCCTCCTCTTTTCGCTCGCAATCCTGGGCGCTTCGGCCGGGTTTCGCTGGCCCGCCGGGGTGCAGGAAGGCATTGTCACGGCGGCCCTGTTGGTTGTCGCGGTGCGGCTCGGGTGGGTCATGGCGAACGTGCTGCTGGCGCCCGGATTGACCCGCCTCAGGCTTCTCCCTGTTACGCAAGCGGAGGCGCGATGGCTTGCGGCAGTGGTGGTTGTCCTCTCCGCATTGGTCCCGCTCGGCACGCTCGTGCCGGCGTTCCTGGAGCAAGTCGCGGGTGCGCCGCATAGCGCGAACCTGTTGCGCCTGGTCGTTGCAGGAGCGATCGCGTTACTTTTGACAGCGTCTGCGTTTGCCCTGACCGGCGGCGCGGAGCCCAAGGTTCCTCGACGCTCGCGCCTGCCCCGGTTTCCGAGGGCGATCGTCATTTCAATCATGGTCTTCGCCGTTTTCGCGGTGTGGCTGCTCGGCTCGGTCACGGGCGCCCTGATCGCCGCTGTCGTTGTCGCTGTCGTCGTCCTGCAAATGGTGTTGCGTGAAATTGTTTTCTATTTCTGGGGCGACGTCGCTGCCCCCGCGGCCCCTTCGCTCATGCCCAGCATCGTGCTTTCGGTTTCGCGATTCGCCATCGTGCTGTTCGGCCTGGGCGCTTGCGCGCTCGCATTGGATTCGCCTGTCAGCGAACTGGCCGCCAGCCAGCACTTCGCCGTGCGATTCGGGCTCCAGCTTCTTGGCGTGGCTGCGCTTGCGCTGTTTGCCAATGTCGTCTGGATCCTCGTAAAGACGACGATCGACCACAGGCTCGAGGGTCTGGGCCCCCTCGAGGCGCATGCCGCCACCAACCCGCATGCGCGGCTGCTCACGCTTCTCCCGCTCCTGCGAACAACCGCCGCGGTCATGCTCGCCGTGATGCTGGTGCTTTCGTCGCTTTGGGCGCTCGGCATCGAGATCACGCCGCTGCTTGCAGGTGCGGGCGTCGTCGGGCTCGCGCTCGGATTTGGCGCCCAGGCGCTGGTCCGGGATGTGATCGCTGGCATTTTCTTCCTCGCGGAAGATGTGTTTCGCGTAGGGGAGTATGTCGAAAGCGGCACCACGACCAAGGGCACCGTCGAGAAGATCACGCTGCGCACGGTTGCGCTTCGCCACCACAACGGGCCGCTTCACTTCGTTCCTTACGGGTCACTCGGGACTGTGCGCAACAATTCGCGCGACTGGGTCATCGAAAAATTCAACCTGCCTTTGCCGGTCGAGGTCGACAGCGAGAAGATCCGCAAGGTCATCAAGAAGATCGGCCAGCAGATGCTCGAGGATCCGGACATCGGCCACATGCTGCGCGAGCCCCTCAAAAGCAAGCTCGCACGCATCGATCCGGGCGTGAAAGTGTTCCGCTGCAAGTTCCAGACGGCACCGGGTAACCAGTTCGACGTGCGTGCGCAGGCCTTCAAGCGGATCGAGGCCGAACTCAGGGCGCTCGGCATCCCCTTCGCGGGCGGGGCCCAGACGATCATTCTCGAGCGGGGATAGGAGCGATGGTTTTCGGCCGCGCGAAGGCCACCTGATGGCCGCGATCGTGTGATGTACCGGACGGTGGTTACAAAATATTCGGGCACCATCCTGCGTTTCACGGAACAATCGCGGTCAACCGTAGGTCACACGCCTACGTTTGTAGTCTGACCGGTCACGCAGGGAGGCGCTGACCGGCCCAAGAACTTAGCTCATTGGAGTTCGGAAAATGCCTCGCAGTCATCAAGCTAAAAATCAGCGACGCCCCGGTTCAAAAGCAATAAGGGCCTACATTCAAGTTGTTGCCCTCGCCGCGGCCGGCATGCTGATCGGCTCGGCGCACGCCTCGACGCAAGACGCCTCGCAAGCCGCCATCCGCAAGACGGAGCCCGTCGCCGAAACAGTGAAGTCCGTCATTTCGCGGACCGTCAGGAAGCTGGTGGCGATCCCCGACCTTAATCATCTGGCTTCGCAGAGCGTCCTCATCATGGACGCCTCGAGCGGCAAGACGTTGTTCTCACGCAATGCCACGTTGATCACCCCGATCGCCTCGATCACCAAGCTGATGACCGCAATGGTGGTCCTCGACCGCGGCCTGGAGATGCAGGAGCACCTGACGATCAGCGAAGAGGATATGGACTCGCTCAAATTCACGCGTTCGCGGCTGCGCCCGGGCACCACCCTCACGCGCGAAGAACTGATCCTGCTTGCCCTGATGTCGTCGGAGAATCGCGCCGCGACAGCGCTGGGCCGCACCTACCCGGGCGGCATGTCCGCATTCGTCGCGGCGATGAACGCCAAGGCGAGGAGCCTCGGCATGGTCGACTCGAATTTCCATGACCCGAGCGGGCTTTCGCCGCAGAACGTCTCGAGCGCCCCGGACCTGGCGCGGCTGGTCAGGGCGGCGCACGACTATCCGATGATTCGCGAGTACTCGACGCGCGACCGGGCCCAGGTCACCGTCAAGGGCCGCCCGCTCAACTACCACAACACCAATTCACTCGTGCGGGCCGGCGACTGGGAGATCGGCCTGCAGAAAACCGGCTTCATCAACGAAGCCGGGCGGTGCCTTGTGATGCGAGCAAGGATTGCCAGCCAGGACCTCGTGATGGTGCTGCTCGATTCAGTCGGCCGGAACGCGCGCATTACGGACGCGAACCTCGTGCGCCACTGGGTCGAAGCGACGAAGGCCGCGGCCAGCCGGAAGAGCTGACCGGCTAGGCGGGGCGGTGCGCCTTCGCCGCCTCCAGCGCATGTCTTACGCTGCCGTGCCGGCGCAAGAGGCGGCTCGCCGTAGTCCATGACGCATTGAGTTCGCGCATGAGCATCCGCGTACCCCGCTCGACCAGCTTCGCATTTGTGAGCTGCATGTCGATCATGCTGCTGCCGCGCACCCTGCCGAGCTTCACCATCGCGGCAGTCGATACCATGTTGAGGATCAGCTTTTGGGCGGTGCCTGCTTTCATTCGTGTGCTGCCCGTAATGAACTCCGAGCCCACTGCCACTTCGATCGGGTAATCCGAAAATTCGGACAGGCGGCTTCCGGGATTGCAGGTGATGCAGGCCGTTGGGATCCCGTGAGCGCGGCACTGTTCGAGGGTGCCGACTACGTACGGTGTCGTGCCCGATGCGGCGATGCCGAGCACGACGTCCGATTTGCCGACGCGGTGCTTGCGCAGGTCCTGCCAGCCCTGTCGGATATCGTCTTCGGCAAACTCGACCGCCTTTCGAATTGCAGAGTCGCCGCCCGCGATGAGCGCAATGACGTGACCCTCGGCGCCATAGGTGGGGGGGATTTCGGAGGCGTCGACCACGCCGAGGCGTCCGCTGGTGCCGGCGCCGATATAGAAGAGCCGCCCCCCCGTTTTCATCTTCCTGACGATGACGGCGACCAGGCGCTCGATGGCCGGCAGCACGCCGGCGACCGCGGCGGGCACCTTGCGATCCTCACGGTTGATGTTTGCCAGCAGGCTGCGGATGCTCATCCGCTCGAGGCGCCGGTAGCCGGATTCTTCCTCAGTCAGCGTGGGCGGCTGGCGTGGCCCGGACTTGGCTGGGGACCCCATCCGCCCTTTAGCGTGAGACTTTGCGGGGGCCGCTTGCGGGCCGCTGGGCGACGATCAGGTTGGAACGCGAATCGCGGAAGTCGTGGTACTGGTAGCCGAAAGTGAAGGGCAGGAGCGCAGGCTCCTGGCTCCGATAGGCGCGGCTCAGCGCGAGCTGGAACGCGCCGCCGAAGGGCGGGATCGGCCGGCCGTAGCGGCCATGCAACTGGACCTGCCAGCGCTCGTTCTCGAGCAGCGCGTAGGGCAGGCCGGTGTCGTCCTGGACCACGAACGCGCTCATTTCGAGCAGCGTATCGCGCATTTGGCGGAACTGATTCGACTGGAGCAGGTACGACGCGGATTTGATGAAGGTCGTCGTCGGGCCGAGCGAACGCAGGTAGGCGACGAACTCCGGGTAATGCGCAAGCCCCTTGTCCGCTGCGTCGACGCTGAAGTAGTGCAGGCGCCTCGTGGTCGTCGTCCCCGGGGCGATGTACTCGATGCTGACGCCTTTAAGCTGGCGCATGGGCTGGCCGTCGGGCGTCCCACCCACGGTGGGGAGCGGAGCCAGATCGTGCGGCACGATGCGCACGATTTCGATGTCCGACAGGGCCATGGACAGCATCACGACGGGCACAACGCCTCGCAGTTGCGATGTCCGCAGCTGCTTGGCCATGCTTTCGGTGATGAAGTAATTGCGCTCGACGAAATTGCTCATCGCTACGCGCACATCGGCTGTGAGCTGGGCAAGGGCCCGTGCATTGAGCCCGTCGACGTCGGGCACTTCGCCAATGTGCTCCAGCCCGAACATCACTATGGTGTCGCATCCCGGGAACAGCCAGTGGGCATTCAGGAAATCCGGTCCGGAGAACGGGTACATCAATGTGTGGCCGGCCGGGCAGGTTCGCCCGAGCTCGGCGTCCCGCCATGAAGTCATGGCCGCGACCTGGCGGGAATTGAGACGTGCCCACGCCCGGTGCATGAATTCGCTGTGGTCCTTCCACACCGCGGATTGGGCAAACGCATGGGTTGTCGGGAGGCCGGCCATGAGGCGCGCAACGGAATTGAGGTGCGCTGAAGTGAGCTTCGTTGAATTGAGCTCCACCTCGCGGGGCGCGGACATCTGCCCCGCCTGCGCGGCGGCAATGCCCACGGTCAGGGCGAGGAGACAGAGACGGCTGAAGAAGTTCGCAAACATTTTTTCTTGCGCTCCCCGAATACCGCACCTGTTGCGCGGCTCGTCGACGATGGTGGGTCTTTGCTGGCTGAATGTCTGTATGCAAGCGAACACATACAGGGCTCTTGCTGGCCGGCCGGAGCCGGGGCATCGCCCCTACAACGAGCGAATCGGCAGAGCGTTGACCGCGGATTCGCGGTTTCAGGCGGGCAGCAGGTGGGCGATCGAATTGGCGTAGTAGCGAAGCACCGGCAACTCCTCCAGCCGGGCGACATAGAGACCTTCGTATTCGTCCACGAGGTGGCGCAGGAGCAGCATGCGCAAGCCGACGTCGAGGGCGTAGTCGAGGTCGCGCCTCGGCACGTAGACATGGGCGCCGGCTGCGTCCAGGTCTTCGAGGATGCGTTCGATATCCGACTTCAATTCGAGCACGGACAGGCCGCGGCCGGAGTGGCGCACGAAAACGGTGGCCATGAGGGGCACCGGGAGCACGGGCACGACCTGCCCGACCGCACCCATGAGGTGCCGCCCGAGCTCCGCCATGCGAGCCTGGCGCTCTTCCCGCGGCATCGCGGAGAAATCGATGCCGCGCTCGGCGCAGTACGCGCGCATCGAAACCGGCGTCCCGAAGTTCACGCAGGCGTAGCCGAACCGGTGCCAATCGCTTTTAACCAGGAGCCGCAAATTCCGGTAAAGGAACCTGAGGGTCCCAGTCGCCGCCCGGGCCTTGCCGGACTTGGCGGCTTCGGGGTTGATGGACAAAAGCAGCGTACGGTCCTCGAGCACCCGGTCATAGTTGATGCCAAGGGGGATGAATACGACGTCGCGGTCCCCTTGCGGCTTGAAGCCGCGCATCATGTAGTCGAGCACCCCAAGGCGGGGCTCGCGCATGCGGCCATCCCGGGACAAGCCGCCTTCTGGAAACACCGCCTGCGGGACCCCGGCCTCGGTCGCCATGGCGATGTAACGCTCGAGGACCTTGCGGTAGAGCTCGTCCTTGGAATTGCGCCGCACGAAGTAGGCGCCCATCGAGCGGATGAGGTGGGACAGTGGCCAGATGCGCGCCCACTCGCCCACGGCATAGGAAAGCGCGGCCTGGTCGGCTGCCAGGTAGCCCGCCAGGATGTAATCCATGTTGGACCGGTGGTTCATTACGAAGACTACGGTCGCGTCGGGATCGACTTTGGCCAGGCCTTCGGTGTCCACATAGCCCAGGCGAACGCGGTAGAGGGCTTGCGCAACGCGCCGCCCGATCCAGTAGCCGATGCGGAAGTAGAGATAGGCATTGAAGGCGGGCACCGTTTCGCGCGCGTAGCGCTCGACGATCGCCTGCGCGGTGTCCTGCGGGATCGCGTTCAGCGTGGCGAAGGCCCGCGCAGCTTCCTGCACCTTGGGATCGTAGAGCAGCCGGTCGATCAGCACGCGGCGCTTCGTGCGCTGGAAGGGCCGAATGCCGATCTTCAGGCGCGCCGAGACTTCCTCGATCAGCTTTTCGGCGGACGAAGAGGCGACGAAGCGCAACCCGGGCAACACGAGGTGCTCCAGCAGTGCCCAGGACGCGAGCACGCAGAGCATCACGAACAACACAAATGGAACGGTGACTGCGTCGGTCATCGCCTCTTCCCCTTGCGGCAAGGGTAGGGGGCGCCCTCCCGCAACGCAAGCCGGGGCGGCGGCGCCGCGGCCTTCAGGCTTTTGCGGCCACCGTCACGCCGCGCACGGCATTGCGTTCGATGGCCCCGGCCACCAGTCCCGCCGATTTAGCTTCCTCCGCGAACGCCCGCAGGTACGCGGCAGCCTGGGGGCGGCCTTTCGGCGTGCCGATGGCCTGCTGGATGGCGGTGAAGCGGCCGTCCAGGATGCGCGAGCCGGGCAGCTTGGCCGCATCGGTCACCAGGCGGGGCCTGAGACCGGCCAGCGCGTCGAGTTTCTGGGAAAGGAACTGCTGCCACGATGCTTCGATGCCCTCCACGCGCAGGAGCTGCGCGTGCTTGAGCGTGCGCGCGAGGTACAAGTCGTAGGCGCTCCGGCCTGAGACGGAAATGCGCACGCCGTCGCGGTCGACTTCCTCGAGTGACTTGATCGGCGAGCCCGGGGGCACGAGGTAAGTAGCCTCGATCTCGAGGTAAGCCGCGGTGAAGTCGATTTCGCTTGCGCGTGCCGGCTCCGCGCCGAGAAACGCGACGTCCCACACCCCGGTCTTTGCAGCGTCGGCCACTTTCCCGGGCGATTCGTAGCCGGTGAACTTGACCGGCACGCCAAGCCGCCGGCCAAGCTCATGCGCAAGATCGGGCACGATGCCGGTCGGCGTGCCGCCGGACGGGAAGCTGCTGATCAGCAGGAAGTTCGAAAGGTTCAGCGCGACGCGGAGCTCGCCTGTCGGCGTGAGTTCGGCTTTGGCAGACGGAGACAGTTCAGTCATTTCGCATGTATCCGTTCAAGTCGGGAGTGGAAAGCGTGTGGTCGAGATAGCCGAAGGAGCCTTTGTCCTTCGCTTCGCGGGCCGCATCGATCATGCCGCTCATCGCGGCCCGGTAAAGGGACGTCGCGAGCGAAATGCGCTTGACGCCGGCTGCTTCGAGTTCGGCCACCGAAAAGGATTTGCCGCGGATGCCGACCATGAAGTTGAACGGCTTGGAAAGCGACGAGCAAATCGTGCGCACCGATGCAAGATCCGGCACGCCCGGGGCGAACAGCACGTCGGCGCCGGCCTTCTCGAACGCCTGCAGGCGCCGGATCGTGTCATCGAGGTCCGGGTTGCCGCGCAGGAAATTCTCCGCGCGGGCGGTGAGCATGAAGTGGAAGGGAAGCGCACGGGCGGCGTGGGCTGCTGCGCTGATGCGCTCGGTGGCCTGGCCAAGATCGTAGAGCGGCTTGTCCTTGTTGCCGGTCGCGTCCTCGATCGAGCCGCCGACGAGGCCCGCTTCGCCTGCGAGCCGGATGGTTTCGGCTGCGTCCCTTGGGAAATCGCCAAACCCTTTTTCGAGATCGGCGGCCACCGGGAGGTCGGTTGCGTCGACAATTGCTTTTGCATGGGCAAGCGCCTCCGCGCGAGTCACCTTGCCGTCGCGTTTTCCCAGGACGCCGGCCGAAGCGCCGCTCGACGTCGCAAGGGCTTCGAAGCCAAGGCCCGCGAGGATGCGCGCCGAGCCCGCGTCCCAGGGATTGGGGAATACGAATGCGCCCGGCTTGTCGTGCAGGGCTTTGAAGCGCGCTGCCTTTTCACTTGGCGTGGCCATGGTTACCCTCCGCGTTGATAGGATATGAATGTACTTCTACCAGTACATGGATTGGCCTGGCGACCGCATGTTTGCTGGATCTACGTAATTTAAAGTGCGGAAATCAGCTTTTCGGCCGCTCTCCGGAAGCCTGCAGGAACACCGCGCAGGAGTCGAGCT
This sequence comes from Pseudomonadota bacterium, assembly GCA_025352885.1. Taxonomy (GTDB): domain Bacteria; phylum Pseudomonadota; class Gammaproteobacteria; order Burkholderiales; family SG8-39; genus SZAS-79. The sequence goes on along the minus strand of JANXRZ010000275.1, from coordinate 6,196 downwards.
TGCCGAACTGTGCGCGCTTCGCGGCCTGGTACTGGCTGCGTACGAGCGACGCAATCGGCGCCGGCATGTCGAGCTCCTGGGCGAGGGCGAGGAAGTAGCGCAGGTCCTTTTCCATGAGCTCCAGCTGGAACTGTGGCGTGAAGTCGCGCTTGAAGATCTTGGGCAGCTTGGTGCGCATGAGCCGCGAACCGGCCGCGCCTTCGACGAGCACTTCGAGGGCAGCGTCGCGATCGAGGTTCGCGGCTTCGGCGGCCTGGGCTGCCTCGGCAATCGCTGCCGTAAGCGAAGCGCCGAGCATGTTGTTGATGAGCTTGAGCGTGGCGCCGGCACCCGAATCGCCGATGCGCCTTGCCATCTTTCCCATGGCGTTCAGCACGGGGAGGGCTTTCTCGAACGCCGCCTTGTCGCCCCCGACGAGGATGACGAGCTCTTTCCCGGCGGCCTGCGCCATGGATCCGGACACGGGCGCATCGAGGTATGCGAGGCCTTTGGCGGCTGCCGCTTTGGAAACCTCCCTTGCCATGGCCGGCGTGTTCGTGCTCGAGTCGAGAATGATGGTGCCGGGGGCCGCCGCGCTCAGGACCCCTGCAGCCCCGAGCATGACTTCACGTGTAGCGACGTCGTCCGACACGATCGAGCACACGAATTCGGCACCTTTTGAAGCGGCGGCAGGCGACTCGCAAACTTCGATGCCCTTATCCGCGAACGCCTTGGTCTTGGCCTTGTCGCGGTTGTAGACGCGAAGCGTATGGCCTGCCGCATGGAGGTTCATCGCCATGCGCGAACCCATTGCGCCTAACCCTATGAAAGCTACCGTGCTCATCGAATTCTCCTGCGGGACACTTTGATCGGTAGACTATATCGCATGGCGGAAAAAGAACGGCTGCTGAAGAAATACGAGGCGCAGGCCCGGCCCCTGCCGATCGACCGGGGCGAGCCCGCACTGGATTTTTTCTCGCCTTTCGGGCCGATGATCGCAAAGACGCGGGCGCCCGAGCGCTTGCTCCAACGTATCAATGATCATGCCGACGGCTTGGTGTCGCCGGGCAAAGGAATTGAGTTCCTGCTTCCGGACAGGCTGATCGGAGAGGGCGGCGAAGGGTCGCTCAGCAGTTACGTAGCCGGCATCATCCGGCGCTACCTCGCGGCACTGGAGAACAACCCGGAGGTCACCGTCGACTTCGAAGTGTTCTGGGTCATCAGCCAGTACGCGGGCACACCGAGCCCCGTGCATTTTCACTCCGCCGATATCTCGGGCGTGCTCTATCTAAAGGTTCCGGACGTCGAAGCAGAAGAGGAGACGAGGACTTACATCTCCGGGCGGAACGCCGGATATATCAACTTCCTGATCGGCGGAAAGCAGCGCTTTTCGAAATCGCTCATCAGCTTCAAGCCCAAAGTTGGGGAATTCTACATCTTCCCCGGTTGGCTGCTGCACGGCGCGGAGCCTTTCCGCGGAGAAGGCGAAAGGCGGTCGATGTCCTTCAATGCGGCTATCGGCGGGGGGAATTGATCGCTTCGATCAGGGCGCGGTGATCCGGCAGCGACCTGGCCAGCGCAAGGTTCTTCACTTTGACCTGTGCAAGCGAGGCGCGTGACTTGGCTACATCGACCTGGTCGGCCATGGCATGGTAAGTCCGCGGCAGCCTGCCGAACCCACTTGCGATCGCATAGAAACTGGGCTCGCGGAACAGGGTCGGATTGCTCCAGTCGAGCAGCCCCGTCTCCTGGTAGAAGTCCAGTGTACTGGCGAGCGACCCGGGCGGCGCCGCTTCGCGATTAGCCTTCCAGAACTCGCTGTCCTCGCGCCGGTTGAGCAGGTAGTGAAGGACGATGAAGTCGCGCACCTGCTCGTACTCGCTGCCCATCTGGGCGTTGTAGCTGCGGATGAGCGTGCCATTGAACTGCGTATCCGGGAAATGATCGAGCAACAGTTCCACGCCTTTCTGGATGAGGAACAGGCCGGTGGACTCGAGCGGCTCCAGGAAGCCGGCGGAAAGTCCGATCGAAAGGCAGTTCTTTACCCAGAAATTCGAGCGCCGGCCGACCTTCATGTGGATTTTCGCGGGCGCCGCGTCGTCCGGATTCATGCCGGTGTGGGCGATCAATTCCCGGGCGGCCGCATCGTCCGAAACGAATCTGCTCGAGTACACGTAGCCCGAGCCGGTCCGGTGGCTCAACGGAATCTTCCAGGCCCATCCCGCACTGAGCGCGGTGGCCTGCGTATAAGGCGGCATCGCGCCTTCCCGGGGCAGCGGCATGACTACGGCCCGATCGCAGAAGAGGTGGTTGGACCAGTCGACATGCGGATCGGCCAGCGCTTTCTCGATCAGCAGCGCCGCGAATCCCGTGCAGTCGATGTACAAGTCGGCGCCCAGCTTGCCGTGGTCGACCGTATCGACGTAGCGGATGAAGCCGCGCGCATCGAGCGGGACGGCCGTGACGTCGTCCGTGATGTGTCGCACGCCGCGCCCGATTGAAAGGCGTGACAGGTAGTCGGCAAAAGCCCGGGCGTCCAGGTGGTAGGCATACGCCCCTTGCTGCGTAACGATCGACTCTTCTTTCATGGACCGGGGCGCCCGGTCCATTTCCCCAAGCAGCGCCTGCAGCGAGTAGTCGGTATAGCGGCTGTCGTCCACGCCGGCGCGTTTGTCGCGCAACCAGAGATGGAAGAGCGGCAGGTTCTCGATCAGGGGTGCGCCAATCGAGCCGAAGGGGTGCCAGATCTCATCCTTGCCGTCGACCTGGCCGCCGCGGTTCCAGTCGATGAACTTGATGCCGAGCTTGTACGTCGCGTGGCATTGCCGCAGGAAGTCGTCCTCCGCGATTCCGAGCATCCGCAGGAGGGGCACGAGCGGAGGCACCGTGGCTTCGCCGACGCCGATCGTGCCGACCGTCTCGGATTCGACCAGCGTGATGCTGCACCTGGCCGGGTCGAGAAAGCGATTGAGGAACGCCGCGGTGATCCAGCCTGCCGATCCGCCGCCTACGATGAGGATGTTCTTGATCGAATCTGTCATGGGCTCAATACTAGCAACTCGAAGATGAGCGCAGGACGAGAACCAGAATGAATCCGGGGCGGGGCGCGGAGCGCGACTACCTGTGCGTCGACCAGTACATCGCAGATGCGGTGGGGGCTCGTGCCTTGTCTACGGCATTCGAAATCGGTTTCATCGATGACCTGGTGCGGCATACTTCCCGCTCGCTGCCGGCCCTTGCCGAAACCGCGCGCCTTGACCGCAGGGGCGCGATGCTGCTTGCCGACCTTCTCGGCGCCGCGCGGGTCCTGGATTTCGTCGGCGACCTCGTGCAACTGACGCCGGATTTCCGTCGCGCACTCCAGTTTCGCGACCTCATGGAGGCGAAGCTCGACTTTGCGGCCACCGTAGCGCCGGACTTCTTCGATTTGTTCACCACGCTGCTCACCGACCCGCCGGCATTTTTTCGCCAGGCGAAGCTGTTCGACCTGTTCTCGTACGACAGGTGCATCGATTCGACGCCGGAGAATCGTGCAAGCACAGTGCGCTGGATGCGGTTCACGACCTCGCTCACCAAGTATGAGTCCGCCGCCTGCCTGCTCAATCATGATTTCTCCGTCTACAGGCGCATGCTGGACGTTGGCGGAAACAGCGGCGAATTCGCCTTACGCGTGTGCCGCGAGCATCCCGGATTGAGGGCGACTGTGTACGACTTGCCGGTCGTCTGCGAGATCGGCGAAAAGCATGTTGCAGAGGAGCCCGAGGCCGGGCGGATCTCATTCGAAAGAGCCGCGCCTGGGAATGGTCGTCTGCCCGAAAATCACGACCTCATTACTTTCAAGTCGATGCTGCACGACTGGCCGGATGAGCAGATGCGGAGTTTCCTGCAACGCGCCTACGATGCGCTCCTGCCGGGGGGCTCGCTCATCATTTTCGAGCGAAGCGTGGTGGACACTGGCGAGCGCCAGCTTGCCTACGGCCAGATTCCGATTGCGCTGTTTTTCAGGTCGTACCGCGTGCCCGGGGACTACACCACTGCTTTAAGGCAGGCTGGTTTCACGCAGATCGCCTGCACAAAGATCGATCTCGACATGCCTTTCATGCTGGTGACGGCAACGAAATGAGCGACCTCGAGGTCATGACCGGAGAGGAGGCGCAGTTCGACTTCTGCCTCTGGGAATACCGCCCGCCCATGCCCTCCGCGGGCAAGCTGCGCTCGCTCAACCTCCTGAACAATTCGTTCGAGGCCGAGGGGTTGGGCAAGCGCGCCTTCGAAGTCATCGGCGCCCTGCGCGAAGGTCTCGGTGAGTCCCGCACCGTGTGGGGCATCAAGCAGGAAAACGGCCGTATCAGCTGGGAGTTCTACTTCTACGACTACGGACGGCTCGAACGGGAGCGGTCGATTCCGCGAGTGCTCGAGCTCATCAGGCAGTGGATCCCCTGCAGCGTACCTACGAGCGAGCGGCACCCTTATTTCATGTTTTCGCTGGACCTCGACCGCCCGCAGCTCGAGGAAGGCAGGGCGCTGGAGGAGATCCAGATGTACATCGGGAACATCGGTGGTACGGTGTCCTCGGGCATTTGCTATGCGGTGACGCATGAGGAAATGCGGCTGAAGAATCTCTATTACTTTTTCGACGGCCGCACCGAGTTGGAGAACATCGTCGGTAAGCTGACTTCCTCGGTGCACCTGGATGTCCCAGGATTCAACCTGGACGATGTCTTGTGGCCCGAGTTGCGGGACTGCCCGATCATCGTCGTCTCCAACAAGCAGCAGCGCGATGGCGTCTACTTTTCGCGCATCACCGTCGACCAGCTCCTGGTGTTCCTCAAGCGCATGCGCTACCCGGATGCGCATGTTTCATTCGTGGAAGCCCATCGCGGGAGGCTGGATCACTTACTGTACGATGTCGGGTTCGATTACAGGGTGGCCAACGGGAGGCTCGAGATCGTCAAGAGTGCCTACTATGGCGTCGTCTGACCAGGCGGTGAAGCCGGTGCGCTTCGTGCGTCCGTCCTCTGGTCCACGAACGAGCGCCGTCCCCGTCAGCGTTTCCACCGGTCCCACCATGGGACGCTTCGACCACAACAGTTACGTGTCGATGACGATGGAGTTCCGGTGCAACCTCAAGTGCGTCCATTGCATGATCGAGGGCACGATGGATCGGCTCGCGCCGCAGACGTTCGACCAGTTCCGGCAACTGATCGAGCACAACGCGCGGACGCAGGAATGGAAAGGGCTCATCCTGACCGGCTCTGAAATCACGCTTCACAAAGATCTGCCGATGTGGGCCCGGATGGCGCGCGAACATGGCTTCGATCACGTGCGCATCCAGACGCATGGCATGAAGCTTTCGAACCGGCGGTTCTGCGAGAAGCTCATCGAAGCGGGTGTGGACGAGTTCTTCGTCAGCATTTGCTCGGGCGACGCCGCCACGCACGACGCGATCACGACTGTGCCCGGCTCATTCGCGAAAAGCCTGCGCGGACTCGAAATCCTCGACGAATACGACAACGTGACGACGATCACCAACACCGTGGTGACGACTGAAAGTTTCAGGGATATGCCGGGCCTGGTCGAGCGGCTCAAGTCGCTTCGCCGGCTCGCGCAGATGGAGTTCTGGTTTTACTTCCCGATGAGCGAGCACGACGACAAGGGCTTGGTGGCGTCCCACGTGGCGGCACTGCCTTACCTTCGGGCGGCCATTTCGAGCGCCCGGGCTTTGGGACGGGGCGTCGAGGTCAAGAACTTCCCCGAGTGCCTGCTGGGAGACGAGCGTGGGGCGTTGTACAACGACCAGCCGAAACTCTTCATCGACCCGGCTTTCTGGGACCAGTTCGTTCGGAACGGCTTCAACGAGTGCGTATACCGGGCCCAATGCGCCTCGACCAAGTGCCTTGGGCTGAACAGCGCCTACCGGAAAAAATTCGGCGATCACGCCGACGTTCTTATCCCTTTTACTCGCCCCTGACCCTTCAAAAGTGCCGGCCTCCTCTCAAAGGGTCCGGGCGCAGCGTCCATTTTTAGGACTATTGGATAAAGCCGGCCGGCTTGGCTGACTCCAACCATGCGAAATGCGCATATCTTCATAAGCTTGCGGTGCCCAGATGTTTCCCGGAAAAGCGGTATTAGTTCCGCTTTTAGACCTCCGAATGGCCATGGTGTGACTTAGAGTGCAAGAGTTCCAATAGGCCTTAAGAATTAAGGCTTAATAAAT
>JANXRZ010000007.1 GCA_025352885.1 Pseudomonadota bacterium | reverse complement strand
CCTTTTTCAGGAGTTCGTGCGGATCCAGGTCGAGGACGTGGGCGAGTTTTCCGAGTTCGGCGGCGGAAACCTGGACGTCTTCCGGGATCGCCCAGATCGACTTGACGGGCGTGGAGATCGCCACCGCTTCGCCGTTGCGATCGAGGATGCGGCCGCGCGTCGCCGGCACTTCCAGCACGCGCGAGAACCGGGACACGCCTTTCATCTGGAGGAAATCGGTGTTGACCGCCTGCAGGTAAACCGCGCGACCGGCCAACACGGCGAAGGCACTTATCAGCGCGAGCAGCACGAAGCGCGCGCGCCATACCGGCAAGCGCACGAACAGGGGCGTCGCGACGCTCATTGCACCGCGCCTTCAGGATTCACGAGCCGCACGCGTCGCGGATCCGGCGCGCGCATGCCGAGCGCGCTGCCTGCGATTTTCTCCACGCGTGAATGCAGGCCCCACGTGCTGGCCTCAAGCTGCAGCTGGCCGTACTCGATTTCCAGGTTGCGGGCGCGCTCCTGCTCGCGCTCGAGGTCGGAGAACAGCTTTCTGGCTTTATGCTGGGAAGTCACCAGCCCGAGCGCGCACGCGACCAGGATCGCAAGCAGCACCAGGTTCAGTTTCGCCACGGCGCAGCAGTCCTCCTTGCAATGCGCAGGGTGGCGCTGCGCGCGCGTGGGTTGTCCTGGACTTCGCCCGTCGAGGCCTTGATTGCGCGGCCGACGGGCTCGAGCAGCGCCTCCGGCAACTCGCTTGCGCGCAGCGGAAGGTCGCGCGGCAGCTCCGGCACGCCCGAAGCGCGAATGAAGCGCTTGACGATGCGATCTTCGAGGGAGTGGAAGCTGATGACCGCCAGGCGCCCATCGGGCACCAGGCGCGCCGCGGCCTGCGGCAGGCTCAGCGACACTTCCTCAAGCTCCCGATTGATGAAAATCCGTAGAGCCTGGAAGGTGCGCGTCGCCGGATCCTGCCCGGCCTCGCGTGTGCGGACCGCCTCACCCACGAGCTTGGCAAGTTGCCGTGTGCTCCCGAGAGGCTCGGCTGCCCGAGCAGCAACAATCGCCGCTGCAATCTGTTTAGCAAACCGTTCTTCGCCATAGTCCTTGATCACCTCCCTGATGTCGGACTCGCTCGCGCGGGCCAGCCACTGCGCGGCCGACTCGCCGCGGCTCGGATCCATGCGCATGTCGAGGGGTCCGTCCCTGCGGAACGAAAACCCCCGCGCTGCGTCGTCTATCTGCGGAGAGGACACGCCCAGGTCGAAGAGCGCGCCATGCAAACCGGCTATCCCTAGGCTTTGCAGCGTCTTTTCCAGCTCGGAAAAGGGCGCATGCACGATCGAAAATCTCGGATCGTCGATCTGGCGGCCAGCCTCGACGGCCTGCGGATCCCGGTCGAGCGCAACCAGCCTGCCTTGCGGCCCCAACTGCGCGAGGATCGCGCGGCTGTGCCCCCCGCGGCCGAAGGTCGCATCGAGATACACGCCGTCCGCGCGGATGGCGAGCGCTGCAATGGATTCGGCAAGCAGGACCGGGAGGTGCTCTGTCATCTTCAGCTGGGGGGCCGCCTCTCGCCGCGCTCACAGCGAGAAGTCCTCCATGCCCGCCGGCGGCGTCGAGCCGGCATAGGCCTGCGCCTGCGTGAGCTTAGCCGTCCACAAACCGTTATCCCAAAGCTCGAAATAACTGCCCTGCCCGAGCAGCATCAACTCGCGCTCTAGCTTTGCGTGCATGCGCAGTGCAGGCGAAATGAGAATGCGGCCGGACGCATCCGGCGACACATGCTCCTCGAAACCGATGAGCAGCCGCTTCCAGACGCTCATTTGCGGATTGAGCGCCGGAAATTTTTCGACCTTGGTGCGCACGGGCGTCCACGCCGCCATCGGATACAGGAGCAGGCACCCGTCCGGGTGCGCGGTCAGGACGAGCTCGGCGTTTCCCGAGCACAGCGCATCGCGGTGACGCGTCGGAAGCGCAAGCCTCCCCTTTGCGTCGAGCGTAATGACGGTTGCACCGTGGAAAGTCCCACCCATTGCTCTTGTCCCTTCAAATCCGGCCTGCGTGTGAGTCGGATTTGCCACTTTTTTCTACGTTTTCCCACTTTATGCGATCACATCAGGAGGGTCAAGGTTTTTTTCTTCGTTCCAACAAGGACTTACGCTATTTTTGGCAACGTGTTGCCCGAAAACTTATTCCGAGCGTTTTCAAGTATTTAATTAGAGAAGCGAAAGTAAACTCTCACGGAATCGTCGCGCTGCCCCGACGGCTGCGAGATGCTTCGTCCGCCTGATATGGGTTCCCTCTAGAATCCGGCCATGATCAACAAAATCGTGGATTCGCTGGCCGCCGCGGTGGCCGACATCGCCGATGGATCGACCATCCTCATCGGCGGATTTGGCGGGGCCGGGATGCCTTCGGCGCTTATGGGCGCGCTGATCGAGCAGGGCGCGAAAGGCCTGACCGTCGTCAACAACAACGCCGGCAACGGCGACACTGGCCTGGCTGCGTTGATCGCAGCGAAGCAGGTGCGCAAGATCATTTGCTCATTCCCCAGGCAGGCCGACTCGTGGCACTTCGACAAGGCGTATCGCGCGGGAGAACTCGAACTGGAACTCGTACCGCAAGGCACCCTCGCAGAGCGAATTCGCGCAGCCGGTGCCGGCATCGGCGCATTTTTCACGCCGACCGCCTTCGGCACGCAGCTCGCCGACGGCAAGGAGACCCGCCGCATCGGCGAGCGCGACTACGTTCTCGAGCATCCGATCCATGCGGACTACGCGCTGATCAAGGCCGATCGCGGCGACCGCTGGGGCAACCTCACTTATCGCATGACGGCGCGCAACTTCGGCCCGATCATGGCAAGCGCCGCCAGGTGCACCATTGCGCAGGTGCGCGAAACGGTGGAGCTTGGCCAACTCGATCCGGAATCCGTCGTGACGCCGGGCATTTTCGTCAAGCGCGTGGTGAAAACCGGAGCGACCGCATGAAGAAATGGGACCGCAACCAGATCGCGGCGCGCGTTGCGCGCGATATCCCCGAAGGCGCCTATGTCAATTTAGGCATCGGCCTGCCGACGCTCGTGGCAAACCACATCCCGAAGGGACGCGAGGTTCTCCTGCACAGTGAAAACGGCGTGCTCGGCGTCGGCCCGAAGCCGGCGGCGGGGACCGAAGACGAAGACCTGATCAATGCGGGCAAGGAGCCGGTGACGCTCCTCGCCGGGGGTTCGTTTTTCCATCACGCCGACTCGTTCGGCATGATCCGGGGCCGCCATCTCGACTTTTGCGTGCTCGGTGCGTTCCAGGTCGCCGTGAACGGGGACTTGGCCAATTGGCACACCGGCGCCCCGGATTCGATTCCCGCCGTCGGAGGCGCCATGGACCTTGCGGTCGGCGCGAAGACCGTCATGGTGATGATGGAGCACCTGACCAAGTCGGGTGAAAGCAAGGTCGTGGAGCGTTGCACGTATCCGCTCACCGGGGCTGCGTGCGTCAACCGGATTTACACCGATCTCGCGGTCATCGACGTGATGCCCGACGGCCTCCAGGTCATCGACGTTTGCGAAGGCCTCGCTTTCGACGAGTTGCAGCGCATGACCGGCGTTTTCCTGCGCGACCGGATGCCGGTGCAGGCCTGAAATTTACTGCGGCTTGATTCCCGCCGCCTTGACGACCCGCGCGTAGTCTTCGATCTCGCTGCGCACGAAGCGCGCAAACTCATCGGGCGGCATGTCCATCGGGTCGTTGCCCAAAGCGGCAAGCTTTTCGCGCACACCCGGATCCGCGATCGCACGTCTCACGTCCGCCGAAATTTTGGCGACGATTTCCTGGGGCGTGCCTGCCGGCGCCCAGACGCCAAACCAAAGCGGGGATTCCGCCCTCGGCACTCCGGCCTCGCTTGTCGTCGGCACGTCGGGAAGTTGCGAGTTGCGTTTCGCGCTGCTGACCGCGAGCGGTCGCAGCTTGCCGCTCCTGATGTTCGACATCGCCGCCGAGATCGGCGCCCAATAGCAGTCGACCGTGCCGCCGAGCAATGCCGTGATGACTTCGGGCGACCCCTTGAACGGGATTTGAGTCACGTTCATGCCGGCGGCTGCGATGAATTTCTCCGTGGACAGATGGGTCCCGCTCCCGACGCCGGCGTGGCCGAAGTTGATCGCACCGGGCCGCGCTTTGGCTGCGGCGAGCAGATCCGCAACTGTCCTGACCGGTGAAGGACCCGGCACGACCAGCACATTGGGCTGGACGGTCAGAGGCACGATGTCGACGAAGTCCCTCGTCGTCTCGTAAGGCAGTCTTGCGTACATCGCCGGATTCACCGAGTGAGCGGACGAATTGATGAGCAGCGTATAACCGTCCGGCGCAGCCCGGGCCACCATCGCTGACCCTATCGACCCGCCCGCGCCGCCGCGATTTTCAGCGACGACCGGCTGGCCCCAGTACTCGGCGACTTTCTGCAGCACGATGCGCCCGACGATGTCCGTCGAGCTCCCGGGCGGAAACGAAATGATCGCGTGGACCGCCTTCGTGGGATAACCCTGTGCTGCGGCGGTCGTGGCGAAAAGCGCGGCCCAGAGGGCAAGCATCGCGGCCTGGCTGCGCATGTCATTTACCTCCGTTCAGGACCGTATCGATACGTCGCCGTATTCGGGCCGCCGCTTCTTTTTCCCCTGCGCTTTCCGCCCGCTTTTCCTCCACGCCCAACCAGGCGAGCAAAGGCCGCCGCCAGCCGTTCGTGGACGCCGTCCCGATCGCCAAGGCGATGCCGGCCGGCGTTATCCGCCCGGCCCGCATCAGTGCGCCTGCAGCCACCAGGCGCGCCAGCGCGTCCTCGGGCAAGGGGCCACCGGTCACCACGGATCGATGCTGCGCAGGCAGCCTGAGGACATCCATTGACTGCCAGCGTGCGGCCAGGTAGTCGGCGTAGGCACGCTCTTCGGGCCCTGCGTCTACTGCGAGTGCAGCAAACCCCGTGCACTCGTCAAAAGCGAGACTGGCGACCCGGACTGCGCAACGCGTCAATTCAGCGCGGGCGACCAGACCGGGACGACCGGTGCTGGCGAGTTCGGCGCGTGCGCGGGCAAATTCCGCATCTGCGGCTCGCGTGTCCCCGGCCAGGTACAGCTTCTCGAAGTTTTTTATCGCCAGGTGCGCGTTCGATTGCCAGTCTGGGGCGGGCGGCGCGCTCGAGCACGCCGAAAGCAGAATGATGAGGCCTGCCGCAAGCGCTCGACGGCTCATGGCAGCTTGAGCTCGGTGTCCCGCTTGAACGGCCATTTGCGGTTGATCTCGTCGATCAGGCCCGCCACCTTGCGCAGGCTGGCGTCCACTTCGGCGCGCAGGCCCGCGAGGTCATCGGTTGCGCCGCGGGCATTGGTGCTGATCTTCTGGGCATCAGCGAGCACTGCATCGGCCTTCTTGAGGCTTTCGCGCGCATCCACGAGGACCGCATTCAACTGCGCTACGGCCTTGTGCGTTTCGTCCATGATCCCGTCGCGGCCGAATACGCGCTGGTCGGTCTTGGCGAGCGTCTGGTCGAGGCGCGCGGACACGCCTCCGAGCGAATCGAGCAGCTTGTTGGCCCGATCGAGCGCGGCGATGACCTTGTCCGCATTCGCTTCGCTGCCGAGCGCCGCGGCCAATGCGCCGCTGCGACCGGCCATGCGCTCGGTCACAGTCTTTACGTTGCCGAGGCTTAAGCCAAGGCTGGACTCCGGCGCCGTCAGCGCCTGGAGATTTTCGAGCAGATTCTTCACGCTTGCGATCAGAGCCGGCAACTCTTCGGTCGCATCGCCGCGCAGCACCTGGCGCACTGCGCCGTCAGGCAGCGGAGGATCGGCCAGCTGGCCGCTGAATGCGCGGATGCGAGTGCCCCCGACGAGCGCGCGCTCCATCGTGAACACGCTCGAAACGCGCAGCCACCGTGAGTTCTGCGTCGGAATGCTCACGGTGATGTGGGCCTTGCCGTCATCGCCAAGGTCGATCCTGCGCACACGCCCGATCGAAAACCCGGCGAAGGTCAGGTCCATGCCGACGTAGACACCTTCCGAGTTGTCGGTGACGAGCACGACGCGCTGCGTGCTGTCGAAGACCCCCCGTGCATACAGGACATAGCCGACATAGCTGCACACGAGAAACGCAGTCAGAGCAAGCAGCAGCGCTGCCTTGAACTCGAGATGACGGATCGGCGCGGAGGTGACCGGCGCGGCGTCGCGGCGCGGCTCGTTGTCGGGATCGATTGCCATTGGCGCGGGCTAGAGGTAGCGCGTCGCGAGCGACGCGCCCTCGATCAACGCAAGCGTTAGGAATAACCGCACCATGCCGTTGAGCACGCCAATCGGCGCAAGGCTCATCGACTTCGGCATGTCGAGGCTGGCGGTGATCGGGATGACCGCCACTGTGAGCCCGAACAGCACCGACTTCATCGCCAGCCCGATGGTCGCCGTGGGATCGAAGATCTGGCCGACGGAATGCGTAAAGTCCGGCAGACCCCAGGGCGACAGCCCGTAGACGCCCATATAGGCAAGGACGAGTGCGATCAATCCGCCGACCGCCGTTAGGGACACCACCGAGAGCGTGCTCCCGATCACGCGCGGCACGAGCGCATGGCGCATGGGGTCGGCGCCTCGTCGCTGGAGCGCATCCAGTTCGCCATTGATATGCATGAGAACGACTTCGGTGCCGATCGCCGACCCTGAGCGCAGGGCCACGAACAGTGCGACGAACATGGGCACGAGGTCGAGCACCAGCACCCGCATTGCCATATCCTGCGCGTATTCGGTGAACCCGTACACGGTCGCCGCCGAAAGCACCGCGCGCATCACGACGTAGCAGGCCAGCGTAGTCACCACGATGAAGCCCGGCAGGATCTGCAAGGCCGTGAAGTAGATCTGCCTGGCCATCACATTGCGCGTTTCGCGGTCGTAAGCCGAGGGTGACGCTGCCATCACGAGCGCGATTGCGCCGAAATGAAACACGCGCCACCAACTCTGCAGCCATGCTCGCAGGGCACCGCCCGCCTGGGTGGCCGAGCGGAGAATGGGTAGGGAGTGCATCCGCGGATGGTAATCTATTCGACGAATTCGAACGTGGGCCAGCCTTGGAGGAGACAACCATGACAATAAAAGCCGCACTGAGAATGACGTCGAATGCGATCCTGATGATCGCCGCCTTTGCCGTATGCACCAGCGCTTCGGCACAGCCGTACCCCAACAAGCCGGTCCGCTTCATCGTCCCCTTCCCGCCGGGCGGGAACCTGGATTTCGTGGCCCGCACGATCCAGCCGAAGTTTTCCGAGTTTCTCGGCCAGCCGATCGTGATCGACAACCGCGGCGGCGCCGGCGGAATCGTTGGTGCGGAGTACGCCTCCAAGCAGCCGAACGACGGCTACACGATCTTCCTCGGCAACACCGGCACCATCGGGATCTACCCGGTCGTGTACCCGAAGCTTCCCTATGACGCGCTGAAGGATTTCACGGCGGTCGGCATCACCTCCACCAATGCCGTCCTGGCGGCAATCGGCGCGTCGGTGCCGGCCAATACGCTGCAGGAATTCATTGCGTATGCGAAAGCCAATCCCGGCAAGGTCGCGGCGGGCGTGGCGGGCAGCGGCTCGCTGCTCCACTTTGCCACCGAGATGCTCAAGTCGCGCGCCGGGATCGACATGCTGGTCGTGCCCTACAAGGCGAGCGCCCCTGCGGCGACGGACCTCCTCGGCGGGCAGATCCAGCTCTTGATCGATGCGCCGCCGGTGACCATGCCCTATGTGAAGGCCGGCCGCATGAAAGCGATCGCCGTGAGCGGCAAGACGCGCCTGGCGGCCTTGCCCGACGTGCCGACGTTCGAAGAAGCCGGGCTGAAGGATTTCGATGCAAGCGGCTGGCAGGGCGTGCTCGTCCCCGCCGGGACGCCCCCTGCGTTTATCGCAAAGCTGAACGAGGCGCTCGTCAGGGCGCTGGCCGCACCCGAGATCCGCGAGAAGTTCTCGACCCAAGGCCTCGACGTGGCGTCCTCCACGCCTGAGCAGTTCGCGTCCCACATCCGCGCCGAGCTCGACAAGTGGGGCAAGGTCGCAAAGGCCGCCAACATCCGGCTCGACTGACCGAACCCCGGATTAAAATCCCGTTCCCTGTACAGGAGAATTGCGACGTGAAAAAGAAGCCCGAGGACCTCCGCAGCCACCGCTGGTTCGGCGTGAATGATTTGCGCTCCTTCGGCCACCGCTCCCGCACCGCGCAGATGGGCTACGACCGCACGGACTACGCGGGCAAGCCGGTCATCGCGATCATCAATACGTGGTCGGACATCAATCACTGCCACACGCATTTCAAGCAGCGCGTCGAAGAAGTGAAGCGCGGCGTCTGGCAGGCGGGTGGCTTTCCGCTCGAGATGCCGGCGATGGCGCTCGCCGAGACGATGCAGAAGCCCACCACGATGATGTACCGCAACTTCCTCGCGATGGAGACCGAGGAACTGCTGCGCTCTTATCCTGCAGACGGCGCGGTGATCATGGGCGGCTGCGATAAAACCACGCCGGCGCTGATCATGGGCGCCACGAGCATGAACCTGCCGACGATCTACATTCCCGCTGGTCCGATGCTTAACTCCCACTGGCGGGACCAAACGCTCGGCTCGGGCTCGGACACCTGGAAGTACTGGGACGAGTTACGCGCCGGGCGCATCACTCAAGGCGACTGGAACGAAATCGAAGACACCATCGCCCGCTCCCCCGGCACCTGCATGACGATGGGCACGGCGGCGACCATGATGTCGCTCGCCGAGGTGCTCGGCTTCACGCTGCCAGGGTACTCGTCGATTCCGGCGCCAGATTCCAACCATGCGCGCATGGCCACGCTCACGGGCAAGCGGATCGTCGAGATGGTGTGGGACGACCTCAAGCCGCGCGACTTCCTTTCCAAGGGCTCGTTCGACAACGCGATCACCACGCTCATGGCGATGGGCGGCTCGACCAACGCAATCGTCCACCTCGTGGCCATGGCCGGACGTGCCGGGCTGCCCTTCCCGCTCGAGCGCTATAACGAAATCTC